>JAZKAD010000085.1:0-15025 GCA_040389305.1 Pseudomonadota bacterium | reverse complement strand
TCATTTACTCTTTGTTTGCAAAATGCTATTTTCGCCCTCATTAAAGGATAGTTTAGGTATATAATGAAGCTTGTAATTGTGGAATCTCCGGCCAAAGCTAAGACCATAAATAAATATTTAGGCAGTGATTTTAGCGTTATAGCTTCCTTTGGACATATAAGGGATCTGCCATCGAAAAATGGTTCCGTTCTTCCAGACGAAGATTTCGCTATGAAAGTAAATCTACAGCTCATGTAAAAGCAATATGCGATTTAGCTAAGAAAGCAGAAACTATATATCTAGCAACCGATCCGGATCGCGAAGGAGAGGCAATTTCTTGGCACATTGTTGAGGCATTAAAGGAAAAGAAGGCTCTAAAAGCTGGGACTTTAGTTAAGCGCGTCGTATTTCATGAAATTACTAAAAAAGCTGTAACGGCAGCTGTAGCATCCCCAAGAGATATTGATAGCAATTTAGTAGATGCACAACAAGCAAGAAGGGCGCTGGATTAGTTAGTTGGATTTACTCTATCACCAGTACTTTGGCGTAAACTCCCCGGAAGTAAATCTGCTGGGCGAGTGCAATCTGTAGCATTGAGGTTAATATGCGATCGAGAGCATGAAATAGAGGGCTTCGTTACTCGCGAATATTGGGATATCACTCTTGGTATGCTCTCTACAAGGAAAGAGGCATTTACGGCAAGACTTACTCATTTTGATGGAGCGAAGCTTGAAAAATTTTCAATCGATAACCATCAAAAAGCGGAAGAAATTGCGGAGCGTTTGAAAAAAAGCGAATATCAGATCGCAACCATAGAAAAGAAGCAACAAAAACGTCATCCTCAGCCTCCTTTTACAACATCTTCTATGCAGCAAGAAGCAGCGCGTAAACTTGGGTTTTCAGCAAAAAAGACAATGCAAGTGGCGCAAAAGCTCTACGAAGGAATAGACATTGGCGGAGAGACGACTGGTCTTATCACCTATATGCGTACGGATGGGGTGTCGTTATCCCTAGATGCAGTGGAAGCAACGCGTAGTTGGATCACATCTAATTTTGGGGATAAATACCTTCCCTCTTCTCCTCGTATTTATAAAGCTAAAGCCAAAAATGCGCAGGAAGCGCATGAGGCAATAAGACCAACAGAATCTTCGCGTACACCAGACCAATTAAAGGGGACTCTAGACAGTGATCAATATAAATTATACGACCTTATCTGGAAGCGCATGATAGCTTGCCAGATGGAGAGTGTAGTTATGGATATTGTAACTGCATGCATCGATTCTCTTGATAAAACTTCAACTTTGCGGGCTGTGGGTTCTACTATAGCATTTGATGGATTTTATAAAATCTACCGCGAAGATACTGATGATAGTGAGACGGAAGAGAATAGGCTTCTACCAGTGTTAAATGAAGGCGAAAAAACGGACGTAGTTAACGTGGCTCCGGCTCAGCATTTTACAGAGCCTCCACCAAGATACACAGAAGCAAGCTTGGTTAAAAAACTTGAAGAACTGGGTATTGGCAGGCCATCCACATGGGCACCTATTATTTCCGTCTTGCAAGAGCGTGACTACGTAAAGCTGGACAAAAAACGCTTCATTCCAGAAGACAGAGGAATGTTAGTAACTGCATTCTTAGCAAATTCTTTTGCAAAGTATGTAGAATATGACTTTACTGCGGGTCTTGAGAACGAGCTTGATGAAGTGGCAGCTGGGTCCTTAAACTGGAAGGCGCTTTTGAGTAAATTTTGGCAAGGGTTTAACGAAAATGTTGCTCATGTCAGTCAATATAAAATCACTGATGTTATCAATCAACTAGAAGAAGTACTTGGCGGGCATCTTTTTCCAGCAAAAGACGATACTGACCCTCGAAAATGCACTGCTTGTGAAAATGGAAAACTAGGCTTGAAGCTCGGAAAATATGGGGCTTTTATTGCTTGCAGTAATTATCCAGAATGTAAATTCACCAAACAAATTGCTCATGCAGATTCTAGCGAGTCAGAGGGGGTAAATGTAGACGAAAATAATAAATCACTTGGACGTGATGCTGATGGCTCAGAAGTGTATTTGAAAAAAGGTCCTTATGGATGGTATGTCCAGGCAGGAGAGGCCGCATCTAAAACAGACAAGCCCAAAAGAAGTTCGCTGCCACCGCATATCTTGCCGCAAAATGTTGATTTATCAGTGGCTTTAACGTTACTAAGCTTACCTAAAATTTTGGGCAATAATCCAGAAACTGGAGAAGAAGTTTTGTTAGGGGTGGGAAAATTTGGCCCTTACGTTAAACATGCAGGTAAATTTACTTCCATTCCAAAAGGAGAGGATTTCTTGAGTGTAGATCTAAATAGGGCTGTAGAGATTATTAAGACAGCGCCTCAGAAGCGCAAAAACACAAAGGAATGATAGATTGTTTGCTTAACATTCTGGATGTGAAAAAATGAGCCATAGAGAAATAGAGCATGATATAGAGCGTATAAATCCTTCGGATGAATATGATGTAAATATCAGAATACTAGCTTTCGCTACTTCATGCATTATCTTCATATTAGTCGCAATATTTTGTATCAGAACATACGTCACACAAAAGCAAGAGATTATACGCACTATGCATCTTGAGGGTGAGATGTTAGAAACATTTTGCTCTGAAAATATGAATCATACTTGGTATGTCATTCATTTGCTCGCTACTCAGATTAAAAAAGATCCTCATAATGTTCAATATATCCATGATATTTTCAGGGATTATATGGGTGATAAAAGTGTTCATGATATTTTTGGGTGGACGGAATTTATATGGTTTGACTCAGTGCACAACACAAGGGTTTATAGCTCAAAAAATACCTCTCTGCCTCTTGAATTAAATGGGGCAAGTCCAAAATTCTATGAAAGAATATATTATGAAGTTAATAATCAAAGCAAAACTCTTCAGGCATTGCTTGGCGTTAAAAATGACGCCACTCAAAAAGCGGTGGGCTCAGTATTGGTTAACTTTGATCTTAACTTAATTATCACTCGTTTAAAAGCCAGAAGAAAGCATGAATATACTAACGTTGCCTTGGTCGGAGAGGGGCTTAAAGTAGTTATACAATCCACAGATCGGATGCAAACTGCGGGATTGAGCGGTGGAGTAGTATTTGAGCCCAAATTAGTCGATGCTATCACTCAAATAGGGTTTGATTTGGAATCTTCTAAAGAGTTTTCTCACCTAGATATGAGTAGCGGGCAAAATTTTTATGTTAAAAAAGTAAAGGGTCTGCCGTTTGTACTTCTTGTAAATCTAGATGAAGAAGAAATTAAATATAATCTTTATCATAGCGTTGCGATGAAATTTTTAGAAATTTCTATGATCGCGGCGTGCTTTTTACTAGTCGTAATCTTTATCTATAGACGAGAAACTTGGCTTAGAAAAAAAGCTGAAGTTTCTTTGGATATAGCCACCAGAGCCACCAATGCAAAATCTGATTTTTTGGCTTTTACTGCCCATGAAATTCGCTCACCTTTGGGGTTTATTGTAACTGGCTCAGAGGTTATGAAGAAAGGGTTGCTTGGAGAAATACCAACTAGTTACACCGACTACGTTAACGGCATTCATAAAAATGCAGTAATGATTTTAGAATTCATAACGGATATTCTGGATGAAGTTCATATACTAGAAGGAAATTTTAAAATCATTAATAATGAGGCGAGCGTAGAAGAGATTATAAAAAACTCTATCTCTATTAATAACGAAAAGCTTTCCAAGAAAAATCTTAATATAGATCTAGATATAGAAAATGACTTGCCGGGGCTTCTTTGCGATGCAAGGCGTATTCTTCAGGTCGTCAATAATCTACTTAGCAACGCCGCTCAATATTCTTTTGAAAATACAACGGTGCATATAATTGTACGAATGATAGAAGATAAAATGTCCATAGAAATCATCGATCAAGGCGTAGGAATGACTGAAGATGAGGTGGCCATTGCTTTTGCTAAATACGGAACTGTACGAAAAAAAGACTTTCATTTTGTAGAGTCATATGGCCTTGGCCTTCCTATCGTCAAGATGTTACTGGACGCACATGAGGCGGAGCTGATAATAAACACCCGAATGAATATGGGCACTAGCTTTCAAATGATTTTTCCAGCAGATAGGGTATGTAGGTAGAGTGTGGCTTTAAGAGCCAATATATCTCTTAGCTCTTTTGCATATTTATATAATATGAGGACTAAAGAGGACTGGATGTAGTTATCGTGACATCTAGTGACAACAAAGATCTTGTCGCTATGAGAAAACCATCAAAGCAATAGTTCTATATTGCCGCCAATTGCCGTAAGATTCACTGTTGTTGTTCTTTCGACTAAAAATTTCAGCAAATAATAAGGTCCGCCAGCTTTAAAGCCCGTGCCTGATTTGTTCTCTCCGCCAAATGGTTGAGATTCAACTTGCGCTCCTGTCATAGAGCGGTTGGCGTATATATTTCCCGCCTTTATACGGGACTTTATATGTTCTATGCGTTTTTCTATGCGTGAATGTACACCAAAGGTTAGGCCAAAGCCAGAGGAGTTAATTTCGTCGATAACTTTGTCAAGGTCGGAGTGTTTATAACGTATAACATGAAGAATAGGTCCGAATTTTTCATCCTCTATATCTTGCATAGAGGATATCTCGAGTATATGAGGGTAGAAATAATGACCATCTTGCAAAGTTCCTTTTTGAGGATGAGATGCTAGCAATTTAAATCCTTTATTTTGCATGTTCTCTATGTGGGAGTTCAGCATATCATAAGCCGCTTTATCTATCACAGGGCCTATGTCATTTGCAAAATCTGTAGTATCGCCTACTTTAAGTGTCGCAAGCGCTCCTGTTAACATGGTAGTTAATGCGTCATATATTTCGTCTTGAATATATAATACGCGGAGCGCAGAGCAGCGTTGCCCAGCTGAATAAAAAGCTGAAGTTAGGACGTCATCAGTGACTTGCTCTAGCAATGCTGAGCTATCAACAATCATACCGTTTTGGCCACCTGTTTCGGCTATTATAGGGACTATCGCTCCTTCGCGCGCCGCCAATGTTGTATTTATGCGCTTAGCGGTAGCTGTAGATCCTGTAAATACTACGCCAGCTATATCTTCGCTTGGAACAATGTATTTTCCGACCTGACTGCCTGAGGCTATAATTAAATGAAGTGCATCTTTCGGTATAGAGGCTTGGTGCATAAGCTTTAGAGCAAAATTTGCAATGATTGATGTTTGCTCTGCGGCTTTCGCTACAACAGTATTACCCGAAACCAAAGCAGCGACGACTTGGCCTGTAAAGATCGCAAGAGGAAAGTTCCATGGACTTATGCATAGAAACACACCTCTTCCATGTAAACTCAGCACATTGCTTTCACCGGTCGGGCCGGGCAAGTGCTCATCTTGCATTAATTTTTCTGCGGATATTGCGTAGTAACGACAAAAATCTATCGCTTCCCTGACTTCATCTATCGCATCATTTATAGACTTTCCACCTTCTTTGATAAGAATAGAATATAATTCATGTCTATTTTCTTGATATAAGTCCGCTATTTTTCGAAGAGCTGTAGCTCTTTCTTCTGCCCTGAGAGCTTGCCACCCATCAAACGCCTCCTTCGCGCATGCAATAGCTTTGAGCATGTCACTTTCTGTAGCTACAGAAATATCACCAATTTTTTCAGCAGACTTACCAGGCCTAAAATGATCAGTAGTATGCTTTGGAGAAATAAATTCCTTGCCGCTTATAATGGGTCCGACGCTATACTGCTTGTTATCTAGAGCTTTAATTGCATCATTTAATTCATCTTGAATAAATTGATATCCCATTTCATATCCTATTGAATTTTTTCTGTTTTTATAAAGATTTAGGGGCGAAGATAGCGCCAAAAAACCTTCTGCTGGATTTTGATTTTGAACTATATTTTGCACTTTTTCGTGTAAATCATATGCAAGCTCTTGAGTGGATCTAGTGCTAACTTGGTTAACGAAAGATGCATTTGCGCCATTCTCTAACATCCTTCTCATGAGGTATGCTAATAAATCCTCCATACGTCCTATGGGCGCGTATATCCTGACTGGGTATTTTTTATTAAGCTCTTTATGCAGGCTAGTCCCCATGCCATGTAGCTTTTGAAACTCAAATTTATGATCTTTTGCGAGTTCAATTATAGAGGCTGCGGTTAGGGCGTTATGTGTAGCGAATTGCGGATATACCCACTCGCTATTTTCCAGCATTTTTCTTGCGCAAGAAAGGTAATGTGCATCAGTAAATATTTTCTGAGTGAATACAGGGTAATGCTCATGCCCATGCACTTGGGCATATTTAATTTCCGAGTCCCAATATGCTCCTTTCACAAGCCTCACTGGAATTTGTCTATTCAGTGATTTGCCAAGGGATATAATGTAATCCAAAGCATTGCTAGCGCGCTTTTGATAAGCCTGCACAACAACTCCTATATTCGGAATATCTCTGCATTCTGGCGCCGTCATTAGCTTGGTAATTATGTGCAAATAGCCTTCTAGTCTATAAGATTCTTCTGCATCAAATGTGATAGTGATATTTGCTTCATGCATGTTTCTGACGAGAGCGATGAGGCGAGGGAGGAGATATGATTCTATATCTGCAAGTTTTGTAAGTTCAAATCTAGGATATAATGCCGTAAGTTTTACGGATAAATTAGCTCCTTGAATCCGAGATTTCGCTATGATATCTACCGCTGCTAAATATTGCTGATAATATTTTTCAGCCTGCTCAAAGGTTCTAGAGGATTCTCCAAGTAGATCAAAGGAGAAGTCATACCCTTTTTTTGTAATATTTTTTGCGCGGACTACTGCTTCATCAACAGTTTCTCCTATAATAAATCCTCGGCCAAGGAAGTTAATTGCCTGCCTAATGGCTGCTAAAAATATTGGCTGACTTACGCGCTTAGAGAAATTAGAAAATATATTGTCAGTATCGCAAAAATCTGACCATTTGCCCGAAAACGCGAGCCCCAAAGATGCTAGTTTAATAAAATATGATTTTGCTCGATCGAAATGCAATGCCCATTCTTTTTGAGACAGTTTATCGATAACAAGTTCGAATGCAGTTTTGTCATCGGCTATGCGCGATAGACTTTCTGCAAGACAAAGGATGGCTACACCTTCGGGAGTAGAGAGGCTGTAAACTTGCAGAAAACTTTCGATGCCAAAGTCTGAAGAATTTTTGATTACATTTATAAGTTCTGATGCATCTTTCTTGATACGATCAGTAGCCCTAAAATCAAAGTGAATACTTTGCAAAATACTTTTTATGTAATCGATTTCATCTTCTTTGATACATCGACTTACTTCTGAAATTTTCATAGAATATTTATTATACAATTAGCATTATACTTCGCTTGCACCGTCATGTTTTGATCTATCTTTATAAAAGAATAAAGCGATCATGCTAAAACCAGAGCAAACAAGCACATAATAAGCGGCTGACGTGACAGATCCCGTTTTTTGGAATAGATACTCGACAACAAGAGGTGTAGTACCACCAAAAATACTTACTGCTATATTATACGACAATGACAGAGCGGTGTTTCGGACTTGCGTAGGATAAAATTCGGCTTGCAATGCGGGCTCTGGGCCAATATAAGCGGCAGCTAGAATCGCTAGAAGTATTTGAGCAAAAATAATTGCCTGCGCATCCCCATACTCAAAAATACTCATAATAAAAAATATAGAACTAGAGATAATTAGTAAATTAATAATATAAACTTTTTTTCTGCCAATTTTATCAGATAGCCATCCCACCAATATCGTAACAAATGCCATAATCAGGTAAGAGCAGTTTACTAAGTTGTCTATGTCACTTTCTACAAAATTTCTATTTAATTTTAAAAAGGTAGCAGAATAAACTGCTACTAAATAAAATATTACCGACCCAGTAGAATTGATGGCAATAGAAACTAGAATATCCCCCCAATGCTTTTTTAGGACTTGCTTTAAGGGAGAGTGAAGGATCTTTTTGTCGCTACGTATATTTTCAAACAAAGGAGTTTCGCTTATATTTTTACGAATATATACGCCAGCGAACATAATAAATATCCCTAGCAAAAATGGTATTCTCCAGCCCCAATCCGAGAACTGCTCTGCTGTAAATATAGTCCGAATAGTGTAAGATGTTAAAGACCCTAATAAAATCCCAATACAAATACTAGCCATAGAAAAGCTCCCGGTAAATCCGCGATTCCTTTTGCTTGTATGTTCTATTACAAAGGAGATAGAGCTTGTTAAAGCTCCGCCCATAGCAAGTCCTTGCATCATGCGCACAATAATCATCATGGTAGTTGCGGTAATGCCAATTGTGTCGTAAGTAGGGAGCATACCCATAAGAGTAGTTGGAAGCGCCATTGATATAATGGACGCACTAAGCGCAGCTTTTCTTCCGAATTTGTCTCCAAGTATACCGAAGAATATACCGCCGATAGGGCGCATTAAATATCCGATAGCAAAAACAGCAAATGTATATAACAAGGCCGATCCAGCATCGTCACTAGGGAAAAATTTACTACTTATAGTAGGAGCCAAGTGCGCAAAAAGGGTGTAATCATACCACTCAAAAGTATTTGCGACGCCGCTACTTAATATCAACTTGCGCTTATTCATTACTTATTGACCTGTTCTTGTTTTTTAATCGCTTTGTTTTCCGAATAAATTATAAATAATGTTGACGGAATAACGATAGCGGCTCCATACCAAGTGCTTGATTCCGGGATTTCACCGAAAAATAAATACCCAAGAGAAGCTGACATTAAAAGCTCCAAATATCTATAAGGCGCAACTGCAGTAGCATCTACTAGCGCAAATGCCTTTAAGATAAGGAATAATATAAGGTTAGAGCTAGCCCCCAAAACAAAGAGTAGCGCCAACTCCTCAGAAGAAGGTGTTTGCCAATAATGAATTGCTGGAGGAATGGATAAAATAGCGGTGATGATGGCAGAATAAAATAGCATACTAATCATCGACTCTTGTACGATAAACTTTTTGTTTATGATGTCTAGAGATGCGAAAGACACTGCTGCGAACACGAAGATTAGAACTTGAGGGTCAAAATCTTGCGCATGCGGACGGAGTGTTAGCATGATGCCTAAAAACCCTATAATAGTAACAACCCAGCGCTGCCATAAAATATTTTCATTTAAGAAGAATACGGCCAAAACTAATACGACAAGTGGTATCGCGAAGCTGATAACTGTTGCTGTGCTAACTGGAGCTATAGTAAGGCCATAGGTCCAAGCAGTCATACCAAAAAATAGGAGGGTGCCTCTCGCTAAATGCACGAGTGGATTAGAGCTTTTAAGGGTATTAGCTCCATAATATATTATAAAAGGTACAAGAGTAAGAGCGCCAAAGCTAAAGCGGAAAAAAGATACCTGGAAGCTATGGAGTCTCATGCCAGTATATTTAGAAATGATATCGTTAAGTACACTGCTCACCAAGCTTAAAACGAACCAACCAATTCCTATAAAGTATATTCTATTTTTATTCATTATAACTCTCTTACATATGCATGTGACGCGCCGCTAAGCCTTGTATAAATCTACGGACTTTGGTAAAATATATCATTCCTCTTAATTAGCAAAAGAATTTTTGTTTTTGGTATAATTATCTATTGTAACTATTATATCACAATAGTTTAATAGAAAATGACACTGATACCTTTAAATACTTATATTAAGCACTTCCTTCGGAGTAGGATGCATTTAAGTTTTTCAATTATTAAAGAGGTTTATGTGTTATACGGTAAAAAAATTCTCAGTTGTTTTATAATTCTTGGGCTTAGTACAAGCGCTTTCGCATTAGATAACGCTGCTGATGATTATGATAGCGGTTATTATGAAAACGAAGGAAGAATTCTTTTTAAAGGCCGCATTTGCGGCATAACATCACACGGGAAGCAAAAAGGCTTACCAGCTCCTACAAGCGCTGCGGGTAGAGCTTCTCCTAGGGCAAACTCTTATCTTATAGCAAATGGATTTGGCGCTGAAGGTGCGACTACATTGTTCTTCGGGGATAATATCGCTGCCGAACTCGGCCTTGGTTTTAATCTATATAAGGTAGCAAGTCCTGCAGTAAGTGCGATTGCGTATAATTATGGTAATGGAGCTCAGCCAGGCAAAAGAAAGCAAATTTATGCGATTCCTCTGACGTTTACAATGCAATATCATATTGCGCCTTTTGGAGCAATTAGGCCATATGTGGGAGGCGGATATGGTGGATCGTATTTATTCTCCAAGGCTAGAGAATTCAAGGTCAAAAGTGCTCATGGGGCAGTAGGACAGGTCGGTGTGGACTTGGTGATGACTACCGATATAACATTTAACCTGGATGTTAAAAAATACTCTCTTTCTCCAACAATTAGCTACAAAACAAATGTTGTGGGTACTAACCTGTCTCCTAAAGTCAAAATCGATCCTTGGGTAATTTCTGTTGGTATGGGAATGAAGTTCTAATAAAGACCTCGTCATTGCGAGCGAAGCGTGGCAATCCAGGAAGTAGGCTGCGCTTTAGAGCGGGCGACTAAGTTAGGCTGGATTGCCGCGCCTGCTACGTCTCCTCGCAATGACGCTTCACTTAGATATACGTCTAAGACAATCAACTTCAAAGCATGTACTATAACAATGTCAGCAAAACTTATCCAATTTACTTACCTAATATCGGCCGTCTGTTTTATTCTTGCTCTTCAAGGTCTTTCTTCCGCTAAAAGCTCCAAAAAAGGTAACATTATTGGTATGGTGGGTATGGCTCTTAGTATAATCGCTACCTTCTATACTCAAGATTTTAGCCATAAATTGCCTATCATTATTACTATAACTATAGCTGGAATGATCGGAGCTTTTATTGCATATAAAATTGAAATGACGGCAATGCCTCAATTGGTTGCGGGTTTCCATTCTCTAGTTGGACTGAGTGCGCTGCTTGTATCCTATTCGGCTCTCCTATCCCCAGAAAGTTTTGGTATAGGCATTAGCGGGTTTTTATCTACGAGTAACTTACTCGAAATGTCACTAGGTGCTAGTATAGGAGCTATAACCTTCAGCGGATCTATTATAGCATTTGGCAAACTTCAAGGACTTATAGCCTCAAAGCCTCTTAAATTTTCTGGCCAGCAGTATATTAGCATCGCGTCTATCATAGCCATCATCGGAATGATTGCTATTTTTATGAAATGTGAATGCTATGTGCTATTCAACATGATAGTTCTTTTATCCTTAATACTTGGATTCTTGCTTATAGTGCCAATTGGAGCAGCAGATATGCCGGTTGTAGTATCTATGCTCAATTCCTATTCGGGATGGGCGGCGGCGGGCATAGGATTTACTCTTGGGAATAGTCTTCTTATTATAACAGGAGCTCTTGTCGGGGCGAGCGGCGCGATACTTAGCTTCATTATGTGCAAAGCTATGAATCGCTCAATTATTAATGTTATATTTGGCGCGTTCTTGCCATCAAAAGCTTCTAGCGACAAGATCTCTGCAGAAGATAGAGTGCCAAAAATAAGCAGCGCAGATGATGCAGCGTATATGCTAAAGAACTCAAGCTCTATCATTATTGTTCCCGGCTATGGCATGGCAGTAGCCCAAGCCCAGCATGCATTGCGCGAGATGGTAGAAATCCTGGAAAGGGAAGGGGTGGCAGTGCGATTTGCGATTCATCCAGTAGCTGGGCGTATGCCCGGCCATATGAATGTTTTGCTCGCAGAAGCAAATATTGATTACGAAAAAGTACTAGAACTAGACGAAATTAATCGCGATTTTAAAACAACGGACATAGTGCTTGTTATTGGAGCAAATGACATTACAAATCCTGCGGCTAAGAATGATCCATCCAGTCCGATATATGGTATGCCGATTTTGGATGTTGAAGACGCAAAAACGGTATTTTTTATTAAAAGATCTATGGCAGCTGGCTATGCTGGTATTGAGAATGAGCTATTTTATAACGACAATACTCTAATGCTTTTTGGGGATGCTAAGAAGGTAGTGGAAGATATTATTAGGGCATTGTCTTAATGCCAAAACAACCATCGAAACAAACTTCACGATCTACTATAAGCGAAGCGGCAATATATAATATTTTCAGCGCTTTTGAAGAGCTCGACCCCGCACCCAAAACTGAGCTTCACTATACTAATAATTATACTCTTCTAGTAGCCGTAGTGCTCTCTGCTAGGATGACGGATAAGGGTGTAAACAAAGCAACCCCAGAGCTTTTTGATAAATACGACACTCCAGCCAAGATGCTGGATCTTGGGATTGAAGGGCTAAAAAGCTACATCAAAACTGTTGGGCTTTATCCAACTAAAGCAAAAAATATCATATCTCTATCGGAGATACTTCTAGAAGATTATGATAGCATAGTACCAGATTCTATAGAAGAACTCATAAAACTTCCAGGGGTAGGGCGAAAGACGGCTAATGTGGTTTTAAACTCTGCATTTGGTATGGCTACAATGCCTGTAGATACTCATGTTCAAAGGGTTTCGAATAGACTAGGCTTAACATGCGCAAATACGCCAGATAAAATAGAACAAGACCTTCTTAAGGTCATTCCGACGCAGTGGCTTTTTATGGCTCATCATTGGCTCGTGCTTCATGGAAGATATATATGCAAATCTAGGTCACCCGAATGCGCTAAATGTCCAGTGAGCGAGTGGTGTGACTATCGGAATAAAATAAAAGTTTAACATTGTAATTAATACATAGGAGTTATATGCAACAATTTGATGTAGTAGTAATAGGAGGGGGTCCAGGAGGTTACGTTGCTGCAATAAGGGCGGCGCAACTTAAACTGACCGTTGCATTGATAGAAAGTCAGCATTTGGGTGGTATCTGCTTGAACTGGGGATGTATTCCAACTAAAGCTCTACTAAGATCCGCAGAAATGCTACACTATGCAAAAGAGATGTCGAATTACGGCATCGAAGTGAAAGATATTAAGTTCGATCTTGCAAAAATGGTAGAGCGTTCGCGTAAAATTTCAGGACAGCTTTCTAGTGGGGTTAAAGGTCTGCTTAAAAAAAATAAAGTGACAGTTTTTGACGGTACAGCCTCTCTTAAACCGGGAAAAATTGTGAGTTTTGCGCAGGGCTCTCAAAAAACCGAAATTAAAGCGTCGAATATTATTATAGCAACTGGCGCTAGGGCTAAAGTACTTCCGGGCTATGAGCCCGATGGGGAGTTAGTTTGGACTTACAAGGAAGCAATGACTCCTAAGGCAATGCCAAAATCTTTGATTATTGTGGGCTCCGGAGCTATAGGGATAGAATTTGCAAGTTTTTATAACACTCTTGGCGCTAAGGTAACTGTCGTTGAATCTCAAGAGCGAATCCTTCCCGTAGAAGACAGAGAAATTTCGGACTTTGCCAAAGCTGAGTTTGTAAAACAGGGTATTGAGTTTATTACCTCCGCAAAACTCGGAGTTTTAAAAAAGCATAAGGACCATGTGGAATTAGAAATAACCACTTCAAGTAGTACTACCGCTCCAAAAAATACCACTCTTAAAGCGGACCATATTATCATGGCTGTCGGGATAACTGGGAATATTGAAAATATTGGTCTTGAGAATACTAAGGTCAAGACTTCAAATGGACATATAGTAACAAATCCTTATTTACTTACGGATGAGTCTGGAGTATATGCTATCGGTGATGTAGCCGGCGCTCCATGGCTTGCCCATAAAGCCAGTCATGAGGGAATTATAGCCGCCGAAGCTATAGCAGGATTAAAGCCACATAGTATGGTACGCGTCAATATCCCTGGCTGCACATACTCTATGCCTCAGATCGCGAGTTTAGGTCTTACAGAGGATGCTGCTATTGCCGCGGGTCACAAGATAAAAATAGGGCGCTTTCCTTATATAGGTAATGGGAAGGCTATAGCTCTTGGCGAGCCTAGTGGACTTGTTAAAACTATTTTTGATGAAAAAACGGGGGAGCTTCTGGGTGCTCATATGATAGGAGCAGAAGTGACTGAGTTAATTCAAGGTTTTGTTATAGGCAAAACTATGGAAGCTACGGAACTTGATTTTATGCACACTATCTTTCCTCATCCTACTTTATCGGAAATGATGCATGAATCAGTGCTGAGTGCTTACGGAAGGGCTATACATATGTGACTAATTTACTTTTCTTTTTTACAATTAATATAGTACACTCCTTGTAATATGTGCGTTTGAGGGTTTTTTCTATTAGAGTTAAAATCCTTAAGAATTATATGGATTCTAAACAAAATGCTAGAAGAAGAGTTGAAAGTGGGGCAGGAGGTAGATCGGTCTTCGGAAGAAAAAACAGAGCCTACGTTACTTCAAAGATTTAAATCTTCTAGATTTATTACATCCATTACGCGCACTATGCAGAGCATTGCAGAGTCCCAGACCGTGAAGTCTATGTCTAAGACCGTAGATTCTATCATGAACTCTAAACCTGTTCGGGCTTTGAAATATATAAAAGCCACAACTTCTCCATTAGTTTCCATCGCTCTATACTCAGCCATGATTGCTACCTCCCTTAGTCCAGCCGGGGCAATTGTGGGGGTGGCTATAGGGGTAATAGGGATTGCGGGGGTGATAACTGGCACCCTGATTGATCTAGTTAATGCGCGCAACATTAAAAAACTCGAGAAAGAGAGCGCTTTACTTTATAAAAATCGTGAGGCAAAAAATACTCAAGATGCTATTTTAGCTGCAAACCCCAAACTCAAAGAAGCTTTATTTCCAAAAGAAAAGGAGCATACAAACAAAGAACTTCACAAAGAAATTACTGGAGGATGGCTTAAATTCTCGGCGATAACCAAAGCCGTGGCTAAGTATACATTTGATATAGTTCGTACTCTTATTGAAGCTCCTTTAGTTTTGGGCTTCAGGCTCACCAAGTCTCTTGCTACTACTTTGCTTTTTATGGCTGTTGATACAAAGAGTCAAATCAGTATCGATGAAGTGCAACTAAACTACAAACAACAAATCAATAGAGAAAGAAGAAAGAAAGACACTCCAAGCTACTCAAATATCGATGATTTAAAAAA
>JAZKAD010000084.1:0-3310 GCA_040389305.1 Pseudomonadota bacterium | reverse complement strand
AGCTATGGTTGTAATCAAGGGTCGCAGGCGAGTTGGCAAAAGTCGCTTGGTTGCTGAATTTGCTCGAGATAAGATTTTCCTACCTTTTGCTGGCATGGCTCCTATTGATAAAATAACTGCTCAAGATCAATATGATGCTTTTGCAAAAAATATATCCTCACTATTTCGCTTGCCACCCTTTACATTCACTGACTGGCTCGATGGCTTTGCGCATATTTCCCGTCATCTGGATGATAAAAAGCAAACCGTTATACTCTTTGATGAAATATCATGGATGGGGTCAAAGGATCATACCTTTCTTCCAAAGTTGAAAATTTGGTGGGATAGGCTCTCCGAAGAAAAGTCAAACATAATACTCGTGCTATGCGGCTCTGTCTCAACATGGATAGAAGATAATATAATAAAGAGCACGGCATTTTATGGTCGCATATCATTGCCTATTACCCTAAATCCTCTCTCGCTGTCAGAGAGCTGTCAGATGTTACAAAAGACGGGTGTTAAAGCTTCTTCCTATGATCTATTTCGTATCCTGTCTATTACTGGCGGTATTCCTTGGTATATCGAAAATATACAAAAGGGCGTGTCTATTGACGACAATATAAAGTTTTTGTGCTTTGCTCCAAACGGTTTGTTGGCACAAGAATTCAATTTGATTTTTCATGATCTGTTTATGCGCTCAGGTGAGTTATATAAAAAAATAGTCACAATACTTGCGGGTGGAGTTAGAGATTATAGCGATATAAGAAAAGAATTAGGTTACTCAAGCGGAGGGGCTATTGCTCCTTATCTGGAGGCTCTTATAGATAGCGGATATGTAACAAAGCATCAAAGTTGGTTGATTAAAACAGGCAAACCAAGCTCAAAGAGTATATTTCGTCTTAGTGATAATTATCTGCGTTTTTATCTCAAAGTCATAGAGCCCGTGCTTAATAAAATAAGCTTGGATGCTTTTCGAGATGTTCCATTGAGTGCCGTTCTAGGGTGGAATAGCATAATGGGGCTGCAGGTAGAAAATTTACTGCTAAGCAATAGGCCAAGCCTTTTAAAGACCATAGGTATTTATCCGCAAGATGTTGTAGCAGATAATCCATTCATCCAGCGCACAACAACTGCACGCGCTGGAGTGCAGATTGATTATTTGGTGCAGACTACTACAAATACTTTATATTTATGCGAATTTAAATTTAATCGCAATGAGCTCGGGTCTGAGATTATCAAGGACATACAAAACAAGATAGACAAGCTCTCTATCCCACGAGGTTTTTCTATATGCCCAGTTCTATTCCAGTTTGGAGGGGTTGCAGATAGCGTAATTGATGCGGGTTACTTTTACAGAATTATCGATATAAATGATTTTTTACGATGCGAAGTTTAGGTAGATTAGGTGCTTTAGGTGAACGCATCTAACTTTCATGTTTTTGATATCAATTTACGAGTCAACGGTTTAGCGCGCAAAAAATTACTTCGAGGCAGGGTATTAGCGCTCAGGGTTCTTGATGCTATAAATATTGTTTTCAAGATTAATGAGAACAATATATGCATAAGACCTGCGCAAATTACAGAACTCACCTTGCAACTAACCTATATAATTTTAGCACAAAGGTTTATGACCTGACTCTGAGATATATAAACCACGGTATGATGAGCGAAGCACGAGAACTGCACTCTATCGCCGCTAGCGCGCTTGCTATACTCAAAGCAATCTCCAAATCATTCAATTTTGTGCAACATTTGGCAAGTGGTAGTACGTTGATGGTTGGCGAAGGTAACTTGAGCTTTACGCTAAGCCTTACAAAGACTGACCTTATTGATTGCCAAAATATTATCGCTACTACATTTGAGAAAGAGATAGAATTATCCGATGCGGCAATGACAAACTCCAAGCTGCTTAGAAAGCATGGCGTAAATATACTTCATGGTATCGATGCGACGGAATTGAGCAATACATTTGGTAACCAGTTATTTGATAACACCGTATTCCAATTTCCAAATGCCGGTAGCAGAGAACCAATATATGGTCGCAACCCAAATTTTGTATTGGTGCGTGATTTTTTGATAAGCGCTCGCAAACAATTAAGCTATAATGGTACTGCGCTTATTTCAGCGATAGATAGCCCGTATTACGAGGGCGCATTTCAGTTCGAAGAAGCGGCGTCAATAGCGGGGTTTGTAATAAGTGATATTTATCCATTTGACCCTTTGCAATTTGAAGGATATGAACATACCATGACACACCAAGACGGTGGTGCAATCGATAAAAATGACAAATGCGTTACTTGGATTTTTACAAAGAAATGATAACCTTATGCAATTAAGTTTTTTGCCAACTACTCATGACAAACCACTCATACAAGGTCTTACATACATTCCTGAATATATAACCCAAAAAGCAGGATCAAGATTGCTTGATATCATCGACGGCAACTCTTGGAACTGCGAGCTAAAACGCAGGACGCAGCATTATGGGTATAAATACGATTACACGGCAAGGTTAATAGACCAAAGTTCTTACCTAGGTCTACTTCCCGATTGGTTACAAGAACTCTCGCGCAAGCTTCATCAAGACAAACTTTTTCCTGAAATGCCGGATCAGGTTATCGTAAACGAATACACCCAAGGGCAAGGTATCGCCTCTCATATTGATTGTGTGCCTTGCTTTGGTAATACAATAGCTTCCTTAAGCCTGAATTCATTGTGCCTTATGGATTTTAAAAAAGACAACAAGAGTGCATCGATTTTACTTGAGCCAAGAAGCTTGATATTACTGTCTGGAGAAGCTAGGTATAATTGGCAACATGGTATAACGGCGAGAAAGAGTGATATATATGAAGGGGTAAAGATACAACGACAAAGAAGGGTCTCGCTGACTTTTAGGAAGGTTTTGTTATAGCAATTTTCACTACACTACCCATCTAAGAAAACGCACGTGAGGGTATTATTGGGGGTATCATAAAAAATGATCAAAATAAAACCCTATCATCAATACTCTTACAGCCGATAGTGTGGACGACACCCCCCGCCATTTGCTCGTCTTATGGTATCCCGCAAAGTCCGAAATTCCCTTGCAGTACAAAGTTTTCAGGTGTATAATTAGTCCTATACCATCCTAGGAAATACCCCCAATTTCTCAATTAGCGAAGCTGATTGAGCTTGGTTGGCTTATAAACTTCAGCAAATATTTCTGTATTTCCGTAAAAGACTTTGGTATATTTTTATTATGAATCACATATGCGCGAGTAGTTGCGTCTAATTTGAGGGACTGTTCATAAATAGATAGATAGCGCCAAATCTTTATTATAAAACATGAGAA
>JAZKAD010000083.1:0-1908 GCA_040389305.1 Pseudomonadota bacterium | reverse complement strand
TCTTAATGCAGAAGGCTGCAATGCAGAAGGCTGCTTTGGTATAATCTCACCTATTATTTTTATGCTACCTTGAGAGAACGCCAGGCCTGAAGGCAAGGTATCAGTATTATAGAACACATAAGAACTTGATTCAACGATAGGCTGCAATGCTTGCTTATCACAAGAATCTAACACGGCAGTAAGTGTATCGAGCGCGCTATCTCGTCCTTCTAGGTCTTTATCGCTCAATTGTTGCAAAATACTCATTATTATATTGTTTTCTGTATAAAATGATAAACTCTTACTATCAAATGGGTATGCGGAAAAAAGTTTATTTGGCTGCTGCCTAATAAGTTTGCATACCGTTCTTTTATTTGCCATAGCAACAATATATGGGTGAATCACTTCATCTACTACACCAAGCATGTTTACTACTTCACCCCTCCAGTCATTTGCGCCATTTAACGCATCGTTCTCCATAGCATATTTTATCACTGCACGAGCTGGGTCACTTGCCAAGCTGAATATCTTAGAAAGCGTCCTTACCCCCTCTTCGCCACTAGACATGAGCACTTTTATGCTATTATATAGAGCCAAGACATCTTGCTCCGGATAAAAAACCTTATAAGAATTAGTGTAACGAGTGCCGGGTATAGGGGGTATGCGATCTTCTTCTGCGATTCCTGCTGCACGTTTGCTATCGAATGTCTCTAACTCATCATAATCCTCTAACATTATTGTCAGATAAAGAGACCGAATACATACATCTATATTAACCTCACCCGATATATTCTTGCGCGCTAAATGCGCGCCCAAATTAAAGATCTCTGCTTGATACATACCATTCGCGATCGAATCACGTAAGTTTAGGTGAACATGCTTAATATTTGTATTAATTCCGGCTTTTACACCTAATTCAAAAGCCTCTCTTGGAGTGCACACAGACAGTATATGATGCCGCCCTCGTTGATCTATACCACAATCGCTTCTCCCTACTCCTTCTATAAATTTTCCAAAATTTTGAATATTTATAGAATCATCACCACTCACTGGACACCATACCTCGAAGCTATTTTTCACCGACGCCTCTAATACCATTTCTTTCCTAGTACTTATTAACTCTATGCGTTGCAGTGCTTTTAATGTTTCACGAGTCAAATATTTCACACCATTGACTGTTATACTTGGTGCAGTTATTCCCCAAGTACTATAAAATATGGCTTTTGCCTGCTGTTCTTGACACGACACTCTCTCATGCTCTATCCTAGCATTCTCAGCTTCTAAGGCTTGCTGAGCTTCTTCTCGCACTAAGCGGTCTAGCGTTGCAGCTTCGCGGGCTTGTTGAGCTATTATCTTTGGATCGATCGCAGCAGTATCTACATTTATTGCGTCTATAGCCGACTGAACCAAATTTTTGTTAGCTTTCGGGGTTGATAACAACAAAGTCCTGAACAAAGCAACTTTCATCTTCGGAGTATGCTCCCCGTCAAGAATTTTTTGTATTTTAGCGCGTATTTTATCTTCTGATTGTTCTTTGGGCATATTTATATATCCTTTTTTATGTAAAACCACTTCCTAAAATTAATTGGTCATTCCGTGCTTGACACGGAATCCCAGGAATTTTATGAGATCCTGAATCAAGTTCAGGATGACTATTAGTTTGGTTAAGAGTGAGAAATAGTATTAAACTATCTACTGTCTGAATTTTTTTAAAAAAAACTCACCAATAGCGACATAATACTAATTATATTTAAAAATGTCAATACCAAATCAGCAGTATTAGTCATACGGACTCAAACCAAGGATCTCGTGAAACTCCTGAGATTCCGCGTCAAGCGCGGAATGACTATTGTTGCGGGATGACTATTTGGTGGTGATTTGGTATAACCTCAAGTCACATCAATGGCAATCTCTCCATCTTTGCTACTT
>JAZKAD010000082.1:0-17107 GCA_040389305.1 Pseudomonadota bacterium | reverse complement strand
TTGCTGGAATATATAATTGGGAGTTGAAAGCCTGAGGTTATGCAAGAAGTCTATTCTCATGCTTATATGGAAGGATAGTTTCTCCAATTGTAATTTGTATCGCACCATCTTTTGGTATATATGGCTCACCTGGTTTTGAATAAAGCGGACATTTGTCCGAAGACAAAAGCTCTGCTTCGGCAATTCTGCGGGTTTGTATACCCGGTGTTTTACTTCTATTGGAGCGCTCTGATATCTCTTTTATTGCTTCGTGCAAATATTTGATATCCTTATGAATAGCATAGAGCTTCATATTTTCAGTGAAATTGGTTGGCGTTGTTTTGCAGCTCTCCTTATCGTAATGCCTTATTAAATTGGGGCCGTTAAAAAAGAGCTCTTCTATTGCGAGTTTCTCATTTGCTTTAAGGGGGTGCCAAGTATCTTTAAAATAGCGCAGTATCTCTGCCCTCCGGGTTTTGATACAAGCGCGAAGAAGCTTGATTGCTTCATGCATCTCTAACTTTCTTTGCCCACTTAGCACATCGTCAAATGATATACTGCCTCCAAAAGCCGCAGTCCATTCTGTTTCAGCTCCTGCACCATCCATGTTAAATCCTATGCCAACAGTACGTTTGAGTGCAGTATCCCTATACGGGTTTTTTTCGGGTTTAGGTTTGCCATTGACATAATCTAGCTCGCTATGCATTATCGTTTCCTCTAGCGCCCTCTCATATATCTCTGCGTGACTAGGTATACTTAAATCAAGGTTATGTATTCTGTCTCTCATGACAGCTGTCCATCCATGCGTAAGCCCCATAAGTATATCCTTTTAACTTTTAAAAGTAATACTTATAGTAGGGAGGTATATCAACGCTAATACCTAAAATTATTTAACACTATAATTTCTCCCCAAGGATTGAACCATACATAGCCATTGCCAAGACTGAAATCCTCATCAATACTCCTCTTTAGGTACCTGCCCCGCGCTTGTAGTATTAGTTGTTGGTACCTATCATAAAAAATCTTGTCATAAGATGTTATTAATTGAGATTTATCACTAATCACTACAAATTCGCCACCAATACTGACTTTAATGGGGTATCTTATCATGGAAGCTACCGTCTCTTTATCGTTGGACCTTACTGCATTTTTGAAAGTCTGCACTATCTTGTGAATAGCTTCGTCAGAATCGATATCATAATAAATGTGATCAAGATTATCAGTCTCACCGAATCCCTTGAGTGTTAGGTAAAACTCATATGGCCTTTGCGTTTCAGAGTCATACCATTTTCCTACTATTACACCGAGCTCGGGGTGGGGGTGATTAACATGATACCCTCTAGGATCCCACACCATTAACTTGCCAACGAACCTCTTTTGTTTTTTACCTTGCTCTGAAATTTCATATAGCTCGAGCGTCATGTCTCCACCAGATCGAGTTATTGTGCCTTCAAGCATTCTATCTCTTGTAGAATCAAAAAAAGAATACATGCCCGTTATCTTGTTTCCCTTAAAAATTAGGTACATTGCTATTGGAATCTTACTTGCGCTGATAGTAATATCGCCTTCATATATGATGGAGATCGCGTCTGGCTCAGGTGGCTTGCTAGCAAATGATACATTTAGCAAAGGTGCGCTTATCAGAGAGAAGTATAGAGCAAATTGCAAAAGGGCTTTTGTGAACATATAGATATATAACGTAAGTAACTTATAGTAGCATTATATAGTGAAAGCGTTTCTCCAGAAAGAAAAACTTTAGTAATTCATAGCATATTGATGGCAACCTTGGCTGATTAGCTTCGGAGCATAAGAAAGCATTTGGGGCTATATTTAAGAGATGAAATTAGTATTATAAACGGAGCAAGTATAGGCCACAGCAAGCGCGTCTGCTTCGTCGAATTTATGTAGCTTTGCAGTGGGCATCAGAATCTTAATCATATGTATTATCTGCTCCTTATCGGCATGCCCGGAGCCTGTTAGTGTTTTTTTTACTTTATTCGGGGCGAATTCATACAAAGGAATATCGTATTTTCCGACCATAGCCATGATAGCGCCTCTGGCGTGACTAAGTTTTAAGGAGGAGAGGGCGTTTTTATTAATAAATGTTTCTTCTAGGGCCGCAACGTTTGGCTTAAATCGCTCGAGCAAATCTTCTATTTCTCTAGATATAATGGCAAGTCTCGCGGGCATCGTATCGCTGGAACTTGTATCAATCACTCCACTTGCTATATATTTTATGCTACTCCCATTTACGCTAATTACCCCCCAGCCAGTATGAGTAATAGCTGGGTCAATACCAAAAATAATCATCTTTTAAACTTCTGATATAGTACTGGAATAACGAATATAGTGAATAAAGTACCAAGCGCCATCCCGCCTACTATGACAAGGCCAATAGAATGACGGGCTTCTGATCCCGTGCCACTACTCAAAACGAGCGGAAGAGAGCCGCATATAGTAGCCATTGTTGTCATAAGTATTGGGCGCAGCCTAAGTTTTGCGGCATTAGCGGCGGCAAGAGTCGCGCTTTGACCTTGCATCATCAATTGATTTGCAAATTCTACTATCATAATGGAATGCTTTGTGATCAGCCCAACTAAAGTAATAAGTCCGATATTACTATATAAATTAAAGCTATCAAATCCCACTAACAAGGCAAGTAATCCGCCAGAAATAGAAAAAGGCACAGCGCAGAGAATTATCAGAGGATCTGTAAAAGATTCGAATTGGGCAGAGAGGACTAGATAGATGAAAATAAGAGCAAGGCCGAATGTAGTAAGCATACTTGTATTAGATTCATTCATGCGCTGAATCTCGCCTAAGTATTCAAAGTCTATCTTATCTGGTAGGGCATCTTTCCGTAGATCATCCAAGAACTTAATGGCGCTCCCTATATTATGACCTTGGTTAAGATTTGCAGTTATTTTAACAGATTTCGCTCCGTTATAATGATTATAAGATTTTGTTGAGATCTTTTCCTGGATATCTGCAACGGCATCTAAACTCAATACATTATTGTCTTTGGTTTTTAAATATATCTTACTAAGGTCACTAATTTTATTTTTATCGTCTTTATCATAGCGCAGATTCACTTCGTAAGTATCCCCTCCCATCACAAAGTCTCCTACTTTTTGCCCCGTAATAAGGTACTGCAGGGCCGAGCCAATACTACTTATAGGAACGCCATATAAATATGCTTTTGCTCTATCTATTATAATATCTAAGGTGGGGATGGAGGTTTTTAGGTCGCGGTCAACATTACTAAAGATTTTCGATGCTTCCATTTTAGAGATAAAGCTTTGCGAAGCTTTATCTAGGCCCGCCCACTCTCCATCCGTTGTAGATAAATTAAATTCCACAGCCGCTGAGGCGTCGCCGCTGGCTAGAGAGGGCGGAGACTGTACAAACATAGTCATTTCAGGGATATTTTGAAGATGAGCGTTTAAGTCGGCGGCAATTTGATTTTGAGATTTGCTACGTTTTGATTGAGGTTTTAATATTACAAAGCCCCCGGCAGTATCGCTACCTCCCCAGCCTGTAACGGTAAAATATCCAAATATATCTTTATGACTCTTAAGTATCGGTTCTGCATTTTGCATGGCAAGATCTGAATGGATAAGACTTGAGCCTTCAGGCCCGCGAGCTAGGAGCCGTAGAGCGCTGACATCCTCCATCGGACTGAAAACTTTTTCCACAGATATCAAGCATACAAATAGCATAAGTATAGAACCTGCGCATATCATCCAAAATTCTTTACTGCGAATAAATAGTATATGCAAGTATACGAGATATTGCTCTTCCACTTTCGAGATTAAAATTTGAAATTTTTGCACAAATAATGGCGGCGTAGTATGTGTATCGCCCATCATTCTACTTGCCATCATAGGAGTCAAAGTCAATGCTACAAACCCCGAGACTAAAACACAAACGGCCAGAGTCCAGGCAAATTCAATAAATATTTTACCAACAAAGCCTTGTACAAAGCCAATGGGCAAGAAAACCGCTGCAAGAGTTATTGTCATAGCAATAATAGCAAAGCCTATTTCTTGAGAGCCATTTATAGCAGCTGTCATAGGGGATTCGCCTTCTTCATTACGGCGGAAAATATTTTCGAGGATAACGATCGCGTCGTCTACTACAAGGCCTACTGCAAGAGTCATGGCAAGAAGGGTAAATGTATTAATGGAAAACCCTAAAGCATACATAAAACTAAATGAGCCTATGAGCGATATTGGTATAGTAACAAAAGGGATAATAGTAATTTTAGGAGACTGTAGAAATAGATACATTACTCCTACTACGAGTAGTAAAGCCTCTACAATAGTAAAGAATACTCCGCGTACTGAATCTTCAACGGAAGTAGCGCCGTCATAAGCTATGGTAAGCTTTATTCCTGCGGGCAGATCTTCTTGCAAGGACTTAAATTCTTTACGTACGTCAGAAGATAATTCTAATACGTTAGATTTGGATTGCTTAACAAGACCAAGGGCGATGCCTTTACCTCCATTATATCTAAGTATCACATCTTTGTCATAAGGCTCTAACCTCACTTTGGCTACTTGCTCTAGGCGAACCTCGCCACCATCTTTACTTGACCTTACAATGACCTTTTTAAACTCTTCTTCGGAGTTTATTTGCCCCTTCAATGTCAAAACATAATTATGAGAATCTGTTTTGATATATCCTGCTGGATAATCTTTTGTCTGGGCGCGGATTGCGTCCTCAATTTCATTTGGGGTCATCTTCAGAGCATACATGGCGACTGGATCCGGCATGATACTCATTGTGTAGTATCTAGCTCCAAAAAGCAGCACCCTGCCTATGGACGTCATTTTTTCAAGAGACTTAACAGTGTGCTGATACATAATATCCGTTAAAGTCATCTCGTCATAACTATCACTCTCGGCTACAATCCAGAATACTGGCTGCGCTCCTGAATCCATTTTTTCTACGCTAGGCGCTTTCATATCAGCAGGAAAAAGGTAGCTAATGGATGAAATCTTTGACCTAACGTCACTTAAGGATACTTCGATATTTGCCGAAAGATCAAAGACGATTGTAATATTTGCAGAGCCTGAGGAGCTTTCAGACTGCGTGAAATTAACATTTTTAACTGTTCTTAGAGCTTTTTCTATGGGCTTGGTAATATTTCTCTCCATATAAGAAGCATCTGCGCCATAATAATTAGCGCTTACGAAGATAATTGGAGGGTCAATATCGGGAATGCCCCTTAATGGTAATTTGCTGTAAAACATCAAGCCCAGCACTACTATGACAAGGCTAAGGACTGTAGCAAATACAGGGCGCTTTATACATACTTCTGAAATCAGCATAGTACCAAAGTGGATAAATTATATGGCTTTGCAGTCTAAACTAATACCATGTTTTTGGCAATGAGAGATGATATAGACTTGTCCTTTAAGAAAGGTGTAGCTCTCGAATAAAAATGATGATAAGGTGATGCCTCGAATATGTTGCAGCAATACTAAGTTATTCTAAGAATAACGCTCCCATAATAGAAATTGCTGTTATATTAATCTTTTTAGCCCGATGGGTGCTATGTCCGAGTACGAAAAATTTGTTTTCCCAGATCTACTTGGGCCTTCCGTTGTAAATAAAGTCACGACTTCTTCTCCGCCGTCTCTGCAAGACGAAATGATAGCTGATGTTATAGCTCAGCATCTAGAAACTATTGTACCGAATATTACTCCAGGAGAATGTGATAATTTAGCTGCTAGTAGCTATGAAGCCACAGATATCGAGAAAATTAAAGCAGAAAGCTATGAAGAAGGCAGACAAAGCGCAGAAGCAGAGTTACAGCCTCTGATAGAGAAACTAAAAGCAGAATTTCAGTTCACAAATAACCTCCAAGCAAAATTGGATTTAATCACCAAATCTATAGACATAGAAGAGCAGATGGCGAAGCTGACATGTGATTTGGTGCAAAATATTGCAAGAAAGCTATATTTAACACTTCCCACGGACTTTGAGAGGATATTTGTAGAAGAAATATCTACTATAATCAAAAAATTCTATAAAGAAGGCAAAATAACTGTTAGAGTGCACGCAGATATGGTAGATCGTTGTAACAACTTTTTAGGATCTACAACGCTGCCAAGTAATAGCGTAGAAGTTGTAGTAGACGAAGATCTTTGCAATAATGATTGCATCGTTGAATGGGGTGAAACTCGATTAGAGTATAGCCAAGAAGATATTCTCGCAGAAGTTGAAAGAATAGTCTCTGAACTACAACCGAATTTGTAAGAGTGAATTATGGATACTGACACCGAATTAACGCTAGAAGCTTTGTACGACGTTCCTGTGCAGATTTCAGTTGTGCTTGGTAAAACCACTATGCAACTTAGTCAACTACTTAAACTTGGGCGTGGTGCTGTGATTGAGCTTGAGCGCAGCGTTGGGGATCCAATCGATATATATGTTAATAACAAAATGGTGGCGAGAGGGGAGATAGTTATAGTAGACAATAAAATAGGCGTGACTCTTACCGAGGTGATGGCAGCAGATAAGGAGCATAAATTCTAATTTTATATTCAAGCTAAGCAGATTTCACTCGAGTGTATATTTTAGAAAAAGAAGAGTAACGACAAATTAGCATCTACCCTAAAAAGCGGGGAGATAGTAGTGCACTCAGAGCGAACGCACAAAAAAACATCAAACCTCTTGGTGACAACATATGAAAAGCATCGCGCTAGCCCAAAATTTACTTGCAAAATTATGTCATGATTTGGCTGGCAATCTTACCGCATTAAATGGCGGCGCAGAATTTCTAGAAGACTCCAATCAAGACACTCAGCGTAAAGCGCGCGAATTAATTTATTTAAGTGTAAAGCAGGCTACATCTCGGCTCACTTTTTTCAGAATAGCATATGGCACTCAGAAGCATAGCGGCGAGGCGAATCTAAAAGAGGTGCATGATTTATCGGCTTCACTGCTTGCAGATAGCAAGGTATCGCTAGATTTTCATACCCATTATTTCCATCAACCAGAAATTTTTATCTGCAGCAACACAGGAAAGCTTATATTATGCATGATTTATATTGCATATGGCGTTCTTTTATATGGTGGCATAGTTAAAGTAGATATAGAAAAAACCTCTGGGGGCAAAAGAATTGTAATCACGGCCTCGGGGAAAAAGGTCAAAAATGATATCGATAGAAACAGTATTCTATGTGGAGAGGTGGAAGATGTAGTGCTCACGCCATCAAACGTGCATCACTACTATACCTCATTAATTATACAAGAAATAGGTGATAAAATATCAATAAACCGCCAAGAGGAAGAAATACAATACATTATCGAGTAAATATATGCCCTTAATTACGCCCCAAATTACGCATAGAACAGAGACCGATTCATTTGGTGAAATTCAAGTAGAAGGTAGTAGATATTTCGGAGCGCAGACTCAGAGGTCCTTGGAAAATTTCAAAATAGGACAAGAGACTATGCCAAAGCCCTTAATCATGGCTCTGGTGCTACTCAAAAAATGCGCTGCTAAGACTAATCTTGCTATGAATGCATTAAAACCTGATATCGCTTCTGCGATAATTGCGGCGGCAGATAGGGTCCTTGCGGGAGAATTCAACGATCACTTCCCTTTGTCTGTTTGGCAAACGGGCTCCGGCACTCAAACTAATATGAATGTAAACGAGGTCATAGCCAATATCGCAAGTGAAGCTTTGGGTGGTGTTTTAGGGAGTAAAAGCCCAGTTCATCCGAATGATCATGTGAATATGGGGCAATCTTCTAACGATTCGTTTCCTACCTCTATGCATATTGCGACTGTACTAGAAGTAAAAAATAAGCTACTTCCAGCACTTAGAAAGCTCCATAAATCTCTGGAAGTTAAAGTAAAAGCATGGTCTCATATAGTGAAGATCGGTAGGACGCATATGCAAGATGCAACGCCTATTACTTTAGGGCAAGAATTTTCAGGATATGCAGCGCAAATAGAATATGCAATTGCTAGAATAGAGGAAGGACTTACGAGGGTTTACTATCTAGCTCAAGGCGGTACCGCAGTTGGCACTGGTCTAAATTCTAAAATTGGTTTTGATGTCAAATTTGCTTCCGCAGTTGCGGAAGTTACAAATTGTCCTTTTATTACCGCGCCGAATAAATTTGAGGCTCTTGCTTCTAACGATGCTTTGGTCGAATTTTCAGGGCAGCTCAATGTTACGGCTGTAAGCTTGATGAAAATAGCTAATGATATAAGGTTATTGGGCTCTGGCCCTCGTTGTGGTCTTGGCGAACTTCATCTACCAGAAAACGAGCCTGGGTCATCTATTATGCCTGGCAAAGTCAATCCAACACAATGCGAAGCTTTGACCATGTTATGTACGCAGGTTATGGGTAACCATACTACCATTACCATCGCTGGTGCTTCGGGGCATTTGGAGTTGAATGTATTTAAGCCAGTCATAATATATAACCTGCTTCAGTCAATCAGATTAATTACGGATGGAGTTCACAGTTTTGTGGATAATTGCCTGGACGGAACTGAAGCTAATATAGATAGGATTAATGAGCTCAGAGATAGTTCATTGATGCTAGTCACTGCATTGAATCCATATATTGGCTATGACAATGCGGCAAAAATTGCAAAAAAAGCACATAAAGAGGGGCTTAGCTTAAAAGAAGCAGCTCTAGCACTTGGGCTGCTTACGAGCGAAGAATTTGATAAATATATTAAACCAGAAGAAATGGTCAGCGCTCATTAATCTAGGCTCATTGACATAGAGTAATTGACATAGAGTAGTGTATTTAAGTGGCAGCTATGCAGAGTACAAGAATATTTTTAGCTCCCGCTTTTTTAAGTAGCTTAGAGCAAAGAGACACGGTGGATCCTGTAGTCATTACGTCATCTACCAAAATAATATTTCTACCCTCGACTTTATGAGCGTTAGTAATTCCTATACTCCCCGCAAGATTCACCAGTCTAGTTTTTCGAGGGAGTAAAGTTTGAGGTTTTGTCCATTTTTTTTTGATAAGCACATCAAAAGTTACTGACTTATTTGCGCAGATACCAATAGCATTTGCAAGCAGCGCGGCTTGGTTATACATACGCATTAGGCGCTTGAGCTTATGCATAGGTACCGGAATTACCAAATCCGCACCCGATATTTCTTCGGTATATTTTGAATACAGCATCTGGGCAAAACTCTGAGCTAAAATGGTTTTATCATAATATTTAAAGGCATGAACTACTTTTTTACTTGTGGCATTGAATTTGAATAATGAGCGAGCCATGTCATACTCTGGAGGAGTTTTGATGCATCCAAGACAAACTTGGTCGTTGGCAATATTTAAAGAAAAATTTCTCCCGCATGATTTGCAGTATGGCTTTGTAACAAATTCAAATTCCTGCCAGCATTTGCTACAGAATCCCCCGCTATCCTGCGTAAGCTCCGCACAAGACATGCAGCGCCTCGGAAGAATATAATCAATTATATGATTGTAAATTTTTCGGATCATTGATGCGCTCGATATAAGATTTAATTTTAAAATCTTTGAGAGCTAGATAAAGTGACAGACAACGTTTAAGATCTACCGGTAGAGCCAAATCCTTTATCGCCGCGATCCGTAGAGCTTAGCTCAGAGACTTCTTGAATTTGTATTTGAGTGTATTTGGCAATAACCATCTGAGCAATGCGCATACCACGCTCCACTACAAAATCCTCAGCTCCATGATTTATTAAGATCACTTTTATTTCCCCGCGATAATCACTATCGATTGTACCCGGGGTATTTAAGACGGTCACTCCATGCTTTGCGGCAAGCCCGGAGCGAGGCCTTATCTGCGCTTCGTAATTCTCGGGCAATGCTATGCATATACCAGTAGGGATTAATGTATAACTTCCTGGCCTAACGCATACATTATCGTGGATTGCTGCCATTAAGTCCATTCCAGCACTGCCCTCGGTAGCATAGCGAGGAAGTAGTAAATCTTGAGCATGCTCTAGTTTTTGTAAATGCATTGATAAATCTAGGAGATTACTCATAATTTGCGTGATTTGTTGTAATGAATGGCGGGAGTGACGGGACTCGAACCCGCGGCCTTCTGCGTGACAGGCAGACGCTCTAACCAACTGAGCTACACCCCCATTTGAGGTCTTCCCGCATCTTAAGCGGCAAGTGGGCGGAAGTATAAACCAAATTTACCCTAACTGCAAGAGGTTTATACTCCACTAATCCTATTCTTAAATACTCTCTAATAAGCCTAATTTAATTATAGCCCTTCAAATAATAAATGACATTATCATCAAGACGGTAATAATCCAAAATATATACTTTTTAATCTTACTCGCCCCTCTAAAAAAGATGTTCATAAGAGTAAGAGCGATAAGTCCTGGATATGAAACCTCAAGCACCGGGACTAAAAATGCTGTTATTCCACTAAAATCCAACAAAGACATAGCAAAAGTTGTCATAATTGTGAGCAGTAATACCGCCGGGAACCTCCTTTCTTCGAGCTTCAGAATGTCACAGATATATCTTGCGTAAATATTATTCAACGCAACAGCTGTGGCTAAGCATGAAAAGAACATAGCAGCTGCTATAAAATACGTCGCTGCACTGCCCATGGTATGCATCGCGATAGCAGGGAGCATTAATTTAGGAGAAACGCCCTCTAGCAAAAAGGCATAATGAGAGCTTAAATATACTAACCCCAAATATACCGCGGCAAGAATTGAAAATCCTATTACTCCTGATTTCACTGAAAATGCCAATACTTCTCTATCACTAGCGTCCTTTGGCAAAAAGTCTTGAATCTGCTTAAATAGCATGGCGGAAAAGAAAAAAGCTGCGAATAAGTCCATGGTTTGATAAGCTGTGAACAGACCAGTGCTAAATGATTCTAAGGCCTTAGTTTCATGCAAAGTATTGGGGGCTTGCATAACTCCTACTGCGATTAGTACTGTTAAAGTAATAAGTTTGATAGGGCTTAAATACTTACCTAAAATTTTCACCATCATTTTATCTTTGAGGCATAAGAAAAAAGTAACGATAGAAAAGAATACGCTAAATCCAGCCAGAGAAATATTCGGAGCAAGATACTCCACGCCTCCATGCGCGACAGTAATGCATCTAGGTGCTACCCCAAAAGGCCCCATCAGAGAGAGAATAAAAAATGGGAGGCATAGCCTTGCTACTATACCCGCCTCGCCAAAAAAACTATTATAATCGCCTTTATGCAGCTTTATTACTAAAAGCCCCAGAAATGGCAATATAACGCCGGAAAGTAAAAGTCCTAGGAAAGCAAGTACCCAATGCTCTCCTGATAAAAAACCTATTTGTAGTGGTAGCACCAAATTACCGGAGCCAAAAAACATAGCGAAGATAACGAAACCATAAAATAATATAGACTTATATTGACGCATGATTCTTCCTCTTGAAGAGTTGTATAAAAATAAGAAATGACGAAAGGGGGTGTGTATATAGTGGCTAAGCCACAATAATCACCGAGCTAATCACCGGTTGCAGAATAATAGCGCATGAAATCAAAGAAACCGTGGCAAGAGAAATAGCAAAGAATGCAAAATCGTTGCTGCCTAGAGGCGCTGCATTATAATTGTGTTTTGCTAATTGTGCTTCACGCATACATTTAAGGTACGAGATTTCATGGAGATATATTAGTTACTTTTTTAGAAGCTGTCAAAACATATAACTGACTTTGTATAAATTTATCCCCATATCCTATTAACTTTTTTAGAAGCGATTGTTGCATAAGGATTCTGAATATGATTTAAAGCAGCGCTAGCAATACGAATAATTTTACTGTCAAATTTTCTGCTGAATATTAGATAGTTTGTTGTACTAGTGCTTTCTTATGTGATAAGATCCATGTTTACTATAGAATAAATATTGACCATACTACAAATATAACTACACATATAATGTCAATTTGATTTGACGATCTTAAATAAGGGTAAACCATGAAAGCCTGTATAATACCCCTGGAGTTTGTCCAAAGAGTTGGACGCAAGAGCGTCTTGCTCTCTCAAGAAACGGGAATGCTAATTATTTTTACTTTAAAAGCCATAACTGGAATTTTCTCTCGGGCTTTCGATTTTAAAATATTTCAGCAGCAATTGCTACATATTGGATTTTTTTCCCTTCCAGTCGTTGGTATGACTGCGCTTTTTTCGGGGGCGGTTTTGGCGCTTCAAAGCTATACGGGGTTTTCAAGATTTTCTGCGGAAAGTTCTATTGCGACTGTTGTAGTACTTTCTATTACTAGGGAACTTGGTCCAGTTCTTGCGGGGCTTATGGTAGCTGGCAGAGTCGGGGCGTCAATAGCGGCGGAACTCGGCACTATGCGTGTGACAGAGCAAATTGATGCGCTTTATACTTTGTCCACTGATCCGATAAAGTATCTGGTATCACCACGAGTTTTGGCGGCAACCATAGCCCTTCCTTGTCTTGTTTTTATAGGAGATATCATAGGTGTTATGGGTGGATATTTAGTAAGCACTCATAAGCTTGGGTTCAATAGCGCAAATTACATCATAAACACCTTGAAGTATCTTGAAAGAGTTGATGTCGTATCAGGACTTGTAAAAGCCGCAGTTTTTGGACTTATTATTTCGGTGATGAGTTGTTATAGCGGATATCACTCTGATAAGGGAGCAAAAGGAGTAGGGATGGCAACAACAAGTGCTGTTGTAAATTCCTCTATTTTGATCTTGCTAAGTAACTATCTTATAACCGAATTATTTTTTAGTAGATAAAAATAAGAACGACAGAAGTGCGTTTAGATTTTATTTATATAATGACCCATTGGTCCAAATAAATGAGTGCAAATTAAATGATAAGCAAGATTGTAGTTCAGGACCTTAAAAAAGCATTTGGCAATCATAAGGTGTTGCAAGGAATAAATCTGGAAATCGAGGCTGGTAGCTCCGTAGTTATCTTGGGAGGTTCAGGTACCGGTAAATCTGTATTGATTAAAGCTATCGTTGGTTTGATTCAACCAGATAGCGGAAAAGTCTGTATCGACGGCAAAGAAACGACTTTTTTAAATACAAGAGAGCGCTTTGAAGTTATGGCAAAATGCGGCTTCCTTTTTCAAGCTAGCGCTCTTTTTGATTCGCTTAGTGTTATGGATAATATAACATTTTTTGCCGAAAAACTTTATAAACTCAGTCCCTCTGCAAAACGCGATTTGGCAGAGGAAAAGCTTCGCTCTGTTGGGCTTAAGCCTCTTATCCTAGACCTTTTCCCAGCGGAATTATCGGGAGGGATGCAGAAGCGTGTATCACTTGCCAGGGCAATTTGTACAAATCCAGAAATCATCTTCTTTGATGAACCCACAACTGGGCTTGATCCAATTATGGCGAATGTTATCAATGAACTTATCATTAAGGTGCGCGAGGAACTTGGCGCTACTACAATAACTATCACTCACGATCTTGCTAGCGCTGAAAAAATAGCAAGTGTCGTAAATTTAATCCATGAAGGCAAAATTTTATGGAGCGGTAGCAGGGAAGAAATGCATGCTTCGGATAATCCATATTTAATGCAGTTTCTATCTGGGTCTACCAAAGGCCCTATTGAAGTAGATGTTGGGTAGTACCAAATCTTATTCCCATTCTTATTAGGGGCTCGTGCCCTGATATTATCTTCGTAGCCTCGTTCTAAAATCGATCTTTCCAGCTTAATTCCAACATGTGCGCGTTTTTTGGATGGCGCAAAGAAAAAGCCCCTACTTTCGCAGGGGCTCAGACAGAATCTCAGGCAGAATGCAATGGTAAGCTTATTATCTAAGCTATATTAATTAGCCTTAGCACGTTTTACGAAGCTAGAAGGTCTTGCGCTGCTTTGATCTGACTTGATCCAAGGCTTTCCGCCGCCACTAGCACCGAATTTACGAGGGGCGCCGGCATTACTACGGGCAGCTCCAGGTCCATTACTACGAGGTCCATTGTTACTTCTACTACGTGATTTACTAGGAGCCATTCTCGGTCCTTCTAGAATTTCTCCAGACATCAATCTATGAATAGCTCTCCATTTATCGTTATCTTCTGGCGAGATCATCGACAGCGCAAAGCCCTTAGAGCCAGCTCTACCAGTTCTACCAATACGGTGAATGTAATCCTCTGGACATTGAGGCAAATCGTAATTTATAACATGCATAACGTGCGGAATATCAATGCCACGTGCTGCTACGTCTGTTGCTACCATGATACGGTTTTTCTGGTTCCTAAACGCCTTAACTATTTGGTCGCGTTTATTTTGTCTTAGATCACCATGCATTGCATCCGCACTATGGTTCTGAATTTTAAGTTTATCGGCTAACTGCTCTGCTCCACGCTTTGTTTTAACAAAAACTATAACTGAGCCAGTGCGTTCATCTAGTTCTTTAAGCAAATGAGTGAATTTACCAGAAGCAGAAAGCTTGATTGTATCTTGTTGTATTTCCGATTTTGCTTGAGTAGTAGACCCAACGCTAATACGTAGAGGATCTGTCAAGTATTTCTGAGATAAGTTTACTATACTAGGAGGCATTGTTGCTGAAAACATCAATGTTTGACGAGTTTCTACTAAATGTCCTACGATTTTTTTCAAAGGCTCTGTGAAGCCCATATCTAGCATTCTATCTGTTTCATCAAGTACTAAAAATGTTGCCTTGCTTAGATTCAGAGTTTTGCGATCTAAGTGATCAATGATACGTCCAGGGGTGCCTATAATAACTCTTGGATTCTTTTTGAGGGAGAAAAATTGTTTTGATATCGGCTCTCCGCCGATCAGAAGCACCGCGCTAAGCGCAGAGCCTTGTCCAAGCAATGCCTGAAGGCCTTCCTTCACCTGGGCCGCTAGTTCTCTAGTTGGAGCAAGTACCAATGCTTTCGCGTCATTGGATTTTAAAAGATGCAAGACGAGAGGTATAAGATATGAAATAGTTTTTCCAGTTCCAGTTTGAGCTGAAGCTAAAATATCTCTCCCAGCAATGGCTGGAGCGATTGACTTCTCTTGGATTGGAGTTGGAGTCTTGATATGCATACGCTCTAGTGATTCTACCAAAGAATTTGGTACACCTAATGCACTGAAGCTTAGAGCGGTTGAATTTTGGGCATGAATATTTTCTGTCATAATAATGATTTCCTTTTTTCGAGAGTAACGTCTATACAGCAAATGCCTCTTGCGAGATATAAATACATAACATTATGCCATGTATCAGTTTTGCCTAGACAAAAATGCATAGTCGCATTGTCTTAAAAAACTCTGAAATGGATAATCATCATTTTTTGGAGGCGACTTATGGTATATTAAATATACCAAACTGCATGCTCAGAATTACTAATATTGTTTCATTTGCAATAGCAGTAATTTAGTACCCGAAATACTCCAAACTTTTAGGTTTAAATATAAAAGTTTGGAGTATTTCAGTATTCGTATTACATTAACTTTAGATCAGCTGCAGAGATTTTGCCTCTGTTGCTAGAAAGCTCATAGCTTACTTGTTGGCCTTCTCTAAGGTTGTCAATACCAGCTTCTTGAAGAGCAGTGATGTGAACGAATACATCGTCACCACTGTCTGAAGGTTGAATAAAGCCAAAGCCTTTGATTTTGTTGAACCATTTTACGGTACCAGTAGACATAGTTTCCTCTTTGTTGTAGTTGTTGTGTTCCCACACGCCTTGTGGCGGTGGTCAGAGTTCGTGATAACACCAGATTCCGATTAAATCTATTTAGGCAAACCTATTTAGACTTTTCACGGATTCCAGCAAACACGTTGCCAAGAACTCTTGATCAAACACTGTAACGCATAAGAAGAAGAGTTTTAGTAAACTCAAGTAATTGGAGATCATATAGAAATGTTAATGAGAATACAAGCTAAATAATGCCTTTTATTTAACTTGGTGATTTAAGTTGTGCGGAGGTTTAATTTATTCTAAATTTAAAAATCAAAAGGAGAGATGCATGAAACCCATTATTTTTGGTCTTCAAGGGCCTACTTTACTTCCAGAAGAAATAGAGTTTTTTAAAAAGCACCAGCCTTATGGCTTTATCCTTTTTCGTCGCAATATTGAATCACGCGAGCAAGTGCAGGCCTTGACAAGATCATTGCATGAGCTTTTTCTGGATCGGGCGATAGAGATTTTAATAGACCAGGAGGGCGGCAGAGTAGCTCGCATTAAACCCCCCATAGCATCTAAGTTATATCCTGCTGCCGCGTCTTTTAGTAGGATGGAGGCGGATCAAGGTTTAAATGAAGTTTATGAGAATTATAAAGCTCTTATGTCAGAGCTTAAAGAGCTCGGTATCACCGTTACTTGCGCGCCTGTTGCAGATTTATTTTTCGACGAGGCGGACGAGGTAATAGGCGATCGCAGTTTTGGACGCGATCCAACAATTGTTTCTGAATTTTGCACGAGTAGCCTTGAGGGCATTGAAGCTGCTGGGGGGCATGGGGTGATCAAGCATATACCGGGTCATGGCAGAGCTTCTTGTGATAGTCATCACGATTTGCCGATTATAGAGACTTCGCTCGAAGAGCTTGAGCAGACAGATTTCCTTGCGTTTAAGCTACTTTGCCAGAATGCATCAGTGAAGTATGCTATGACAGCTCATATAGTGTATAACGCACTTGATGCACTGAATCCTGCAACATTATCAAAGCCGGTTATAACATATATCAGAGAGCATTTAGGATTTACAGGGCTTTTGATGACGGATGATATGTCGATGAAGGCTCTTAGAGGAGATTTGGATCATTTGTCTAGGCAAGCATTAGAGGCGGGATGTGACTTAATATTGCATTGCAATGGCAATATGGAAGAGATGGAATTAGTAGTAATGGGAGTAGATAGTTGGCGCAAAATAATAATGTCATCTCCACATAAGAGGAAATGACATTATTATACTTAAGGCATATACTTCAGGCAATATTACTTTTTAACAGCATTCAGTGATTCATTGATAGTGTCTGAAACCCTGCTACCAACTGCTTCTAGCATTTCTCTACTAGATTTAGATGCTAAATCAATCAGTTCTTTGGTATTAGACACGCTGTTTTCTAGAGCGGACTTAACATATTCTTTATGTCTAGCTTGTGCTTGCTCTGGATTACTTGCAGAAGTAATATCTTTCATTGCATCAAAAGATT
>JAZKAD010000081.1:0-7496 GCA_040389305.1 Pseudomonadota bacterium | reverse complement strand
GCATTGCACTGCAGAACACAAGGCGCAAAAACTATCTGAAATTGCTCTTAAGCTTGTAAATCTATACAATAAATGCGGTAAATATAAAGAAGCTTTACAATTGGCAAACGAATCTTTGTGTAACAATTCCGATGATATTTATATTATAAAGGCAAAAGCTGAAGCATTATATGAGCTGTATAAAACAGGCAATTTTGCCGATTCAGCCTTAAAATTAGAAGAAGCCGCTAGACTTTATGGCAATGTTAGTGAAGCATTTGGACATGCAGAACGTGAGTTTTACACAAAACAGCATATACAAGTACTTCTTAGAGCGTCTGAAGTATATTTTGCTTTGGGTGAGTATGAAAGGGCGCTAGGTATGTGTCAACAAGCTAAGGCAAAAATTGTGGTAGTTGAGGAGCAACAAGAATGTGCCAGCAGAATTGAGCGAGCAGAGACCGAAAAAGCAGCCAAAGAGCTACACGCATCTGGAGATTCAGAATTTGATCAATGCAACTATGCAGAAGCTAAGCGTGAGTATGAAGAGGCGTGGGGCAAATCTCATGTGTCCAGTGAACGCAAAAAATACCAAGAGAATATAGACAGAGCAGAGAGCGAACTGGAGGCTCTAAAGCTGCAAAGCGAAGGAAAGGAATTTTGTGCTGAGCTAAAGTATAGGCATGCTGCCCGTAGATATGAGATTGCGCACTATACATCACGTGTGCAAAAAGAGCGTGATGAGTACCTAAAACTTAAAAAAGCAGCAGATATTGAGGTAGAGGCTGATAATTTATGCAACAAAGCCGTAAAGTTACTTGCTGAAGGTAAATATCTAGAGGCTGCCAAGCAATTTGTAGCTGCAGTAGAAAAGTCTCAAGTTGTAGAGCATCAAGAAGCACTTAGAGTAGAAGCTACAAAAATAGTGCATGAAGAATATGTGCAAAAATTTGTTCAAGAAATTGAGCGGAAGCATATTAGAAAAATTACAGACGACTACGAAAGTGCTACCCAAGAATTAAACAAAATATCTGGTAATATTGAAACAACAAATGCGAAGATTGAGCATGTCAAGCAAGATTGCTCTACAATTGCTCTCTTGGTAGCAGGAGGAGCGTTGATAGCAGGCAGTGTGTGGGTGCTTGGTGCAGTTAGTGCTGTTGTTTTACTTGCAGATCAATCAACTCTTGTTAAATCAACCCTAAAATGGACAACAAAGCCCGTACTTAAATTGTTGGCAGGTGAGCATACACAAAATGAAGAAAGAAAAAAACTTTTACCGCTTGAAAAAGAAATGGAGGGGTTTAGTGCAAATAAAGAGCGTGTAACGAAAGAAGTCGATATATTAAAGGCATTGGTGGATCTTTATACAAAATTACAGTCTAAAGCAACTTCACAAATTCCTCTAGATGATAAATACCAAATAGTAAGAATAGCAGCAGAAGCAGAAGTTGCGGAGCAGAATGTCAAAGAAGTATCCATCATGGATACCATTGCTAACCTCCGTACAAGATTAGGCGACTCCGCTTTACAAGAAGAAGGATCGAGTGGAGACGTTGTATTATATAATGCTTCTCATAATGAATATGGAAATCCTATGTTACTGGCAGGTGAATTAGTGTTAGCGGAGTAGTATTATTAATTGTTCACCAAAACGACCGGTTTACTCCCTTGATTTTGGGTCGCTATCGCTGTTTTAGATTAGTGTTGTTCAGATTTTACATTTTTGAGGGGATGTGCGAAACTACCCTAGTTATATTGATCTTATATAGGTAAACTTAATGCCAAAATCTATGACTGGTAAGCAGCTTGCGGCTCTGTTTAAAAGCCCTAATACACAAGACATAAACCCCGCTCACCCATTAGCAGAGTTTGCCAAGGATTTTTACCATAGACTAGCAGAAGCGAGTCCGGCAAATGCTACAAATCAGCGACCGGAATTTGATCGCAGACTAGACGCAATGGCAAGGTTACTAGTTGGAGATGAGACAATGGCAGCCGCCGCATTTGATGGCAGGCAAATGCAGATAGCAACAAATCGCATAGGTCATACCCAAGACAGAATCAAATACAAAGTTTTTTCTAATATTGAATCAGACCCATTGACATCTAATCAGTATAAAATTTATACAGGAATAGATTTATCTTATAACAATTCAGCCCCTGTGCGCTTTATGCATAATACTTATTTGACTTATTTCTGGACAAAATCGAGTAAATTTGAAGGCTTAAAATTAGCGCATGGGCAAGAACCAACAATAAAAATTGAGCTCACTCCACTACAACACATGATACCTTTTGTACAGAATATGAACGTAGATTTATCTATAGATCTGAACAAGACAATGCTTATGTCATCAGATGAATATAATCAAATGAAAACAGATCTACAGTCTAATAAAAATGTAGAGATACCCGGGCTGCTTCGAGACATATCATACAATGCCTTACAAAGGAGGGCTGAGCACTTAATTGAGCATATGACTAAGACCTGTATGGTGATGCAATTGCCAGAAGATCATCCCCAAAGAGCACTAGCCATTAAAGCTCTTGAAGATTCACAGCAATGCCTGTTACGAGATAGCCTCAACTGGGAGGCTGCAACTTGGTATAAAGCCAAAGGATATCAGCCATTTCCGCAACAATACGTTGGTTCTCCAAAAGAACAGTTTGATAATATGGTCGCGGACTTACATGGGGATTTTAGTGCATACAGGGCTAACCATCTAGAAATGCGAGGCCAACCCGTAATGGTTCAGAGCTGGATTGCCCAAGTCGTAGCTAAAATGCAGAGTGGCACTATAAGGATTCCAGATTATATTAAAGACCAGATTGGTAAAGTAGATGGCATAGAAAGCTTTTTACATAAGGCAGAGCGATATTTTATTGATGTGCTAAAACTAGAGGCGTTTGTTGCGCAAGAAACCAACCAAGAGACGCAATTTTCAAAGTGGCTCATGCAGCACGGCGGAGGTGTTCTAGAAGGCGCCGTAAGAGCGATAGATACTTTGCCCGATAATGTTCATGCCGAACTAAGAATATTGCATGACTATATGACAAGAGATAAGATCCCGAGTTATATAGCTACAGCACTCCTTTGCTGCTCTCACTGCAAGCTTATTATGGATGTCCTGAACATAGAAAACGTTTCCGGAACTCATGGCAGAGCTTATCCAGCATTAAATTTAGCGCTGCAGGATTTTCAACAAATAAAACCTGATTTTTTAAAGCTTATTTTAGGAGTGGAGTTGTACGCGAAGTATCAAATACTAGAACAAGTTCAGCAAAAAAATGCTCTAGAAATTATACAATCAATAGCAGCTTTGTCTGATGTAGTACTTCAAAAAATAGGAGTGCAAGCTCCAAGGTTATGGAGTCAAGCATCACCATTAGCCAAAGAATCAGATGATGAAGTGGAAGTGGATGATATTTTACCATCGCAGCTGCCAGCCGCTTCCGCAGAAGCGCAAGAGCAGAGTAGTCTTGAATCTCTGTGTAATGATGGAAATTATCAAGTAGTATTTGCTGGGGATGGGTCATCTGCAGCGGCAGGATTTTCTTGATGTCATTTAGAGTAACACTACTAATCAGTAACGTATTTATATTTAAATTTGTAGAATAAATGAAATCTATCAACTCCTTCGTAGCTAAAAGATATACCTCAAATCAGCCAAGTCACCACCTAACACTTGAACAAGTTCAGGAGCGCGGCGTTTTTGGGGCGTCATTAAGTGGTTTGACTACGGCGGGCTATGAGTATAGCGCCAAAATCAATAGTATTTTGCCAAAATCATACAAAAATTCACAGGGGTTTCATAAAAGTAACATTGTTTTTGCTGACATACTATTCGTAGTATCAGATTCAGTTATAGGTGTACAAAAAACTATAAAGATACCGATTAGAGTGCCGTCTAAATTAATTTTTTCATTAGAGGAAGGAATTTATGAGGGAGAAAAAGAATTTGACTACAAAGAAGGAATCCACGAAGTAATAAAAGCTGTAGAATATCATGCGGAAGGTGATCATGGTGTAAAAGAAGGCGAGATAAACGTTGGAAAAAAATCTCTAGAGACATATCAATACGATGACAGTGCACTTTCAAGGTTTCATAAATTAAATAGCGGTATAGACGATGTAAACTTTCAGGTGCAAACTGAGAGTAATTATAAAAGGCAATTTGATAATCATTTCAAGCATTCTGAGAATGCTCTGTTGATGTTTATTACTAGTTCTACTGTTATTAGTATGATAGTAGATCAATTATCACGAGATATGGGCAAGAGCTTTGTAATAAACGAAATAATATTTAACATTCATTCTACTAGGGAAATATGTAATCATTGCGCTAATGGTATTGACGGATTACTAGACGCCAATAGTAAATTTGTTAATAGGCTGCAATCCTGCTTGATGGAGGCTTCCACCAGAGAAAAATCCTTTACTATAGATCGCGATGTTGAGTTATCGCTAAATTGTTCCTATTTTCTAAGTAAAAGTAAAGTCAATCAACAGGATTACCATCCGCTCCAGGGTATACATCCGAGTTTGGATGCCCTGCAATCAAATTCATGTTTCATTAGTGGAAGTAAAGACAAAACAGAATTCAATCATTATAACAAGAGCATACATGACCTTATCAAAAGGGAGCTCGGTCGTGATTTTGAAGCATTTATCCGTCAAATTAATAGCGAGAGCGATGTTTTCAGAGGTAAATTAATCGCAAGTATTCAAAAGCATAATAAAGCTAATGAAGTTAGTTTTACTGTAGAACAATTAGACTCTTTCTCCCTGAATATAATGCTGATATTGGAAGAATATATTGATTTATTAGATGAAGAAATGTGTGATGTGGCAAATATTCCAGTCAGGAGCCGAAGGGAGCTTGATGCGAGTGCCGCAAATCCTAACAAAGTTATTGATATTGATGTTGAGTTGCTAGAAGGCGGAGATTTAATAGAAAATCTCCAAGAGCTGTTTTATGAAATTCTCCCAATCGCAAAAAAATGCAAGCCATTGTATGCATGGGGTTGTTACGAAACTAGTCTTGCAGAGTATGTAGGCTTTATCCTTGATAAAATAGAAATTGACCCGGAAAAACAAGAGCTTTACGCAAGCTTGGAGAATTCTGGCGCGCTAGAGCGTAGCAACCAACCTAACTATAAATATATTAGTGAATTAATTAGCAAGCACACCAAGTATGCTATATTGCCAAAAGCGCTAGACGTTCTTGTATCTCATCAACACGATAGTTCTTATTTATTGAAGATGGGTCATAAACTGAAAATAGACTCTCTCTATAAAACATTGTGTCGTGCTGCAAGCGCTATTGAGGAAAAGTATCCTAAAATATTAGAATTATCATCGATAGGTGCTCAATATGACGAAGATGATGAATCAGGATACGTGTATGCATTTGAAGATATGTATTCTACTCTTTCAGAAAAAGAGCGATTGTCGTGGGGAAAATACGAAGAAATGGAGAGTGTTATACAAACGCTTAGCCCAATTATTAGTATTTTAGACCAAATAAAATTTAGGCATCTGCAGCATGAAAATAGTGATGAGGATTCACAAGAAGCCGGTGCTGCCGCCGCTGGTGGTGCAATCGCGTGGCACACCTCTACTGCTGATGACTATGAAGAGGGCGTTGTGGAACTAGGCACTCAATCGGCTGCCACAACAGTCAGTGACTTTCCATAAAACCCCCATAACTCCGCCCTTCCCAACCCTCTACTTTCCATAACAAACATTATGGATAAATAAGATGTTGACATGAAGATTAGATATAAATTACCACATTGGCAGCTCCTTCAATCTCTAGCTTATTTACTCTTCGTGACCCACTATAAACCCTAGGTATAATTATTTAGTTATCATACAATTTTTATTTGCATCTGTATTTTCATTATGATAACCTGCACAAACTTAATTAATAAATGTCAGGTTGTATAGATATGGCTAAAGCTTTTGGTATTACATTTGATAAGATTGAATTGGCTGGTTATAGGGATTATGGACGCGTGTCTAACCTAATAACCTCTCGGAATTTGTACACATATGACCAAGTACGTCAACTTCTGACGCAAAAATTTTCACCGGGTGGTCATCTATTTGCTACGATTTCTCCTGCCACTGTAGTTGAGCGCAGCGTTGTGTTCGAAGCAAATATAGCGCCTGCAATTATGAAGCTCATAAGTTCATCTGCAAATGTCATAGATTCATCAGGTAGGTCATTAATAATTCCAATACATACAACTGATAACCATTGGACTGGCATGGTTATAAAGAGAGATCCCGGTTGTCGTATTCAGGTAATATATAACGACCCCACTGGTAAGCCACTAGATTACATAATAGACGTCGTGACGTTAATAAAACGCTTAACTAGCATGTGTGAGCAAGATGTTAGCTTTATAGATATTGCTTATAGGCAACAGCTCAATGAAAATGATGGCGGACCATTCACAGTTGAGAATCTGTGGGCTCTTGGATGCGCAGCAAATACTGCTAATCTCAGTAGGAAAGACCTTTGGAAACTACTTCCCGATTCATCAGAAGCTCAGAGTACCAGAAAGGTACATGCATCGATTATGCATCCAAGCGAGGGTTTTATACAAGTACCTGATGATGCATCAGATTTTGATGATAAAGATGATTGCGGTTCATCTGCAAGCGCTGCTGCTAGCAGCAGCGCGCCAGAAAAAAAAGAGTATGACGCCCCTAAATTTCATACGATGCGTGGTGGCGATATGATAGATGAGACTGTACAAAAAATACTTGTGCGAACAAAAGAAATTAAGCCGCTACAAAGTCATAAGCCGCTGGTAGATGAAAAATTACAGCTAAAACACAAGAAATTTTATGAGGCAAAATTAGATTTAGATAAGGAGAAAGTGGATTTAGATAGATTGAAGGCGGCGCACGAGATCATATTTGATGGTAAAGATATGGATATTGTACTAATGAATGATGCCTTAGGTTTAGTCAGAGAAATAATAAACAAATCAGAGCAAAAATTGGCTAGTGGCAAAGACTCTTTGCGACAGGATAAAGTATATATTTTTTGCGCTGGTCATACTCAAGTTGGCAAAAGTACATTCATAAGCTACATGAGGCATGATAATCTCATGGTTAAACGTCATAAGTCAGGGCATATACTTGATAATTCTGGAGTAGATGATCCAATTTTTATTGGTCATACCAACGCTTCTGCTACGGTTGATGTTAGGGCGATTGATATTCCGGGATTAGGGGTGTTTATTGATTGGCCAGGCTCGATGGATACCGGAGGGCACTTCACCCGACTCAAAAACTTTCTTATCCAGCAGCATATTTTAAATACAGTCTCAGAAGGCAAACTGATGTTTCTTATACCTCACTCAAAAATTAATGGTGGTGCAAAGGGTCAGGAGTTTGCGGAAGAAATGACAAAGATTTGTGGTGGAGCTTTGCAAGTACGTGCCGGTATGAAAGATGCTGAGCTGCCAAATATTGCTATAGTGGTTACAAAGTACAA
>JAZKAD010000080.1:0-2676 GCA_040389305.1 Pseudomonadota bacterium | reverse complement strand
TTGATGCTTTGGTTGCATTTTTCCAAATCCCTACTTCAAACTAATTTACTATAGTTTGAGTTAGACACCAGGGCCACCTCATGAAAATTTCTGTGATAAAATCAAAGAAAAGGGCACACAGGAATCTCAGATGACGTCAAGCATCGTCCTAGAGAGCATGTTAGAGATGATGCTGGTCATGGGTCCGGAGCCATTACAGATAAATACATCGATGTTGAGCTAAGAGAGCGCCACAGGAGGTCAGCTAAACACAAAGTAATGGAAAGCTAGTGATCACTCGCGTCAGATGTTGTAATAATTAAAGAGAATTAATGATAGGACGGTTTTCGTCCGCTTTTGTAGTTCGACCCAATGATATGAACTTATACAAAGATCTATTTTATGGTATTCACATTCGATGAATGTTATAATCTATAACTAGTTATAGAAAATACAGTACAACCATGACAAGCAACAACAAACCCTTAATTTCCTTCGATTACGCCATTAAGTACTTGCTTAAAGACAAAGGTGATTACTCTATAGTAGAAGGCTTTATATCGGCTCTTCTTAAAACTAAAGGATACAAGGATATTAAGATAGTAGCTCTACTAGAAACTGAGAGTAATAGGGAAGATAGTAAGAGCAAAAGAAGTCTAGCTGATTTGATAGTAGAAGATGAGGATCATCATAAATACATCATAGAGATAGAGCGCAACGTTAAAGACTCTTTTATTCACAAATCTCTTTTTAACACCTCGAGGCTTATTGTGGATAATCTCGCCCAGCGAGAAGACTACACTCAAATAATAAAGATATTTCATATCTCTCTACTCTATTTTCCTATAGGAAGTGGCAATGGTTCTATCTATCATGGCAAAACTATTATCCATGAAATAGAGACTAATGAAAGGCTGAACGTACATATCAAGAATCAAGAGACTGGTGAAGTCTTTGATGCTACTGATATTCTTCCAGAGTATTTCTATATATCAGTACCCCTATTTAACGATAGATTAGAGAAAGAAATAGATGACTGGCTACATGTCATGAAATATGACGAGGTACCGAAACAATATCACTCTCCTTACATGAGTCAAGTTGCAGAAAAACTCAGTATCCTTCAAATGACTCCTTTAGAGAGAGCAAACTACTCATACTACCAAAAGAAACTACATAGCGATAGGGACGAACTACAAGCAGCACTGAGTAGAGGAAGAGAGGAGGGAAGAGAGGAAGGAAGAGAGGAGGGTGTTGAGATAGGGATAGAACGTGGTATTGAAAAAACCGCAATCAATATGCTAAAACAAAACCTAGATGTTTCTCTAATTACGCAAGTCACAGGTTTATCTTCAGATGATATTACAAAACTAAAGAATAAGATATGATTTTATTCTAAATTCCGCCGATAAATCAAGAGGTTACTAGACATCCTCATGTAAGCCCAAAGTAGTAATGTCGTGTTTTAGCAAAGTTAAAATGTCGCCTTTTTGCTAGTTTGTTTATAAATATTGATAGAGTAATTAACTTTATCAAATAAGCAAATAAAGGTGCATACATGGAGTTGATCACGATGAGTAACAAGGAACTGTCGCGTTTAGAACTTATTCAAAAACTGATAGAACGAAGACTAACACAAACTGAAGTAGCGGAAATACTCAAGATATCTACCCGTCAGGTACAACGTCTTATAAAGAGTTACAGAAGTAGCGGCGCAAATGGTCTTGTGTCCAAAAAAAGAGGTAAACCCAGTAATAATGTTATCTCTGGTGGTGATAAAACAAAAGTATTAGCAATAATCACAGAATACTACAGCGACTTCGGCCCCACTCTAGCAGCTGAGAAGCTTTTACAGCGCCATAACTATGGTTTTTCAGTGGAAACCGTTCGCAAGTGGATGATAGAATCTGCTTTATGGATTCCTAGAGAGCAAAAACTCAAAAGAGCTCATCAGCCGAGGTATCGTCGTAATTGTCTTGGGGAGCTGGTACAGATTGATGGATCATATCACGACTGGTTTGAGGGGCGCGCTCCCAAGTGCTGTCTTCTCGTATTTATAGATGATGCTACCAGTAAAATAATGCAGCTTTATTTCACCACCTCTGAGTCAATGCATACCTATTTTTTAGCAACCAAGGCTTACGTCACAAAACATGGTCGTCCCCTAGCCTTCTATAGCGATAAACTTGGCGTTTTTAGAGTAGCCCATAAGGAAGCAGCGGAGCAAGGAGCAATCACTCAATTTGGTAGAGCGCTGCAAGAGCTAGACATCCAGCTAATTTGCGCAAATACTTGTCAGGCTAAAGGCAGAGTAGAAAGAGCAAATAAGACTCTGCAGGATAGATTAGTCAAAGAACTCAGGTTGAAGAATATCTCGAGCATTGCAGAAGCCAATGTTTATCTAAATGAATTTACCAGAGACCATAACGCAAAGTTTGCTAAAGCTCCACTCAACTCCACCAATATGCATAGAATCCTATCTCCTCATATGATTTTAAATGGAATATTGTGCTTTCAAACGACGCGGACCGTTTCGCATAACCTTACATTCCAGCATAATAGACAACTTTTCTTACTTGAAGACAACACGCAAACAAGAGCCTTAAGACGAAAGCAGATTACTTTATGTGAGTATCCAGAAGGGCTCTGTCGCATCTGGTTGAAACCTATACTTAAAACTGATACATTGACCGTAGG
>JAZKAD010000079.1:0-1928 GCA_040389305.1 Pseudomonadota bacterium | reverse complement strand
ATAGACTAAGGCATGAAGATAGTCTGGTGGATAATGCGCTATCGTAAAGGCCACGCTTTCGGGAGTGATCTGACTGCGTAGCAATGCTTCCAAATTCGCGATATCTTCTGATGTGGTTTTGTCGGTGATTGTGGTCATAGTTTATCCTCAGTTTTACTTGGACTTCGATATTTATTCTTGAAGATTCTCTTTTTTGGTTTTTCAAGAATTTCTCCATTTCGTACGTCTACATAAGTTTTAGTTACCAGGACAACTGGAAACATGGCATACATTAAATCCATGCATAATTGCTCAGATTCTTCGTCAGTACGGTTTTTATTTATAAATTCAAATGTTTTATTGAATAATTCAAGCGGCATAAAAACGCCATGCTCTTGTTTGTCTTCAGTCATGCTCTAATACTCCAATGGAAATAAAAATTTTATAGCCTCTTTATCTATAACTGAAATATGCATAAAATGAGCAAGATTTGGGCCAAACGGGATAGGTGGATCATATTCCTCAACCGTTATGAAACAGTTGGGTAATTGATACATATAGGTTTGATTACCTGTATACACAATATTCCCGAAGTCAGCCCAATAGCTCATAGCATCATCAGGCCATTGCAGAGTGCGAAAATTATATGGATCGCTGATCTTCAGCTCTCTCAGCCATTTAGCGCATAGACTCATATCTTCTTCACTATCTTGCCATTACGAAAGCGTAAGAAATTCACAGATTCGCTATTATTAGGGTAACCGTCTATCAACTCATGTACAGTCGGCATTACATCTTCTTTTCTCATGCAATCAAGATCAGCAGTATCTATAATCGGGGTATCATCGTAATTCACGGGCTATTCCCCTCCATCTGATTCTGTATAAACTTTAGCAACTTCCATCCTCTGCCTATAGAAAGCATATCCTCTGGGCTGATATTGCCTAATAGTGGATTCTTGCTTTCAAACCAGAGCTTAGTCTTTTCTTTATCTTTCTTGAAGAACTCACCAACCAGCCGATAGCATTCCATAGGTGTAGAAACTTGATGATCCCATTGTAAACTTAGTTTACCATAGCGTGGCGGAATATTAACTTTTTGGCGTTCTGACTGGTCAATTGTTTTGATCACGATCACCCCATCACAAACTGAAGAATCTTAATATCCTTGGGTAAGTCATCAATGTTAAGTTCTATGATCTGATAGCAGCTTTGTTCGTCATACCTCTCTTTCAGTATCGACTTAATATTAACCTCAACACCGGATTCAGATGGCGCTCCTCCTTCAAAAAAAACATAGCATTCTCTTGGTGGATTCATCCCAAGCTCTTTACATAAATCCCAAGTGGCTTTCATCTTCTGCCATTTCTCATCAGCTGGTTTAAAGGCTTGAACCCAAGTTGATATACCCATAAATTCCTCATCTATATTGTCATAAACTATACTTTAACTAATCTACTCATTTAGTGCAATAGCCATGTAAAAATATTACTAACCGGCTATTGACTTACGGTACGTAGTGTACCACAATCATATACGAATAACAAGGCGGGTGGACAGTGACACCGTTGTGAGCAGGAAGAGAGAACGTGTTAGGTTTTAAGTCTCTCTGAGTGGATGATTAGTACCTAGAAGCGCTAATAATAAACAGCACTCATCCTACGCTATATAATAAAGTGGTGTTCATTATATAGCACGTAGCAAGCTAATACTGAGCCGGTGCAATTCCGGCCCTTGTTATAAATATTGGAGATGATTATGGCAAGCATTGACAAACTACTACATTTCTCAGGACTGCTAGATGCTATGCATGAGGCGGCTTGTAAAGAGATTGCAAATAGCAAAACTCAACATACCGCAAACTATTATACTGGTGTAGCGGAAGGATATGACAGGGTGTGGAATCAATTCAATTGGTACTTTGGATTGTTGAAGGCGGAATAAGTATGA
>JAZKAD010000078.1:0-1665 GCA_040389305.1 Pseudomonadota bacterium | reverse complement strand
TTACATTCGTATGCCCTTCAGAAATTATAGCATTTCACAATAGACTTGGGGCTTTTTCTGAGCGTAACACTAAAGTAATCGCTGTAAGCGTTGACTCGCATTTTTCTCATCTAGCATGGAAAAATATTCCGCATAGCAAAGGTGGTATTGGAAATGTACAATTCCCAATGGTCTCTGATCTTAATAAAAACGTATCTCGAAGCTACAACGTTCTTAACGAGGACGGAATTTCTATGCGTGGTACTTTCATAATAGACGAAAACTTTGTCTTGCGTCACATGCTTGTGAATGATCTTCCACTTGGTAGAAATGTAGACGAAACAATTAGAATGATTGACGCTATAGATTTCCATCACGAAAATGGCGAAGTCTGTCCAGCGGGATGGCAGGTCGGAGATGAGGCTATGACTGCAACTTCGCAAGGTGTGGCTGATTTCTTAACATCAAACGCAGATAAATTATAACTAATGTTATCTTATCTAGAAGCAAATAAAAATAATAGAGGGCATCTATAAATGCCCTCCTATCTCAGCAGTCTCTTCGGGGGTAATAAATCTCCTTCTTATTCCGAAGAGACAATTAGTATCCTTCGTTTAATAAGAAGCGAAAATGTAGGGCCGAGAACTTTTGTTTCTCTTATCAAGATGTTTGGCAGTCCTTCTGTAGCCCTTGATAACATCCAAAGCTTTGCAAAACGCGGGGGTAAAACAAAACCTATCACAGTTTGCGCTAAAGATGATGCTTTGGCAGAAATCGATGCACTAAATAAGGTTGGGGCCAAACTTCTTACATATCTAGATCCCTCTTACTCCTCTCTCCTTAAGCATATTGATGATTTTCCTCCTATTATTAGTTACAGAGGAAACATAGAGCTTTTGCAAAAACGCTGCGTGGCTATTGTTGGCTCTCGCAATGCCTCCATCAATGGGCGAATTTTTGCAGGCAAAATAGCGCAGCAGTTGGTACAAAATGATGTAGTAGTTGTCTCAGGGCTGGCTCGAGGCATTGATACTGCTGCCCACACTGGAGCTGTTCCGAAGACTATAGCTGTCATCGCTGGAGGTATAGATCATATCTACCCACCCGAAAATGCTAAATTATTTGAACAAATAGCGGCAGAAGGTTTGCTTATTGCAGAGCTACCTATAGGGACGCAGCCACTAGGGCGTCATTTCCCTCAGCGTAACCGTATTATTTCTGGGGTATCCTTAGGTACGGTGATAGTAGAAGCGAGCTTTAAATCTGGATCACTTATTACCGCAAGATTCGCCGCCGAACAAAATAGAGAGGTTTTTGCAGTCCCCGGCTTTCCTTTGGACCCTAGATGCCAGGGCACAAACCATCTGATTAAGGAAGGCGCTCATTTACTAGAGTCCGCCGAAGATATTTTTAATAACCTCCAGACTCTAGAAGATATAAGCATTAAAGCTCTCGATGATGTAGAGCAAAATATTGATTTTAGCGCTATAAAATTAAGTCAGGATCTATTAACGGACGCAGTTAGAAAGCAAGTACTAGAATGCCTATCTTCAACTTCGATTACAATTGAAGCAATAGCTCAAAACACAGAACTGCCTCTTCCTGTTATATACACAATATTACTAGAGCTAGAGCTTGCTGGCAAAGTTACGCGTCATATCGGGGGAAGGATTTCAGTGATATATT
>JAZKAD010000077.1:0-1959 GCA_040389305.1 Pseudomonadota bacterium | reverse complement strand
TACAAAAGGAGAGTAGAGGATGAGTATTGAACAAATCAAAGAAATTATTAATACCGCAGAAACAATTGAGATAGAGCCACCAGAACCCCTAAGAGATGACGACGATGCATCAACAGAACCTAAGTACCCAGTAGAAGTATTGCAGAATGACTTACGAGAGGTTATAGAGGCTTTGGCAAACAAAACTAGAGTACCCATGTCTATGGCTGGAAATTCTATTTTATCAACTGTGAGTCTGGGGCTACAAAATTATGCAAATATCTTACTACCGATAATAAATAGCCTACGTCCTACATCTCTTTTTTGTATTACTGTAGCAGCTAGTGGGGATCACAAAAGTGCTACTGATAACTATGCGCTAGCTCCAATAAAGGAATACGAAGAGAGACTGCAGAAACAGTATAACCTAGACAAGAAAGAATATCAAAATAATTTGCGTGCTTGGGAAGCGGAATATAAGCAGATAGAGAACAATAAAGGCAGTAACAAAGGGATTAGTTTGGAGAAAAGGCAACTTATGCTAAACACGCTAGAGAACGCAAGACCGCTACCACCATTAACTACAATGCTCACATGCGAAGAACCGACCATGGAGGGGCTCTACAGCCTCATGCAACGTGGGCAGCCTGGCATCGGTATCTTCTCTTCGGAAGGAGGATTGTTTTTGGGTGGGTATTCAATGAGCAGAGATAACAAAAAACGTACTTGCGCAACTCTATCAAAGCTATGGGATGAAGGCACTATAGAAAAAGTAAGAGCAAGCGAAGAAGCTGACAAGCTACGCAATAGAAGGCTCACTATTCACCTAATGATGCAAATAGGGATAGCGCACGACTTTTTCTCTGATGTAACGGCAGAAGACCAGGGATTGTTTTCAAGAATGCTCGTTGCCGCACCTAAAAGCTTAGTGGGGCAACGCACTACGCGCCCAAGAGAAGCGGAAATACAAGCAAATTGCGATAAAGTTTTGGCAAAATATAGAGAAAGAATACTCGGGATATTAGGGAGAGAAATTTCATTAAAAGAGGGCAATAAAAACGAGCTAAGCCCGCGATTAATACGTTTCACCGCAGAGGCAGAAGGTTTGCTGATCAATTATTTCAATCAAACCGAGATAAAGAAAGGCGCGAACAAAGAATTTTCGTTAATTCAAGATTTTGCTGGCAAGCTCCTCGAACACGCCTGTAGATTAGCGGCTAATATAGCCTTATATAATGCCCCAGATATTACGGAATTAAACGTAGATGACGCTAGACGAGGTATAGCTTTCGCGAACTATTACGCATATGAGTTACTGAGATTGCGAGAGATGGGCGTTACAGATCCCAAAATACTAGATGCCGAAGCTATACTACATTGGCTGCAAAATGACTGGACTGAGCATAATGTAACGCGTTCATATATACAACGTATGGTAACTGCGCGCGGACTTAAGAAACGTGGAGGAGCTAGGAATGCAGCAATTGATCTACTGATCAAAAAGAGATGGTTGATATCTAATGAAGATACGCCAGTTTATATAAGAGACAAGAAAGTGCGTGAGTCTTACAGAGTAAATGCGCTGCAGAAAAGTATTGGCACTATTGGCGCTATTGGTGGGGTGGAGGTGGATTTGTAGAAAATTGTGACAAAGATTATGCATGGTATGATTTGAGGTTTTTTTGAGACCGGGGGGCGTTCGAGCAAGGCTCGTCCGCGTGGAGATTACATTGTAAACGGAAAGCTAATTGAGATGTTTCACATATAGTGAGATTATATAACAATATACATCAAAAATGCCAAAATTGTCAAAAACCAATAAAACATAGAATTTTGGCATTTTTGATGTAAATACAAAATCTGATGATAATTTGCTCTGTGTATTCAAGCTATTAGGTATTACAACCAAGCCTTCATGGATTTAGCTAGATTATTTATTGATTTTATATATAGAATATTATATTTATAATTAAATTATCT
>JAZKAD010000076.1:12654-29205 GCA_040389305.1 Pseudomonadota bacterium | reverse complement strand
GTCATGTGCATGCAATAAAAAACGAATATCAAAATGATAGTGCGCTTCATCTTTCGTATTGGGTGGAATCAAATGCATATCAATATCGAAGATCTTTGTTGTGATAGGCTTGATGCTTTTGATCCCTGATTCCTCTTGAGCCTCCTTAATAGAAACGCTCAAAACATCTGGATCTCCATCACAGTGCCCTCCGAGCTGCATCCACTTATTGAGTTTTGCGTGATGCATCAAACATACCTGTGTCATATTTTTATTTAATAGGAAGGCCGAAGAAGTAAAATGCCCAACTCTGCAACTTCTTAGAAAGCAGTCTTCACATGCCCTTAATAGTTCTAGCATTTTTTCTTTAACAACCAATTCTTCTTGGTATAATGGCTTATACTCCTCTAGCATTTCATATGTATTTATAAATTCTTTTTTCATCACACACCTATTTATTAACCAATCCGACTAATCTTACTGGCGCTTCTGTACCATCTTTGATTTTGATGGGGAGAACCATAACAAAACCACCTATAGGCGCGATACTATTCAAATTCGCGACGTTTTCTATCAATATTTTACCAGCGCCTAAAAAGATCTGGTGCACCTTAAAGCCATCTTCCGGTCTGTCGGGTGAAAGTGTGTCAATGCCAATGGCACTTGCACCCCTCTCAAGAAAAAGTGCCGCTGCTTCAGGAGATATCGATGGAAATACATGGTTGTTATGATATTTGGCAGGATCACTCCAAAATTTGCTCCAGCCAGTTTGAACCATTACGCAGGAATTTTTGGCAATGAGACCATGCTTATCCTCAAAATCCATAACATTTTGGGCGCTTAAGCTATAGCGGTCATGACATTTATCAGATACATTAATTACCACGCAAGGCATTATCAAACTATTCACGTCAAAATCATCAATGAACTTGCCTCCTGGAATGCAGTGACTTGGTGCATCCATATGAGTGCCGATCCCAGCATGCATTTTGACTTTCATGACGCGGAATTTATCCTCACCTCCGGGGTCGGAATAATCCATGCGGAGATCGTGATTAAATCCGCATCTACCGTCCCAAGTTGGGATATTATCGTCCAGCGCATGCGTAAGGTCGATGAGCTTATAGGGAAAGGTCATAATTTACTTAGCTCTTGCATTCGTTCTATTATTTTTGATGAATCAGCGAATCAACCCTGTCTTTGCTAAAGACAACTATAGATTAGTATTAATTATAATCTGCCGTATTATAAGTTTAGTATTTAGCTTGCAATAACTTCGGGCAACGAAATATTACATAAATTTATACACAATTACGATATTAATTAATTACATCAAATACAACTCAAGATTTATATTCTTATCTTTTTTAAAGTAACGTCGCTATGCGCCCTAGAGAACAATGCCTATTTTTTAATCAAACCATTCGAGGGGCTATCGCTCTCAGAAAATTTTCCTTTAACACCAAGCTTTTACACAGAGTTATCCACAATTTTTGTGGATAGTTACTCAAGTGAGATTTTTAATAACCTCTGGAGAGAGTTGCATAGGTGGTAACTTGACTTTAGCCACGAAATATTCCTCAGCTGGAATTAGTAACTCTATGTTGCATACAGAGTTTACGCTCGATGAATCCTCGCGGCTAATTAGATCTATGAATGTTTTTAGCTCTTCTTCGCTGCGCATAGTAAGCTTTAAATTATAATCTGAAGATCCAAGAGCCTCCTGAAGACCCTTTAATTTAACCGCAGTTAATCTAAACCCCCCTTCATCCCTAAAGGCATCACATGAAATTACCACCATACTTTTGACATCTAATAGATGTACATATTTTTTGAGAACTTCTTCGCTAAAAATAGTAACTTCAATATTGCCATATTGGTCAGATAATTGAAGCGTTATAAACCTTCCTCTCTGCGACATGCGGGAATCTTTCTTTTGGATAATTCCAGCAATTTTGATATGACTAGACCTTTCTTTTAGCTCGTTTTTAATATATAGAGAATTTACTATATGATTTTGTTTTAATAGATCTGAATATGCAGACAAAGGGTGATAAGACAAAAACATACCAAGGACATCAAATTCTAAGAATGCTTTTTCTTCCAAAGCTAAATCTACAGCATCGACTAAGATATGCATATTGGGTAATTGCATGAGACTGTATTGCTTCGATGTTTTTTCAAACTGATATAAATTTGCATGAGATATAAGCTTGGGGATACTCATCAATAGTTGATTACGGTTCGCATGGAGAGAATCAAAGCTGCCACTTTTAATAAGATTTTCGAGCAGTTTTTTATTAAGGATTTTATGCTCTATGCGCTCTACAAAATCAATGATGTTTTTAAACTTCCCTTTCTTTCTCTCAAGCGCTATAGCAACGCCTGCAGCAGTGGTTACGCTTTTGATGGCACCAAATGCAAAAACAATCTTTTTATCCTCCAAAGTGAAAAGACCAGTGGAGGTGTTGATATCCGGTAAAATCACTTCAATGTGATATTGCCTTGCTTCCTGAATAAATAGATTAATCTTATCGCTATCGTTTATATCCAAGTTTAAGCAGGCTACTAAAAATTCTGAGGTATAATTTGCCTTTAAATAGGAGGTTTGATAGGAAATCATCGCGTAAGCTGCGGCATGAGCCTTGTTGAAACCGTATCCTGCAAATTTGGCTACGGTTGCAAAGATATTCTTTGCCTGCGTCCCATCTATCTTATTTTTTTCAGCACCATCTATAAAAAGCCTCTCCTGAGCCTCCATTTCTGCCTTAATCTTTTTACCCATAGCGCGCCTTAGGAGATCAGCCGCACCAAGGCTATATCCGGCAAGTATTTTTGCTATTTCAAGAACCTGTTCTTGATAAATAATTACTCCATAAGTTTCTTCCAATATGACTTGCAAAGCAGGATGTAAGTAATCCGGGAGTTCTTTTTCGTGCTTACATGAAATATAAGTTGGAATATTATCCATAGGCCCTGGGCGATAAAGCGCACCAAGAGCAATGAGATCTTCAATACAGTCAGGTCTCATCCTGCGCAAGGTATCGCGCATACCAACACTTTCAAACTGGAATACCCCAGCCCCCTCACCTCTAGATAACACCTCATAAGTCTTGGGGTCATCAAGAGGCAAATTGGGAAGATCTATTTCTACGCCATTTTGCTTGAGCATAGCGCATGCCTTGGCAACTACTGTCAAAGTCTGCAGCCCCAAGAAATCGAACTTAACCAGCCCAGCAATTTCAGCGTACTTCATAGAATACTGAATAATCAGCATCTCGTCACTAGGCGTTCTGTAGAGTGGCAAGATTTCAACGAGGTCTTTACCCCCAATCACTATACCAGCGGCGTGCACAGAGACATGCCTATGCACTCCTTCAAGCACCAGCGCGGTATCGAGGACTTGTTTAATCAATTCCTCCTCACCGCTCATATTGTAAAGCCCTCCGCCCCCATAAGCTTGCTTCAATTCTGCAACCTCACTTAGAGCTTGTTCTAGAGTTACCGGATTGACTGCGTTGAAAGGCACTAGTTCTGTTAAATAATCCGCATAGCCATAACCAAGACTCATTACTCTTGCAACGTCTTTAATAACAGCTTTTGCTTGCATTTTACCGAAGGTAATAATCTGAGCCACTCTTTCATGCCCATATTTCTGCCTTACATACTCTATTACCTCTCCTCTGCGCTCTTGACAGAAATCGATATCAAAATCGGGCATTGATATACGCTCAGGATTCAAAAACCTTTCAAAAATGAGTCCAAATCTAATGGGGTCTAGATCGGTAATAAGGAGACTCCAAGCTACAATAGATCCAGCACCAGAACCCCTGCCAGGCCCTACAGAAATACCGTTCTCTTTGCTCCATTTAATAAGGTCTGATACGATAAGGAAATATCCCGGAAAATCCATTGTGCATATGATATTAAGCTCATAATTCAAGCGGTCCGTATATTCCTTTCTAATCTTTTCCCGATCCTCCGCTGAAAAAGACCCGTGAGAAAATTTTGTTACTAATTTCTGCTCAAGTCCTTCAAGAGCTTGCCTGCGGAGCATCTCTTCTTCACTAATGCCCGTGGTAAATTTAGGCAACATAGGGCTAGACCCTTCTGCCATAACGCTGCATCTTTGCGCTATGTATACGCTATTTTGCAGAGCTTCAGGAAGATCTTGAAATAACACAGTCATTTCTTCCGCAGATTTGAAATAACACTGATTACTCACCATCTTACGGTCTGTATGTTCTTTTGTAACACCAGCAGCCATACATAAAAGCACATCATGTGCTTCATGCATATCTATATCTTCGAATAATATATTATTGGTAGCTACTAAAGGTATGGACAGTGTTGATGCAAGCTCTATATACGGGAGCTCAATTTTTTCCTCGGAGTGAAGACCATGACGCATGATTTCAAAATAAAATCTATCGCCAAATAGATCTTTAAACCTCTTCGCATAACGCTCAGCATCTAAAGGTCTTTTTTCAAGTAGCGCTCTCCCAATAAGTCCTTCGGTGTATCCAGAGAGCAAAATAAGACCCTCTTGATATTGCTCCAGATCCTTGAAAGTAACGTAGTTCTGAGGGTGCGGGGTTTGCGTTGTATAGATACCGCTGACAAATTTAAGCAAATTGCTATATCCTGTACCGTTTTTTGCAAGAAGTAGGATTTCTCCGACATTGTCGTTATCTTGTAGATTCAGAATTACTCCATGTATCGGTTGAATCCCTGATGCTTTAGCAGCGCCTGCAAATTCAAGCATCCCAAAGAGATTGTTTCTATCGGTCATAGCGACGGAAGGCATTTTGCAGACTTTAGATCTTGCTACGATCCTCTCAATTTTGAGAGCACTCTGCAGCAATGAATAGGTGCTTTGAAGTCTAAGATGAATGAATGATGAAGTCATGAAGTCATTGCTATAAATGAAGTGTTGATAATACCATAGGAAGTATTTTATGTAAAAATATTCCTTCTTTTTTAAAAAAATAACTCCTCAAAGCTACTTAGCTCTTGAAAAATCTTTGGGAAAGTGGTTTTGTAACCATTGTTTAAAAAATACAGCTTTATGTCTATTACTGAAATATTACTGATATTGATTATCGCTGTGCTTGTGCTAAAGCCAGAAGATATCCCATCTATATTTAAGAATATTCGAGCTGCAAGAAAGTATTTACAGGGTCTTTACAAAGATATTATGCATCATTTAGAGGAACCCAAAAACTCTCCAGAGAATGTCAATGAAATGAATAAATATCTAGGGAAGATAATAGAGCTCGAGGGTAAATATGATGGCAAATATGAGATTGACGATATTAAAGCTTATTATCATAAACTATTGAAAACTCAAGTTATTAAGAGGTCCGAATAATGAACGGTGTCTCTTGTATCTTTACCGTATATAATAAATCCAAGTGTCTTGAGAAGATGATAAATTCTCTAAAATCTCAGATGGGGAATTTAGATTTAGATTACATCTTTGTAAATGATGGCTCCACAGATAATTCTCTTGAAGTGTTAAATACTCTTTGCAGAGATCTTCCAAACTCAGTTATAGTATCTCAAGAAAACCAAGGGCCATCAGTTGCTGTAAATACAGGCCTAAAGCTCGCGACAAAGCAATGGGTGTATCTTGGTGATAGTGATGATTACATTTACCCAGATTCGATCATTACCTTGGTAGAGCTTGCAAAACAATATAACAGTAAAATGAGTCATGGGCGTCATGTTAATGATGTTACTTTAGAAAAAACGCAGTTTAATCACAAAGTTACAGTCTATGATGACGCTCTTGAGAAGGCTTTATCTTTTCACCCATGCGGTGGAGGCTTAATCGTAGATCGAGAGCTTCTAGTAAGAATTGGTGGATGCGACGAGAGAGTCTTTGTGCAAGATTATTCGATCTCGCTTCGCCTAGCACAGCATACAAAGTTTGTAACTACCAACAAGATAACATCTTGTAATATTGATCTAAATCAAGAGCGTTTATCTAGTAATAAATTACAAGAAAATCACGACACCGCTTACGCCAGGTATCTTTTTATGCAAGATAATATGCATATAGCACGTAAATATAAATCCCTAACACTTCGAAAACAAATGGCAAAATCTTGGTCATGGTATCGCAAGCAAAGATTCATACCCAGAGTATGGTCAAAGTATTTTTTACGTTACATTCTAAGTAAGTTCACCACACCTCTTCGAGACGAGACAATGGAGCTTTGGATGAGAGAACGTATTGAAGTTTATGACAAATCTAAATTAAGGAAGTTTGTATCATGATGTGGTTAGTGTTTTTTGCCGTAGTTACGACTCTTATGATATTCGACCTAGGTATGTTTGGAACTAAGAACAGAGAGATGAACTTTGCATCCAGTGCAAAGCTAAGTGTATTTTATATAGTCTCCGCATGTATATTCGGTATGTGGATAGCTTATAGCATAGGAACCCAAGAGGCCGGAGAGTATTTTAACGGTTATCTTATAGAGAAGGCGCTATCTCTTGATAATATTTTTGTTATATCAATAATTTTTAAATTCTTCGATATTAAATCCGAGAGGCAGCATAGAGTTTTATTCTGGGGAATTCTTAGCGTAATAGTTCTGCGCGGAGCTATGATATATTCTGGAGCTGTACTTATAGAGAAATTTGATTGGATATTATACGTCTTTGGCACGCTTCTGATTCTGACCGGAGTTAAAATACTTTACACCATTAATTCTGAATTCCGCCCAGAAAATAATATAGTCATCAAGTTAGCTAAAAAATATTTGAATATTTCGAATGACCCTTCGCAGAAAGATAGATTTTGGTTTAGACAAAATAATAAGTTATACTTTACGGATCTTTTTTTAGCTCTTCTCACCATAGAGGCGATGGATTTATTATTCGCTTTAGATAGCATCCCAGCAATATTTGCTATCACGGATAATATTTATATTGTCTACACCTCGAATATCTTCGCTATTCTAGGTCTGAGAGCTTTGTACTTCTGCCTTTCAGATCTAGTAGAGAGATTTAAATACCTTAAATACTCTCTAGCTATAGTTCTGATGTTTATAGGTAGTAAAATTTTCTTAGTGCATTTCTTTGGTAAAATCCCTACATTATTGTCACTTGGTATTACCTTCGCAATTTTGCTTGGAGGAGTTCTAGCTTCGCTACGTGCGCCCAAGATATAATAATATTAAATACCCGAACTAATGAACTATAGACATATTTATCATGCTGGTAATTTCGCGGATGTAGTAAAGCATATTACTCTCATCGCGCTGCTACAAAAACTTAAATCAAAAGATAAGCCTTTTGCTGTACTCGATGCTTTTGCAGGACTTGGGCTATACAACCTTGATTCCGTAGAATCTCAGAAAACTAACGAGAGTTTGAATGGCATCAAGAGGTTTATAGATCGTGATTTTAGTAATGAATTACTCAGTGAATATATAAGGATTGTTCGGAGTCACAATGGGCTATATCCAGGGTCGCCCATGATTACGTCTCATGTCATCCGAGAAAATGATAGGCTTATAGCATGCGAGTTGCATGAGGAAGATCATGTGACATTGAAAAATAATATGATGGGCGGAGCGGAGATTCACCATCTAGACGCTTATCTTGCAGTCAAAGCCTTCTGGCCGCCGAAGGAAAAACGCGGCCTCATCTTACTAGACCCTCCATTTGAAGTTACGAATGAGTTTGAAAAAACTTTGAAAGTTATGAGTCTCATCAAGCAGCGCTTTTCCAGTGGGATGACAATGTTATGGTACCCCATTAAAGATGATAAGGTAGTGCAGACTTTTTATGAAGGATACAAGAAAATTGGCTATAGCGAGACCTTGATACTGGAATTTGATATGAGCCGTATTGAGACCGCAGGCCTTCAAAAATGCGGGCTACTTATCTCCAACCCCCCAGACATTATGAATATTCTAGACCAAACTATGAGTTTATTAGCACGCGAAATATACAATAACTTAGCCAAGTACAGCATAAGATTACTATAAACTGAGTTTTTTCCCATGGATTTAAAGTAACCACAGGGTATATCATAAATTTCGGAGGCTATTTCAAAATAATTGTAAAGATACATTAAATATGCTACACTTGTTATATGCACGCTATCAGTAATTAACAGTAAGGCAGGATATATGTTGAAATCTTATAAAACTGATTATAAAACTATATCACGCGAAGATACGCATGATAAGTGGTTAGAAAGAAACGAATTAGCAGAACGCTCTATCACCCCTCCTCTTGTGTTTGAAAGAAGTCTGAGTAATGAGCACTATACATCATCCACATTAATCCGATGCTCTTCTGAGAGGATAGATCAACGCTTAGAAGAATTAGGTGGTTTGATATTATCGCTAAAGCATATTAATGCCTCGGGAGTAAATAATCTAGACAGCGTAATTGAACAACTAACTGCGGAGTGCTTGAATTTAAAGGTAAAAAAAGATAGTACATTATCAAAATATCAAAACGCCGTAGAGACATATGAAAAATATCTAGAAACTCATCCAGGCTTGGTCTTTGTTGATGAGACTTATACATTAGATCCTTCGCCATCTCTAGGCTTTGTAGTACGCTATAGTGTTGATTTAACATCTATGAAGGTAGAATCTTCTGGCGCCCTGCTGGGAGTAAAATCAAATCAAATAACAGAAGATATTACAACTACATCTAAAAAATCAGGAAGTTCAAAAGCCGCCTCTGATAAAACATCTAAAGGCAAATTACTACACCCTATAGAAATAGAACTGCTAACAAAGGCCATTAAGGCTCTTTTAGAAAACACTCAAAAAGCAGTGGTTGTAGATATTTTGATAAAGAAAAAGACGGATCTATCAAACATAAATCCGGCGTGCCGGAAGTTCATTCTGTAGTTTTGTACAAACAAGTTATAGATATAGATAAAGATGGGTACACAAATTTTCAGATTTTTGTTGTTGATCCTAGTAACTCGGAATTTAGCAAACATCTTGATCATCATGTAATCGAAGCCTTTGTAAGTGTATCTTGCGCAGCAATCACTGATAATAGATGGGTTGATATCATTACGCCTCAGAAACCATTGCAAATTTATACCATTCCAGAAAATCACCCTCATGGGCCAGACGCTAATCAATTTAGAGATTGCGTGGATATAGCAATAAAGATTGCGTTTGGTCTTAATTCTATGACCGAAACTCCAAAAGTTTCATTTTCTCTAGAAAAACTAGCAAGTGATACCATTTATGTTAGCGAGTTGTCTGTAGTACAGGTAGTAACCAACAACTCAGATGTTAACAAAAATCTTACAGGTAAACATAAAGTTCTACCTCTTAGAGAAAAACAATCGACTGATCGTGATGGCGCTAGAGTTTTATATGACTTGGAAACAAAGATACAAGCTCAAAAAGATTATTTAAAATCAGCAAAAATCGAGGAGGGCAAACAGAAGGCTGTTAGCGTGGAGCATGATGCTATATTACAAAAATTTGCTGACGTACCACATGATAAATTATGTGAGTTTATTGATGCATTAAAAAAATTTATTAATGATAATATTGCGACGTTCGCACCTCCACAACATCATCCTTTCGTTTCAGAAGCTCTTACTATGTCTAATGATACTCAATTGTCTGGAGCAAATCATGATGATGCGTAGCATAAAGAGCAAATATATGACAAGAGAAGAATTACTAAGACACGCAACATTAAGTGATGATTGTAAGGAGGGTTTTCTTAGCTCAGTCAAGAGCACGCTCGATAAGCAAGATATAAATATATGTTACGATCGTGGTGCATTTTTTTTTAACGCATTACGCAACCAAGATTTAGAGTTATTGCTCTTGCTTCTTGATCACGCTAATCGATCTGGCGTGAATAAAAAGAAATTAGCGCAAAGTATTGCAAGCGCTAATGAAAGAGTACTTCGAACATCTGAAGAAGCAAAGGAAATTATTGCTCCTTATCTAGCGATGCTGGAGGGTAGCGAAGAGAGCGAAGGTACTACTATGGACGCGACAACTTCCAAATCTAGTAGCATTGAAGCTTGCATTTATGCAGCCAAAATAGGTGATGTTGATACAATACGCCAGCATCTTGACATTGGTAATCGTAATCATAAACTTATGATTATCTCTACCGCCATTCAGCATGAGCAAGAAGGCGTCATTACGGTGCTTGTAGACATGGCGGTTGATAAAAAAAAGGCTGCTACTGTTATGCGCGCTGCAGGAGATATATGCACTAAACAAGGTCTATTCCAAAAAGCTGAGGAATATTACGATAAATCTTTAAAACTTCACCCTAAATATTATGTTACATATTCTAAACTTGGGGCATTATATCAACATTGGAGTCACGAATGCACAGATGAGGACAGTGGTTCTCTGATACATAAAGCAATTGAACGTTATAAAGCGGCTTTAGATCATAAGCCATCTCGTATTAAATATAGGGAGATACAGGAAAAGGTAGATACAATAAATAAGCAATTAGATGCTTTAAAAAGCGTTAGTAGTTCCGAAGATCACTCAGATAGAGCTAGCGACCTTTTTATAGATGATCTATTGGCATATTCCTCTGGAGAAGATACTGATACAGAAGATGTTGTAACAACGGGGGCATCTTCTCATGTCCATATCGACGCAGAAATATAGTTATACAATCCCGCTCCCACACCCCCACTCGTTCCCGCACAACAGAAATGATTCGAAGAATAACTCCTGCACTAAATATGGAATTAGTAATGATTTATATTATTGCCAGCTCGGAGTATTGGTCTATAATTAACTACGAGTAAAAACTTACAGAGAGAGAAAATGAGAAAAGTCCTTGTCGGAGGGATGGTAGGCAATGCTCTAGAATGGTACGATTATGCATTATACGCACAATTTGCTCCTATACTTGGCATGCATTTTTTCCCAGATTCTGAGATTAGAGAAATTCTTACATTGGCCGTTTTCGCAGCGGGCTTTATTGTTCGCCCCTTAGGAGGCGTTGTATTTGGAAGTATTGGCGATCGCTTAGGAAGAAAGCTTGCGCTAATGCTTGGCATAATTACTATGGCTATCCCAACAGCCGCCATAGGTTTATTGCCTTCCTATGCAGCTATAGGTATCGCCGCTCCTATACTTTTAACTTGCACACGTTTATTGCAGGGCTTTTCTCTTGGAGGTGAATTTAGTAGCTGCATTACCTATATCGTTGAACATGCACCCGTAGAAAAACGCGGACTGGCTGGAAGTACTCCATTTATTAGTATGTGCATAGGTATGCTTTTTGGATCTATGACTGCCTGGATTTTATCTTGTTTTATGTCCACAGAAGACATAGCTTCTTGGGGATGGAGGATACCATTCATCGGAGGATTTTTTATCGGCTTAATTGGTCTATATATCAGAAGCAAACTAGCAGAAAGTCCTCTATATCAAGAAGCTAAAGCAAATAAAGTTATTACAACCAACCCATTTCATGAGACCGTGACTAAGCATTGGAAACAATTATTAATAGGAATGGGAGTTTACCTCACTGTCACCGCTCCATTTTATACAATGACGGTTTTCATAGAAAGCTTCATGCAAAAACTTGGGTATGCAGCAAGCGCAGCATCGCAGGTAAGTACTATAATACTTATCACTCTCATGACCGCCCTACCCCTTTCTGCCATGCTATCTGACCGCATCGGAAGAAAACCGGTAATGGTAGCTGGTGCTTTGGGAATAGCGGTGTTTGTATATCCATGCCTTTATATGCTCGGTGAAATGAATGTTACATTAGCGGCTATTTCTATGGCCCTTCTGGCTGCCATATTAGGCGCTTATATGGGTCCGATTCCCACCGTATTGGTCGAATTATTTCCAACGAGAACGCGTCTTACAGGTGTTGCATTGTCCTATAATATCAGCGCAGCTTTATTTGGGGGCACTGCCCCGATGGTAGGCATGATTTTTGTACAATATACAGGTGACAAATTTGCAATTGCGTATTATCTTACAGCAATAGCGATTGTAACTTTATTTACCTTACGCTTCTTCGAAGAGAGTAATCGAAAAATAATAAACACATGAATGACACCCTCATTCCTCCCAATTGGGATGATAACGGCGACAACAAAGTTCTTATGCATTCTTGCTGTGCGCCTTGCGCTGGTGAACTTATGGAAAAGATGGTTGCAAGTGGTATAGACATGAAGATCTTCTTCTATAACCCCAATATCCATCCAAAAAAAGAATACGAGATTCGTAAAAACGAAAATATTCGCTTTGCTGAAAAAATGAAAATCCCATTCGTCGACGCGGATTATGACGTACAAAACTGGTTCGCTAGAGCCAAAGGTATGGAGTATGAGCCGGAGCGCGGCATTAGATGCACCGCTTGTTTTGATATGCGCTTTGAACGCACGGCATTATACGCTCATGAGCATGGATTTAAAACCATTACAAGTTCCTTGGGGATTTCACGCTGGAAGAATATGGAGCAAATCAATGACTCCGGAACTAGAGCGGCCTCGCATTACCCAGGCATCACTTACTGGACATATAACTGGAGAAAAGATGGTGGCTCTGCAAGGATGTATGAAATTGCAAAGCGCGAAAATTTCTATAAACAAGAGTATTGTGGATGCATTTATTCTCTTCGGGATACCAATAGCTGGAGGAAGTCCGGTGGCAGAGACGAAATAGCTATAGGAGAACAGTTTTACGAGGAAAAATTGAAAGAAGTTTAATACTCTCTCAATCCCTAGTAATAATAACTCGTTGTTGGGAGAATATCATCCAGCAGAATCTTGATCCTTGTCACTGCCTTTAAGGCGGTGACATAACCTGCATTACTGCACAACTGATTGCTCCACTAAGCTATTTCTACTAGCCCAGCCCCTAATAGCTGCGATTGTTCTGTCGAAGAGAACTCAACTGGGGTAAAGCCTATACCGCAAAAATTAAGCTGGATTGACGCACATACATTGCTGAGATGTAGATGCTTTTCTGCCATGGTTGTATCTAAAGGGCTAAAATCAATCGCCTTGAGAACGCGGACGGACTCTGCGTCATATTCTCCTCGTTTTAAAGCAACGTTTGCAGGCTCTAAACTAAGAAGCGAGCGTAAATCATTAATCTTTTCTAGCAGCGCGCTCTTCCAATAGGTTCTTTTTATACCAATATCATATACTCTTTCTAAATCTTCAGCTCTTACTGACATACCCAAGTTTCTCCTTGATCTTATTAGTTTTTAGTTCATTTTGTGTTATTACTAGGATAGTTTAATAAAAAATACCATTATTTGATGATCTTAGCAAGCTTGATATCGCATACTTTATTTTTTGATATGTAGATCACTAAATTGTTTTATTGTGTGTATTGTGTGTATTGTCATTGCTTATCCTATTGTCAGAAAGTTAGTTCTACTTGAGTGATATGCACAAGATATTAATGTAAATTATAGTATATGTCAAGAATGCTATAAGTACTGGCACTCTCAGAAATTATATAATATAATTGACGCCCTTAGAATGCCTAGGCTTTAAGCAATGTTCTTGATAAATAAAATTATAATGCTATTATTTACTCCTTTTATCTCTTAACAATGATATATTATGCATTCAAGACTCTTTGTTATATTCGCATGCCTAGCTTCTACAACCTCAGCCTTTGCAAGCTCTCCTGAGGTCAAGTTACGCGCTGGAATTGACTTTCAAGCAGGATATTACTCTGATAACGCCAAGGGTCCTCTGTCTACAAAAAATGTCAGCGCAGATAAAAAATATACTGCATTCAACAGCACTGCGTACGTAGCTGCGGATGCTAAGAATACCTTAGATTCTGGCTTTGTTTACGGAGCTCAAATTAATTTAGCCACAACCGCTAAAAACACTCGTAAACTCGCATCTTTTATATATACAGAATCTAATGCTGGTCGGTGGGAGCTTGGTTCTAACAAAAGTGCATATGCAACAATGAAAGTTCATGGGTATAGCAATGCATGTGCAACAGCTGGCGGATGGGATGTTTGGGTAAGATCCGATCCTGCAAACAGAGGCGGTGTATATATTACTAATTTCGGCAATTTCTTAGACCCCAAAACACGTAATTCCTCTGAGGTAGAATATTCTAGAAAAATCACCTACTACACTCCAGAGCTTAAAAACTTTCAGCTCGGCGTGAGTTACATCCCAGATACTACAAATATAGGTTCTAAAAGCTTTAGCGATGCTGATCGCCATGATCCTACTAGATCTAGAGTATATAATATAGATATCAGAGATGGTATTGCCCTCGGCCTCACTCACAAACATGAATTTACAAACGATTTTAAAATACGCAGCGCTATCGTTGGTGAAATGGGCAAACCTGTGCAAGCCGTAAAACCTACTCAAGCTCAAATTGCCTGGAAAAAATTAAGAACTTATACAATAGGCACAGAGGTTACTTACAAAGATTTTTCTATCGCTGGCAGTTATATGGATTACATGAAAAGTATCACCTCATCAGTTATAGACACTTTAGGGCGTGATAGTCGTGTTTATGGCGCTACTGCTAGGTATAATCACACAGAAAAATTGTCATATAGCCTTAGCTACTTCTCAAGCAAACATAAAGCTAGTAGTATGAATACTACAACTCTTGCTACTCAATATAAGTTAGCTCCGGGAATTCTTCCTTATGCAGAAGTTAGCTTATATAAGACTAGCGGTAGACATATAAAAAATAATCAACTTATTCAAGATGGTTACAAAGGTGCTCTAGTGCTTTTTGGAGCTAAATTAGAGCTTTAATATCCTCTTAGATAAGTTTTAAAATATAGGCCAATATGGCAGGAGACGGCGAAGAAGAGGACGACGCATCCAAAACGGAAGAGCCCACGCATAAACGAATAGAGGACGCAGTAGAGCGCGGGCAAGTTATTAACTCCCGCGAAGTCACGAGCTTTATGGCCCTGACAACTCTTGCAATTATTGTGGCATGGGTCTTTCCGCTGATTTTTAAATTCTCAGCACTTAATTTTAAACTTTTGATAGAGCATTCCGGTAGCATCAACATTAATTACGCGGAATGTGGAAATTTATTAAAATACAATATCGGGAAGGCTTTGGTATATCTGAGCCCCGTATTCCTTCTTGTGATAGTTGCAACGTTATTCTCCCATCTCATGCAACAAGGTCAGATCGTATTTACTTTCGAGCCCGTTACGCCAGATATCTCTAAATTATCAGTATTCAAGGGCTTTAAAAAGATTTTCTCTGCAAAAAACTTTGTAGAGTTTCTTAAGAACCTTCTAAAGCTTACGATCGTAGGGGTCCTGATTTATCTTATAGTGCTTTCTGATATTCAAGAGCTTCGCATGTACCAAGACTTGTCGGTAGGTGGGATCCTGATTAAAATTCATAGTCTTATCAATCATATTATGATATCGGTTTGCATCACTCTTGCGGCTATAGCTGGCGCGGACTACTTTTACCAACGCTATGAATATTTTCGCTCTATGAAGATGACTAAACAAGAAGTCAAAGAAGAGTATAAGCAGACCGAAGGCAATCCCGAGATTAAAAAACGCCAAAGACAAAAAAGATATGAGCTATCTAAAAGACCTCATGCCCAAACAGTACCAGAAGCAACAGTTATCATCACCAATCCGGAGCACTTTGCTATAGCTCTACAATATGAAGAAAAGTCAATGAATGCTCCTATCGTTATAGCAAAAGGCTTAGACGCAATGGCTTTGCAAATTAGAAAAATAGCAGAAGATCATGACGTGCCGATAGTCGAAAGCCCACCACTCGCAAGGGCGCTTTATAAAGAAGTGGAAGTTGATTATCCGATTCCCTTTGAGCATTATGATGCAGTTGCAAAGATAATTAGCTATGTGTTTAGTTTGAAACAAAATAAAAAGAAAAAATAATAGGAAAATTGATGCGTATAAATCCTTTAACCTCTATCGACTTTTATAAAGCAGATCATCGTAGGCAATACCCAAGCGGAACAACGGAAGTGTACTCTAACTACACCCCCCGTAGCAGTCGTGAAGGTAAGATGCTTACAAAAAATTACGATAATAAAGTAGTTTTTTTTGGACTTCAGTATTTTATTAAAGATTTTCTAATCGACGCCTGGAATGAACAGTTTTTTAACAAAGACAAGAAAGAGGTAGTTAAGATATACAAAAGACGAATGGACTACGCCTTGGGTAAAGATGCAATTGATGTATCTCACATAGAGTCCTTGCATGATCTTGGATATCTGCCCCTTAAAATCAAAGCACTACCAGAAGGAACGCGCGTGCCGATTGGAGTTCCTGTACTTACTATAGTAAACACTCACCCCGATTTCTTTTGGCTTACAAATTACATCGAAAGCGTCCTCTCTTGTTATTTATGGAAATCTATCACTTCAGCAACCACAGCTTTTGAGTATAAGAAATTACTAACTGAATTTGCTGTTAAAACCGGCTGCTCGAAAGACTTTATTCCCTTCCAAGTGCATGATTTTTCTCTAAGAGGAATGTCAAGCCTACAAGACGCAGCACTGACAGGGGCTGCGCATCTTACCTCCTTCGTTGGAACTGACTCAGTCCCGGGCATCGATTTGA
>JAZKAD010000076.1:0-12644 GCA_040389305.1 Pseudomonadota bacterium | reverse complement strand
TACAATTCAAATGCAGAAAAAGAGCTGATTGGATGCTCAGTACCAGCTACCGAACATTCTGTTATGTGTATGGGAACCCAAGAAAGAGAGCTTTCTACTTTTCACCGTTTAATCAAAGAGTTATATCCAAAAGGTATTGTGTCTATCGTGGCAGATACATGGGATTTTTGGAAAGTAGTGACGGAATATATGAAGGAGTTAAAGCATGAAATTATGCAGCGCGACGGTAAGGTGGTTCTTCGTCCCGATAGTGGAGATCCTGTAAAAATAATAGCTGGTAACATTGATGCAGAGGTGGGGAGCCCTGAATATAAAGGCGCTATCGAATGCTTATGGGAGATATTCGGGGGCAATTTAACTGATAAGGGTTATAAAATGCTAGATCCTCATATTGGTTTAATTTATGGAGATTCCATTACTATAGAACGCGCAAACAATATACTTAGCGCTATGGAGGATAAAGGTTTTTGCTCTGGCAATATAGTGTTTGGAGTGGGATCGTATACTTATCAATATACAACCAGAGATAGCTTTGGATTTGCTATGAAATCCACCAGCGGGGTTGTAAATGGCGAGCGTAGAGAAATTTTTAAAAACCCAAGCACTGATTCGGGCACTAAAAAATCAGCAAAAGGCTTGCTTCGCGTCGAGCGCGAAAACGGCAGTATGGTGCTTTACGATAGACAGTCAGAGGAAGAAGAAAACCGCGGAATTCTTGAGTCTGTTTTTGTAGATAGTAAGTTAGTAAAACCCACCACTTTCTCCGAAATAAGAAAACTTATTGAGAGCCAGACGGTATAGTAATATATAACGATATATCTTGCGCTAGTACAAGCTCATCTAGTGTTTTCTTGGGACTGTGCATGTCCCGCTGATGGAGCTGGCGCGATGGTAGTTTTATGTTTGTTTGTAAATACATCTTTCATTTTATTTACAACTCTAGCAACTATAGATTTTTTAGGCGCTATAGATTCTTGAAGTGCCTTATTAGCTTCCTTCATATAGGATGAATTATTTACAAAGCATACTTCATTGTACCTATATGATGATTCATTCCATTCTTTAAATTTTATATTTAATTTATCCGTTAAGCTTTCTGCGGTCATAGGTATTGACGTTCCTTCATTTGGGTCAAAAAAAATAAAACTATCTTTCCCATCTTTTTTCCCCACTTTTTTAATTAACATACTATGACCATCACTAAACGTAGGAATAATACCTAGCAGTTTTTCTTTTTTAAAAACACAAAACTTTACATATTCTCCATCGTTAACTTTTGCGAGTCCATCAGATAAAGTGTCATGATTTATTGCTGTAGCGCCATTCTCTGTTTTTAATACAGACCGCTGTTGTTCTTTGTTTAGAACGCTATGAGGATATTCTTGAAATAATGCTGCTTTTATCTTTTGTCCAATTGTTGCCGAAAGTAACAAATGAGTGTTTGAATATTTATTTTCTAAATCATCATTAATTTTCTTTATTTCACTCAAACCCTCTGCATTTTGTTTTTTTTCAGGTTCGGGAGTATTTTTGATAGTATCTTCAGCTGTAATATAATTGCATATCACATCACATAGCCCGCTAAATCTACTGTTTATTTCAGATATTTTTTTATAGTTTTTTGGATTTTTTTCTATATCCGCTTCCAAGGCCTTCTGATTAAATGCTGTATTAATTCCCATGGCCCGAGTTACATTATCCAGCGCGCGTTGAACCTGATCACTGCACTTCTTAAATACTTCATTGTTTCTTAAAGTAGCTAATTCTCCTCTCATCATTGCATCTGCAATTTGGTTGATATCTTTTTTATCTGGCACTTCATGAGCAGGCGGTCTTTTTAAATATTCAGAAATACCAGATTCAATATTTGTCCCTTTTTCTGCTAATATTTTAATTATCTGATGTTTTTCACTAGAATGGCCAGTCATCGCAAACTCTAATAAGTTTTGCCTATCAATTTGTACTTTGTTGATATCAAACTCTATGCCATCTTTTTCTATAGATTTTTGCAATACATCTAATGCATTTAAAAAACCTTCTGCCTTTCCTTCTAAAGCTTTTGCAAGATCACTCTTGTCGTCACATTCGATTGTTAAATCTGAATGAATTTTATAGTTTTGAGCCAATTCTCCGTCTCTAAGGTCGTGAATTAGATTTATTAGCCCATCTTTTTTATTAAATTTATCGCTATTTAGCGTTGCTACACCCAACAAAGCCTCAACATTTTTATTCTTTATCGCATCAGCAATGATTTTTATTTCCCCTTGAGTATAATCAAGACGCCCTCTATCTCCTTTGAGATGTTGCTTTAATCCTTCATCTATACTCATCCCTTCAGAAGTTAGCGCCTCTAAAGTTTTTGCCTTATTTTTAGAATCACTTGACAGAATTATCGATAATAAACCACTACCACTATATCTTATTTTATCTACACTAAATGTTTCTTCTGTATATTTTTCTCCCCATGATTCCTTCAATTCCTCCACTTGGGCTTTGAAGTTTTTTCCCCATGATTCCTTCAATTCCTCCACTTCTTTTTTAACTGTATCAACGCCTCCTTCCTTTAAGGCCTTATATAATTCACTGCTATCATCAATATCTATTATCTTATAACCTAACTTGTATCCTTGTGGTTGTGGATTTTCTTCAGACATAGTTATGAATATTGTTAAATGTTATTTAAATTCTACTACATAGTTTATTGCATAGACTTTATTTTAAAAATGTCGATGAGTCAACATTAGATATACATTACAAATCTTGGTGTTTTTGTTGGCAGTTTTAATCTCATCTTAAGGGTATTTTAGGGGGCGAGTCTACAATTCAAAGCGCCGTATAATCCATGGTAATCCTCCCAAAAAAACCAATAGCTTTATTAAGTAGAATTTCTAATAATAAAACAACGGGATATTCTATAGTGCGCATATGACATCCTTAGATTACCACCTCGTGAAGCAATAAAAACCTCATGACTTCAAAGCGATAATAACGCAAGAGCTATCTTGGTTTTTGTCTAACTCCCATGTCTTTTAGTAAACGCATCTCCTTACCCTGTCCAAGGATGCTTCTATACACCTGCAAGTTCTCCAGAAGTCTTTGGACGTAATTCCTTGTTTCGTGATAAGGAATTTTTTCTATCCAATCAATTACTTCGTAATGGTTCTTGAGTTTTCGAGGATCGCCATATGTCTCAATCCATTCTGGTATTTTATGAGGCCCTGCATTATATGCAATAATAGCCAAAATATAAGATCCATCGTTTGCGTCTAAGCTGTCCTTAAAGGTTTTAGTACCCAAAGTAATATTATAATCGGTGTTGGTTAGAAGATGATTTTTAGGCTTGCATTTCATTTTCAAAGTTTTTGCAGTGTCGCAAGCTGTTTGAGGAAGAAGTTGCATCAATCCATGAGCGTTTCGGTTACTTATAGCATGTTGGTCAAATAGAGTTTCTTGTCTAATAATTGAATAAGCTAGGGCTGGTTCTATGAACTTATTGCTGATTTTATATTTCGTTGGGAATGCATCATTCACTAGCAAAATTCTATTGTATGACGCAGCTTTAGCCATAGCAATTATATGATTTGTGCCTTTGCGGTCCCTGATGTAATCCATCATAATCAATGCTTCTTCTGCACTTGGAGCCTTCGTCATAAATGCCTTGACGTATACCATAGCAAGATCATCTAAATTCTGGGCAAGTAACATTTTCGCCGCGCGTACTATCTCGTTTTGGGTAATGTTTTTATGATGCCCAGCGGTAATTTTAGGTTTTTTGGGTAAAGTCAGGGTATGATTCCCGAGTTCTATGGATGCGAGCTGGCCGTAATATGTATAATTCAAGGACGCAGCTTCCCTAAGCCACTTATGAGCCTCCTCTTTTTTACCAAGAGCAAGATTCGCCCTCCCTAGCCAATACGCAGCCCTAGATACACTAATCGGTTGCTTCACAACTTTATGCAAAGCTTGAAAATGCTGAGAGGCAGCTCCTGGCTTATTCACAAATCTTAGTGCAAGCCAACCTGCCATAAATTCAGCTTCGCTTACATCTTCAGAAGTAAGTGCGTTGTGATTTTTTGCGATGTTATAGGCCTCTTGGTACCTTCCCTGCTTAATAAGAGTACGCGCAAATCTTGCCTGAAGTTTCCACCATTCAGTAGAGTGATCAGAGTCTTTTGGAGCATTTGCGGCAAGATCCGCTATCCTTGCATCTATCACCTCATCTTTTTCATGTAATTTTAAGTAAGAGTAGAGCAAGATAGAGTGATGCTTTGCATGAGTATCAAGACTTTGAAAATGCTCTTCTGAGCAGATGCATTTTTTTATAAGGGTTATAGCTTCTTTGAACATATGCCTGTCGTGATCCGAAGCTAGCTTTAATAAACCTTCCGCCTTTTCAGTACTACCAGCCCAAAGTAGGTAATCTATTTTTTTTGCATGATCAGTTTTGTCTAGGTATTTAGCATTTTTTGCCAAAAAGTCTTTTTGTTCATCTCTTGTATAATCACCATAAATCCAGCCTTGCTTTATAATTCTTTTAAGTTGAGTGGAATCTTTAATGAGCTTCTCCGCGGCTAAAGCATAATATTTTGCACCCTTGTCAGTGATAGGCTCCCTATTTTTAAACCACTGCACTATCTTTGTTTTGCTAGTGGAGGAGTTTATTGCGTTCTCCGCTATTTTTTCTAACTTCTTCGTCTCTGGCCATTCAGGGTTTTGAGCGATAAACTGCGTTATATCTTCAAAACCCCCCCCTCTATCTATAAATGCTGCAGTTTGAATGACTTTAAGCGCTGTCTTGTCTCCAGATTTCTTTGCGTACTTTATGGCCTCTACCCAGTTTTTTTTACCCAAAGCGTGAAGAGCGGCATCTCTCGCATTAACTGCTAGAGCTTGGCTAGATAAAATAATAGAGAATATTGACAATAAAATAATTGACAGCTGCTTGAAGTGCTTCATACTCTGCTCAAAATTTAGAATTCAAATTTACGGTATGTAATTATGAATAAAGCAATTCTCTTTCCCGGTCAAGGAAGTCAGCATGCTGGAATGGGTAAGGATTTATACGATAACTTCAAAGTAGCAAGAGAAGTTTTTGAAGAAGTGGATGAAGCTCTTGGTCAGAATTTATCTCGGATAATATTTGAAGGGGGCCGCGAAGGAGACAATGACCTACTTACAATGACAGAAAATACACAGCCAGCACTCATGGTAACTTCAATTGCTACGCTTCGTGTGTTATTACAAGAGCTAGATATAGAGATAAAAGACTTATGTAGCTTTGTAGCTGGACATTCTCTTGGTGAATATACTGCACTTTGCGCCGCTGGAAGCTTAAGTCTTTCAGATACCGCGAGATTACTCCGCATCCGAGGTAATGCTATGCAATCAGCCTGCGAACCTAGGTTAGGAGGCATGATAGCATGTCTCGGTATCAACATTGTAAATCTCGAACTTATAATAACTGAAGCTCAAAAAATTGGCATCTGCCAAATAGCCAATGATAATAGCCTTGAGCAGATCGTAGTGAGCGGAAGTATAGAGGCTATAGATTATCTTGAAATAGTTCTTAGAGACCTTGGCAAAAAAGCTGTCAAGCTTAAGGTTAGCGCTCCATTTCATTCAGAATTTATGCTGCCCGCTGCGCGTACTATGAAAGACGCATTATCTCAAGTGGAGCTATTAAATCCCTCCCTGCCTATTATCACGAATATTTTGGCAAGCTCCGTTTCAGACCCAGAACTTCTTAAAGAATGCCTAGTCTTGCAAGTTGCAGGAAAAGTAAGGTGGAGAGAAACTATGGATTTCATGGCGTCTCAAGGAGTGATAGATGTAATCGAGGTAGGCCCAGGTAAAGTCCTTAGCAACCTCGCTAAACGCAGCCCTCACGCATTTGGATTTATAAATGTTGGTAGCTGCATAGAAGTAAGCGAGTTCATACAAAAGTATAGGTGACTGTGGTTGCGCATCGCCACCGCGAGAAAAAACCAAGGATTTCAATAGAGCGCTCCAGTTTGTATAATTTTTATTTTTCTGGATCCTCTCTCTTTATCAAGAACTCGCAATGATGGAGCTCTTGAGAGCAATTTTTTCCGCGGCGTCTATTGTGTTTGAAAGTAAATAAGCTACAGTCATAGGGCCAACTCCTCCTGGAACCGGAGTTATAAAGTCTACTTTATCTATAACATTATCAAAATCTACATCCCCTATAAACCTCACTTTATTGTCTTTTTTGACTATGTTCATACCGATATCTAAGACAGCTGCCGATTCTTTAAAATACTCAGCAGTTAAAAAGCCTGGTTTTCCAGTCGCAGATATCACTATATCCGCTTGCTTTGTTATATCTGCAAGGTTTTTGGTATAAGAATGACAAATAGTTACAGTGCAATTTGCGTGAACTAAGAGCCCAGCCAGAGGGCGTCCTGCAATTTGGGATCTTCCAATAACTGCGGTATGTAGACCATCAAGTCCGCCCAAGGTTTTTTTAAGTAAGTGCATACATCCGAGAGGAGTGCAAGGAGCAAACCCTTCGCTATCTTCCGTATAAAGCTTCCCAACATTCATTGGGTGAAAACCATCAACATCTTTTGCTGGGTTAATTAACGATAGTATCTTCATAGGATTTATATGAGATGGCAAAGGCATCTGCACTATAATACCATGCGTAGAATAATCGTTATTTAATGCATCTATCTGAGATCTCAGTTGATCTTCTGAGACGCTGTTATCTAAGTTAAGAACAGTGGATAGCATCCCTATAGATTCAGCCTTTAAAGCTTTATTTCGTACGTAAAGAGAGCTTGCCGGGTCCCTCCCCACTAGTACCACCGCAAGTTTTGGTATCACCCCTTGCGCCGCTAGCCGCGAAACTCTACCCTTAAGAATTTCTAGCAACTCATTTGCATAAAACCTACCGTCTATAATTTTATTTTTATTTTGAGACACAGATACTCCATTTAATATTATTTTATTTGCTCTGCGCTTTTTCTTCCATAGCGGCGGCTAGCTTTTGTTTGTATTCCCTAATGTACTTATTATGCGTCGTCAAATCTTCAGAAAAGTTATGCCCCCCATTCCCATTAGCTACAAAATAAAGCTCCTTGGTAGTATGAGGTTTAATTACGGCTTCTATAGAGGAAAGGCTAGGACAGGCTATCGGAGAAGGCGGAAGTCCAGAGATATAATATGTATTATATAAAGAATTCGACCGTAAATCCGATTTAGTGAGGAGCCTACCCAAGGCATGCTTACCGAGAGTAATGCCATATATGGTTGTAGGGTCAGCTTGAAGCTTCATCTTTTTCCTGAGTCTATTGAGCAACGCCGCAGCTATGCGTGGCTTTTCCTCTTCTAAATAAGCTTCTTTCTCCACAATGGATGCAAGGTTCAAAACATCCATGCGGGTTTTTAGCGGAGAATTAGGAGATAGTTCTGGCATAAGCCTATCAAGAGCCTCTGACATCAACCTCTTCATTGAGCTTAGCAATTTTTGCTTAGTATCGCCATATGAGAAGAAATAGGTTTGAGGCATTAAAATTCCTTCCGTCACTTCATCCTCAATATCTCCTTTAAGGATGGTCTCTGCTTTTAATCTCGTAATAATTTCATGAGTGGTAGCGCCTTCTGGTATAGTAAATTTATGCAGAATGGATTGCCCAGAGGCTAAGATTTTAAATAATTGAAATGGTGTTACATGCGCTGTGATGGTATATTCACCGCTTTTTAGATGACGCCCTAAAACACCGTAACACTTGGCAAAGAAATTAAAAACCATAGGATAGCGCAAAATACCCTTGTCTTGAAGCATTTTGCCGATAGACCCCGTAGAACTACCCTCTTCTACAATAATATTTTGTCGCTTCTCTGATGGCCCAGGGAGAGATAGATAGAGCAGACCGGCATTAAATATTACAGCAACAATTACCATGCATACTATCAATGCCGACAAATAAGCCTTAGATCTTTTTAAGAACGATACTAGCATTTGTTCCACCAAATCCAAAAGAGTTTGTCATCACAATGTTCATGTTGCGTTCTTTGGGTTTGTGCGCCACTAAGTCAATCATAACTCCATCAATTGGATCGTGTAGATTAATCGTTGGCGGAGCGATGTTGTCTTTAACAGCTAGAGTGGCAAAAATCGCCTCTAAACTTCCTGCCGCACCCAAAAGATGTCCGGTCATAGATTTAGTCGAAGACATTAAAAGCTTAGGGTTTTCTGCTACAAATAATTTTTGCACTGCATTTAGTTCGATGCCATCTCCCATTGGAGTGGATGTACCATGGGCATTAATATAATCGACTTCGGCAAGGCTCGTTTCGGCGTCTCTTAAAGCGTTTTTCATAGCATCAATTGCGCCCCTGCCCTCTGGATGAGGAGAAGTCATGTGATGAGCATCACCAGCAAGTCCATATCCGGCAACTTCAGCGTAGATTTTAGCGCCACGTTTTTTTGCATGCTCATATTCTTCAAGAACTATAACACCAGCACCCTCCCCCATCACAAACCCATCATGCGCTTTGTCCCAAGGCCTCGAAGACTCTGTTGGTCTATCGTTAAACCCAGTCGACAATGCTTTTGAAGCCGCAAAGCCTGCAACCCCCACAAGAGTCACTGAAGCTTCAGCCCCGCCAGCAATCATCACATCCGCATCGCCATATTTAATTAAACGCGCGGCATCGCCAATAGCATGAGCGCCAGTAGCGCAGGCAGTTGCAACTGCGTGATTAGGACCGCGATAACCATACTTGATAGAAACATGACCAGACAAAAGATTGATAAGGCAAGATGCAATAAAATAAGGCCCTACTCTGCTACCTTGATGCAAAGCAATTGCCGCTTCTTCAACGGCTTTAAGGCCGCCTATACCAGACCCGAGCATCACCCCTGTTCTTTGAAAATCTTCTTCGCTGACGGGCTGCCATCCGCTATCGGCAATAGCTTCTGTAGCCGCCGCTATTCCATATTGGATAAAAACATCCATTTTGCGAACGTCACGAGGCTCGATATAATTTTCAGGATTAAAGGAGGAGTCAACTTGACCAGCTATCTTGCATGCCAAAGATGAGGCATCAAATTTATTAATAGGCGCAATCCCACTTTTTCCCTTTAGGATATTCGCCCATGTAGAAGGTACGTCAAGGCCTAGAGTGCTAATGGCTCCAAGGCCCGTTATAACAACGCGTCTTTTTTGCATAATTTTGCATTATTAAATTGCTTAAATTGCCCTTAACTAACATCCCAACATGCTATAAATAGCGGAGACAAAAGTCAAGAGGTCATGTTATCCCATGCTCCAAGTAATTCAGCATTTAAATTATGCGCACACAAGAGACATCTTCAAATAACATAAGAAACAACTCAATATATAACACCAATTATAATTTTTAAGTAATAAATTATTTAATATTGATCATGGGTCTATAAATTGGCTCTGATTTTTGTACAAGTACTCTTAAATTAAAGGCATAATTCAGCTCAAGTTATATTACCCTTGAAAATAGAATTAACCTATGGTAGATTTTGGATTTGTTATACCTAATTTACTTAAAGATTCATAATAAATCTTGACTGAAGGGTTTATATTCGTTATATATTGCCCCCTAAGTTATAAATTAAAGCCCTAGAGGTAGCTATGCAGCCAATACATTCATCATTAAAAGTAGCTTTGCTGAAAAACCCAATGGACATCACTCTCATTGCAAAAATGATAGCTGGGGGTACGCAATCATATTTTTCTGGTGGTGGGCGTGGTAGCGCAGTTGGATTATTCGATCCTAATGCAATTCAAGTTACCGGAGCTCAAGAAGTTTCCAGTATCGAATCAGTTATCGATGGCACTCCCCTTTTTACTGCTCTGGAATATTTTAGAGGATGGTTTAGTAGCGAGCCTACCACGCCTTTAGAAGTTAATGCGTCATCTGAAACCCCCTCCGAATCCTTCAGCGCTCTCGAATACTTAGCTATAGAAGGTAAATTACCTATAATTGCCCCATTTTTATCGCGCTATATTGATGCGATTGCTACAAGAGAAAATGTATCAATTCAGCAAATCTTCGATTCTTTTAAAAAAGCAGTAGATTTATATAAAACGAAAAACCCGCAATCAGATCGGGGTAATATCGATGGCCTTGAAGTATTTCTCATCGAGATTTTCTCAAAAATCACTACATGGTCAACAGAGCAATATTTAGAGATTTTAGCGAAGCCAGAAGAAATTCTAGAAGAATTGCTAGTGCACCATCGCGATTCCAATCACGATCTTAAGGTAGATTTACGCGAAATTGCCGCGCATCCACACAAGGTTGCAATTGATGTTTTGTCTATATTAAATATAGAGAAAGCTACATTAGAAGCTTGTAAGAAAGCTGTGCGAGATGTAACTCTAAAATTTATAAATGGTAAACTCAGCATAGATCAAACTGCGAAAGAATTTTTACCCTCAAATCTCTCAGAACCAGCTTTGTCGGAGCTAGACAAGATATGCACGATTGCAAAAGCAAGGTCTCAGGCGCAAAATACTCCGCAAAAGCAAGAATCACGAGATGTTGCAGCTGTAACTGAGGCTACCGAGCCTGATTCTAGACCTAAAATTTCACAAACTGAAGACGCTCTCGGTCATCAAGCATCTCCTCTTGCTCCCCGTTCAGTAAATACATCTCATGTAGAACATGTAGATATACAGCAAAAATTACTTGAGATGTTAGCTGAAAAATTGGTTAGTAAAAAGTTCCTAAACCTTCTAACACCTTCGGAAAAGTCTTTTTTACTAAGTGCACCTGACTATTTACATGTGTTAATTTTTGCAGATGTCAGAAGCCCTACTAATAAATTACAGAATATGTACAAGGAATGTACAAAAGAACACCTGGAAAATGCCCCTAAAACTACAAGGTATATTTACGAACCAGATGTTAAAAAGGCAATCAACGAATCAGTCGCTGCTTTCAGTAGTAAAAGTGTTATAAACGGATGTACTTTATACGATGTAGCATCTGTCGCAGACAATGTAGAGTTAGTGAGGGTTTTTTTTACCCAAGGAGTTAATACTGGGACTTATAATTCAAACTCAACCACCTCCTTAATCTCCAAAGCTATTCAATATCACTCTCAAAATACTTTAAGATACCTAACTCAAGAACAAAAATTACTACCGATCAACTGGTACGACTCTTTGTCAGAAGCTATAAAATTTTTGGATCCACATACTATAAAAATTTATATAGAAGACGCAACTATCCCCGCGGTAACTGAAGCACGAGATAAGAATGGTGTAGATGATTCAAAGAATAACCAGTACACATTTCTAAATAAAGCTTTGCTAAGGATACACTCTTTATGCAAGGGCATTGGCCAAGAAGATAATACGAATAGTTTATCGCAAATTTCTATGATGTGTGAATTACTCGCTTCTTTAATTAAAGATAAAATTTATTGCTCAGAAGATGAAGTGGTGGCTAAAAAGACCTTAAGACTTGCTGCGGCTATACGTAAAATAGGAGACGGTTGGGAAAGAGAAGAAGATGCGGCTACAAATAAAATCTGCGCAGCTGGCTCAGTTAAAAAATTAATTGAAACATTAAAAAGTAAAGTTGGAACTATAGATGTTTATGCACAGCTTATGCAAAATGATGACGGAGGAAGCGCTTACACCGCTAACTCTTTTCGCGCTTGCTCTATGGCATCGCAAATTATTGATGAAGATGTAGTTAGTATCACGGGTAGTTGCGACTTAGTTACGCCCGATGCTACCAGTTTAACAGCTTAATAACAATAGAGAGATAAAATTATGACCATTATCAAAGCATTACAAAGCCTACAAAAAGGAAATAAAGAATTTACTAATAACAATTTTGCAGAAGCGGTGACGAGCTACACAGAAGCAATTACGGAGTTTAAAGACGCTGGTATTACTCGCGACTCTCCGCCCGAGCAAGTGCAAAACTTTACCGCCGCTCACCAAAATCTTATTGCATCTCTTATTAAAGTGGAAAGATTTCAGGATGCAGATAATGCTATTAACGATGCTATGGCGAGCCTTCCAGCTCATGATTTTACTACTCAAAGAGCTATATTAGAGCATAATTGGGGAGTAAGGTTATACGAAGAAGGCTCCCAAGCACTCAACGCGGGACGCTATGTATCTGCCATAAGGTTATTCGAAGACAGTAAAAACCACGCAACTACTGACGAAATTGAAAGCAGTATACAAGACCAAATGACTTACGCAAGACTGAAGGTAGCAGAAAAAAAATTCTCAGAAGGAAAATACGTAGAAGCTAATAATTTTTTAACCAAAACCCCCGCTGTTCAGCTTTCTGATGTAATTTCTGATTTATGGGCACAATAAATTTTTCTCTTAAGGCTCTTTTATGCATAAGGTTTAATAATCCTGAAGATGCAGATTTAAAAATGCATTTGCATGATACTGTAGCTACTACAGACCCTGATCTTGCAATGCGACTTTTAGGCGATGAAAGTGTAATAGTTGAAGATTTTGCATAATGCAGTTTCTTTAAAAACTCCTCTCTCTGTAACATAACAAGAGAGATATAATTATAAAAATAATTGGTTTAAATAATAGAACTATGGCAAGGCTAATTAAAAATATCCTCCACTATTTTATAATATTAGCTTTGTCTAT
>JAZKAD010000075.1:0-3133 GCA_040389305.1 Pseudomonadota bacterium | reverse complement strand
ATTTTTCATTGAAAATAGCACGATATCATCCCTACTTCAAGCTAATTTACTATACCATTTGCGCCGCAGATCTTTTGTCAGATTCTAGTGCTTTTTCAAGATGCATTGCTGCATTGCCATCAAAACACTCCGGAGCAATTTTTGTACAGGTATATGGGTAAAATTCACTACCGCGTAACATATAAAAAGCAACCGCCCTTCTATTCTGAGAGTAGAAAGCAAGTTGTTCTTCGTCTAGTACTTGTCTTGAAACTATCTTCTGACATATTCCATGCTTTATACGTCTATTTTCTTTTGTCCTGTTATCTAATGCAATAATATCTGAATATTCTATCCTCCTTCCTACTACCGATGCATATGATAGGGTATTGCTAGCAGCCAAGGCTCTCATTCCTTTGCTGCTTATGCTGTCTGAATATAAGCTCACCCTGCCGAGCGTAGGACTATTAGCTAATGCTTTGACTCCTTCATCGCTTATATTGTGTGAATGTAAGCTCACATCGTTGAGAGTCTTGACACCAGCTATCGCCCTCACTCCTTCATCTCCTAGGTATTTTGAATTTGAGTACAAAGTTGTTATATGTGGATTCGATCTTAAAGCTTCGCATATATCACGAACATCATTGTCATTTAGTCCTTCATGACCAAGATAAGTACCGTAATGGTTTAGTGTTTTGTGACTAATATCTAAGGTGTTTGAAGCTGGATTATTTTTTCTTATGTGGCCAACTATAAATTGTACATATAGCTTTTCCGACCTAATTACGCCAGTTTGTTTTGGTGTTTCTGAGGCCTTCATAGCCTCTTTGCTTAGCACCAGTACTACAGCTGGCGCAGAGTCAAGAGTAGCTTCCGTTGGAGTAGAGGTAGTAGCCCTTCTTGTTGTATTAGTTCTAGCAGGAATAGTCTCTGAAATAGGTTGAAAGTCAAAGGGATTAATCATAATGATGTACCGATAAATACGATATTAAATTAAGTAAACAATAAGTAGTTTATATAACGCAGCGTGTAAGTTTTTGCGCTACGAGTCCGTCTAGTTTTTTTGTAACAAGTTCTTAGATGTCATAACATTTTGTATATTGATACTGCTTATTTAGTTTAGCAAAAATCATCAAAACCTGATCAATATGCTACTTGCAAGCACTTATGGTGCATTACGTCGCGGCATTATATATAGTGCACTAACTTTATCCAAGAACTTTTTTGACTTTTTTAAAATGGGGAATTTCTGAATGATGTCACTTTTGTGATATACGAAGAAAATACACAGAAGCGCGAGTGCCAGAGCAAAGCTCAGCAAGAACAAGAAGCGCTAAGGTGAGGAGTAATGCCAGGAACTCTCGAAAGGGAGAAGATTTATTCTGAAAATTCACCTATGAGGCATCGCTACTTTAATAAACGACAGACCCCATAGGCTTTGACTTATAACTCTTTACTTGCCTTTAAGAGCGGCGCCAAGAATATCGCCAAGGCTAGCTCCGCTATCAGCAGAACCATACTCTTTGATTGCTTTTTCGCGTTCAGCAATTTCTAATGCTTTGAGCGAGAGATTAAGTTTAGATGTTTTTTTATCTATAGAGATAACTTTAGCATCAAATCTATCCCCAACTGCAAATTTATCAGATCTTTGGTCTGATTTTATAGAAGAAAGCTCAATTTTTTTGATAAATCCGATTTCTTCGTCAACGCTAACCTCAAGACCTTCGCTTTGAACGGCGGTTACTGTGCAAGTTACCACGTCGCCTTTTGTATGCGCTGAGTTAGAAGCTTCTTCGCTAGATGCTTCTGCATGGCCTGAAAGTTGCTTAATACCAAGACTTACTCTTTCTTTTTCGGTATCAATAAACAATACTTTACACTCTACTTCATCGCCTTTTTGATAGGTTTTAAGAAGTTCAGCTCCTCTACCATCTGCAGAAATATCAGACTCATGAATCATACCATCGATATCGTCACCAAGAGCTACGAACATGCCAAATTCCGTGATATTTCTTATAGGAGCTTTAACTACGCTACCTATCGGATTACTTGCGGCAAAAGCATTCCATGGGTTTGGTTTGCATTGCTTAATGCTGAGAGAAACACGGTGTTTATCAGTGTCAATTTCCAAGATAACGAATTCTACTTCTTGACCAATGTTCAGAAGTTTCTTCGGATGTTGATTAGATTTTGTCCAGTTAATTTCAGAAGCATGCACAAGGCCTTCAATACCATCGCTAAGTTCAATGAATACACCATAGTCAGTGATATTAGTGACCTTACCAGTCATAACTTTGCCAACCGTGAATTCTTCGCGGATATTTTTCCAAGGATTGTCGTCCATTTGTTTCATGCCAAGAGAAATACGCTTTGTCTCTGGGTTGAACTTGATGACAACAACTTTTACTTTTTGGCCAATATGTAGAACTTCTGAAGGGTGGTTGATTCTGCTCCAAGAAATATCAGTAACATGGAGAAGTCCGTCGACATTTCCAAGATCCACGAAAGCGCCGTAATCTGTGATGTTCTTCACAACGCCTTCAAGAATTTGACCTTCTACGATCTTAGAAAGCATTTCGTCACGCGCTTCCATGCGTGATTCTTCCATAATTGCTCTACGTGACACTACGATATTGCCAAGCTTTTTATCCATTTTAAGGATTTGGAATGGCTGTACGATGCCCATAAGAGGGGTGATATCTTTGACTGGTCTTACGTCCACTTGGCTTCCAGGAAGGAAGGCAACAACGCCGGACAAATCAACGGTAAACCCACCTTTAACACGTCCGAAGATGACGCCATCGACTAACTTGCCATCTGTTAAAGCAACTTCCAAATGCATCCATGATTCTTCGCGAATAGCTTTCTCGCGGCTAAGAACCGTACGACCATTACGGCCTTCAATTTTTTCGATATAAATATCTACCATGTCACCAACTTGCGGCGCAGTATCACCTGGTGCTAATGCAAATTCAGCAAGAGGGATACGACCTTCGTTTTTAAGGCCTACGTCAATGACTGCAACATCAGAATTTACGCCAACAACTCTACCTTTAACAACGGTACCTTCTTTAATTTGATACTCTGATGAGTTATTGAGTAAATCTTCAAAATTCTCATTTACTATGAATTCATTTCCAAAATCTGGAACGAA
>JAZKAD010000074.1:0-1928 GCA_040389305.1 Pseudomonadota bacterium | reverse complement strand
TGAACTAAAAGATTCTTTAGTTGTTTCATTAGATCACCCCTTGTAAACAAACGGCTAAATAAACCAGCATAGTTCCGATAGACATCATTGCACCGATAGACATATTAAAACTCCCCACGCATTAAAGCGTGCGTTGAAAGGAAAATAATCAAACATAAACAAACTATTGAACCAACTTGATAGAACTGAATTAAATCACTCATAACTACCTTTCGTTAACTGTACATACATAGATTAATACACTTGTATATACATAGCAAGTAAAAAAATCCTGTATCTCAAATTAAGATACTTTTTTCATTGCTAATAGTTTCAATAGCTTAGGTGTAGGACGGGCCAAACCAGTCCAATATTTTAATGGGAATGCATCTAGATCCACCTCAGTACAACTATATATAGATATAGCGTGTCGATAGTTCTCAATGTATTCCTGTGGACTGACTAGAAGCGAATCTAAAGTATCATCGTTTAAAATTAAATAAGCAGTCATACTAAGCGCCTTTCTTTTCATCTAACGTTTCAGCTTCAACTTGAGTACTAATTTCGCTCGCATATTCCATGCGATATAAATTGTCGTGCAATTCGATCAATGCTCGTTGAAGCCTGACTTGCAGCTCGTGATCGTGCTCACGTAGCGCAAATTCTAAAAATTCCCTCGTAGACTCAATCTGGAATAGCAGTTCTCGTTTGTTCACGTGCTCACCCGCTTGTTTAATTCATTCTTTAAAAGACTTAGCTGACGCTCATCGCGCACAACTCTATTTTGAATGGTTTCAATGATTACTAATGACTCTTCTGTCTCATCTAAAGACTTCAAGTCATGTAATAGCATTTCGCTAGCGCGAATCTCTCGCTCCAACTCATAGACAAACCATTGCAGTTCACAATTGTGCATAAACGTACCTCTTTGAGAAAAGATCAGCGTGATTGCCGACCTAATAATAAGTGTTAAAAATTAAGCTCTGACGATGGTCGCTTTGTTAATAGATCCGAATAGTTTTCGAATCGTTCTGAGACATTCTTCCGTTGAAGAACATTGAAGACTAAACTTGAGAACTTTATCATTATGGACCATTATTACTCTGTACATGCTCAACTCCTCAGTTACGTACCGTTTTGTGAGTATTTGCTTACTTAGTACTTGTCGACGTGATTTCGCTATACTTTAGTCTCAATCGGATAAGAGTTAGACAACTGACTGATTTATCTACGAAACTAATTTTAAATATTTTATTGAGACAAAATGCAGATCAATTAAAAATGAATAGATAACCGTTTACTATTCTCAAAACGAATCAACTAGTTACATTTCTTCTAGATACTTTTATAAATATATGAAGATAGGTTGAAAGGATCTTCATACTTATATGTGTGTATAATAGGACTGCTCGACAAACGAGCGCCGTTGCACGCCAAGTATCAAAAAGTCGCATTTTTAGAATAAAAGAAGGCCTGAAGTGTATTCATATACACCTCAAACAGCATAACTAGCTGAAACCACTCAGCAATACCCCAACGCTCTATAAGCCTCACCTACAGACAGCCCCAACCCCAAGGCACCCTAACCCATTAGATCTATTGATAAGCTTGTATCAATGCAATATATAACACTAGCTAAGCTATTGAAATCATTGATGTCCCGTTCTGGCACACGGCTCTTTTTGAGACGGCGCGTGCCAACCATCACACTCGCTCACCCCGGCGTATGGTACCTGCTCGCAAGTTTTCCGGGATTTTAGGCTTCATTTTGGGCCGGGTCCGGCGTCGCCGTAAAAGAATTTCCTCCAACATATGCGATTTGGCGGACCGGACTTTCGTAGTGTTTCAGCATGATAAAATAAATATTGAAGGAGGCCACGGATGGCCAAAATCAGACGTTCCGACCGGAACAAAGTAGACGACAGAATGGCAAAGGCACTAGACGACCT
>JAZKAD010000073.1:29184-41363 GCA_040389305.1 Pseudomonadota bacterium | reverse complement strand
AGACAAAACACCAGTCCAAAAAGACTGAGTATCTACCACAGTAGCTTCAGAAAGGAAGTAAACGTACCCACCCGCTCCTGTATTTGTCCAAGCATTACTAAAGGCTGTTTGTACTCCATTTGTATTGATCGTCATATCATTAGCAAGATTAATCGTCTTCATATTTCCAACAGAAGGATCGGTAATCGTCGTTGTGGTATTTAGCCTTAGAGTTGCATTCCCCGCATTCAAAAAGGTATTAGATAGAGTGACCGGACCGCCACCGCCCACAGCAACAATCAAAGTCGAAGAAGTACCAGCAAAATCTACGCTTCCTAGCGCAGTATAATCATTAGAACTTGTGTTAAATCCATAATTTCCGGTATCTGCAGGTGCGCCGTTTAGGGTTAAGGTTGGAGTGCCTGAAAATCTAATGTCTAATTTCTGAGATCCACTATTATTTACTATAGATCCTACTGAAACATTATTATTTATCTGTAGAACCGACCCTGTCTTCCCATTTACATCGATGGCTCGTATTGATGGACCGCCGCTAATGTCATAGACGGGAATAAGACTATTACCAGTATATTTCAGTGAAACTGAGGAGGAAGACGAATGCAACGAACCTGACCCACCTCCAAATGTTTGCATATAATAACTGCTTGTTGGTCGAGTCTGACTAACATATTTATTAGTACTCGACAAATTTCCACTATCAGCAATGTCTATTAGCTCGATTAGTCCAGACGCCCCCCCAAAAGCATTACCAGAAATCAATGGCAGCGCGCTGCAAGTTAAGAATTTAAGTAGTCGTAGATTTTTCTTTTTCATTTTATTTCTTTCGTTTTATGTATTTCTGTGGTTTAGTGATTTTCGTAATTATTAATTATATCTCTAACTAAATATCTCAATTAAACACCTTTCTTAAATTTGCATCATGTCTATGTCGCCATATAAAGGAATCTAAAAAATAATGATGCCAAGGAATGGCATAAAGAATTACAATCAAGAATAAAACATAGATCTCGGAGATAGAGAACTTCGAAGTTATATATATAGCGGAGGTAATCAAGATACCCCAAAGGGCCACAAGAAGTACATAATACTTTTTTATAAAAGAGCGGCCTACGATTTCTTTATTGTTTGTGTGTTCCACGATCTTCAAATACTGCAAGTTATGAAAGATCGCTATACAGCCATAAAGCAAGCCATAGGATAGTGGGAACGATAGAATGATGTTATTAGATATGATAATGACACTCATTATCATCCATTTTGGATAGTTATGCACTTTAGACTTAAAGCTAAGGTATATAAAGACACAAAATGATACGATGAATAGATAAAAACAGAGATTCAAAATAGTATTGCGCAGTATATCTTTATCCACCATGGTAGTGATATAAACACCCATGAAAACCGCAAGACATAAAAATACTACTGATCTTATTACGGTGCATGACACCCTGGAGATAGAATTCCTAAATATATAACCATAGGCAGAGATTGCAGCGCCACTTATCAAAAAAACATTGGACGCAAAATGCCACGTATCAACACTCACATAGGTTATGCTCATAATAGAGGAGTGACTTGAAAATAATATAAATTTAACAAAGGGATAAAGAATGCCCGACGTAAGTACTAAAGCATCGACTTTGCGAGATACGACGTCTGTCTCGTTGTTTTTAAGGCGATATAAGCTAATAAATCCCCAATGTTGTCTTGCAAGATGATAATAGGCAAAACAGAGGGATATGTATGATATAATGACTATTACTTGTTTGACTTCTGTAAGCGTAATATAAGAAAAAGCATATGAAGCAAACAAAGCAAATGTGGCGCATAAAAAGAAGCCAAGGCCACTCATTAATAGTATTTTATGATTTTTGAAATATTGCTTGTTAAAATAGGTTCTTGTGTAGCTTGCAAAATAATGACTCATGTCTATAGTCGACCAAAAGAGTATTAACACAAGATTCACTGGCTTAGGATCTAGCCCTAAAGTACCAGTCAAAAAATAATAAGTAGCAATCATCAGTAGGCCGAGAGTGCTAGGTCCAATGAACCACAGTAAGTCTTGATTCTTGCTAATTATCCAGTTCATAAAGTTATATTCTTGTAATGAATTAATAAATTATTCAATAACTGAATATAACAATCAAGGTATCTATTCATAGATAAAAAAGCTCTGGCTTCTAGTTATCTAGCTATGAGTGCACAAAAAACACAAATACGAGAGGAGTCGCTACTAGATAGACGGGGTTGATATTGTCTCTTGAAAATGCACATATTCATATTTAGCTATTGCTTATGTCATTTTTATACAATATACATTGAAAACGTACATTATCAATGAGGTAGATATGTGGGGTGGTAAAAGACCTGGTTCTGGCAGAAATTTAATATATGGAAGTAAAACAAAACCTATTAGAGTGCCTGAGCATCTGATAGATAACGTTAAGGCATTTATTTTGAATAAATTACCACTTCCGTTATATGAAAGCCATGTTTCTGCTGGATGCCCCTTCCCCGTAGAAGATCAAGTCCAAGAAAGACTCGATCTCTCACAATATCTTGTCAAAGACCATAAAAGTACTTTTCTAGTTAAAGCCTCTGGTGACTCCATGACTGGCGCTGGTATATTTGATGGAGATTTACTTATAGTTGACAGAACTTTGCCCCATCTTCACAGCAAGATTATTGTTGCCAGCATCGATGGGGGGCTTACCGTAAAAAGGCTTATGATCGAGCAGGGAATTCAATATTTAAAAGCTGAAAACCAAGATTATAAAGACATAGAAATCACAGAAGATTCTAACCTACATATATGGGGAGTTGTAACCAAAGTGATCCACCCGGTATGATATTTGTGTAATATTTTATTAACTAAAATTGAGATAAAAATATGTATAAAAACAGCAAATACTCGCCCCTTAAAAAGCTAGAGCGCTTCTTAAGAGATGATGACCAAATAATACCTTTCTATACAATAATAATTACTCTTCTTAGTATTATTGCGAGTATAATTATTACCAGATAGATGGAATTATGAAAATGAGATTTAATTACGCAAGCTGTCTATTTGACTGGGTGTTTTGCGAGATGTGATGCAGGCTATGAGTTGGATAAAGGTGGCGCGCCCTAAAGGATTCGAACCTCTGACCCACAGATTAGAAATAATAGGGTCATAGCATTCATTAAATTTGATGTAAGTTCACAAATCCTTATAAATAAAGCCTTCTAAGGTATTGCATACTATATCAAAATTCTTGTTTCATCGCCACATTTCTTGTATATTATAGCATATATATAGCATATGCAAATAGAAAGATATGAAAAACGCACTCAATTTTACAAAAGATAATCTACTCAAAATAGAGTCACCAAAGACAGGAAGAGAAGTATATAGGGATACGAAGGAAAGAGGGTTAATCCTTATAGTTTCTTATGGTGGTAGTAAGATTTTTTATCTGTACAAACTCATTGACTGCAGGCCTCAAAGGATAAAAATAGGCTCGTTCCCTGATTTGTCTGTTACAGAAGCTAGAGAAAAAGCTCTTGAGCTAAAAAACCAAATAGTTAAAGGTATCAATCCTGCTGAAGAAAAATCCAGTCGTAGAAGGGAGCCTACATTTAAGGAACTCTTTGATAGATATATCAATGAATATGCAAAGCATAATGCTAAGAGTTGGAAAAATATTGTATCTCAGATGGATAGACAGGCCAAATATTTATATGATAAAAAAATTTCAACTATAAAGAAAGGCGACATACTCAAAATTTTTAATGACCTTACAAATATTAGTATATATGCCGCTAATAGTTTTCTTGGTATCTCAAGTCCTGTATTCAACAAGGCGATAGAGTGGGGCTTATTAGAACAAAATCCTGTCACGGGCATTAAAAAACATAAGCAAAAATCGAGGGATAGATATTTAGTCTTGGAGGAAATACCACGCTTTTTTAATGCTTTAGAGGAAGAAGCAAATGAAAAGATTAGAGACTATATACTATTATCTCTCTACACAGGAGCGCGCAGAAGTAATGTCTTATCCATGAGATGGGATAACATAAGCTTCAATGATAAAACATGGTATATACCCGGACATAACACTAAGAATGGCGAGCCTCAGCTGCTGCCATTAGTAGATGAAGCAATGAAAATATTACAAGAACGTAAAAAGCATAGCGATTCGGCGAGTGAATGGGTTTTCCCAAGCTCCACAAGTAGCAGTGGTCACTTGCAAGAGCCAAAGAAAGTATGGCGCAGAGTACTAGAAAGAGCTGGGCTTGAAAATTTAAGATTGCACGATCTTAGAAGAACTCATGGCAGCTGGCTATCTATAGCAGGAGCAAATACTTATATCATCAGCAAGGCTCTTAATCACAAAAGCTCACAATCTACTGATGTTTACGTTAGGCTTAAAAACATTGACCCAATCAGAGAATTTATGGAAAAATCTACTGGTTTAATGACTCAAATCAGGCAAAAAGCCGCTATGGAGAAAGCATAATGCACTTAATTTATTTTGATGAGACCAAATTTTCTAAAGAAAATCCATTTTTCCTCATAGGCGGTATTTTAGTTCATAATGACTTTATTTCTGGGCTCGAAGATACACTAATGCAAATCCAATATAACTTCTTCGGTACAAATATACTTAGTCATGAAACTGAATTCCATGGTCAGCATATTTTTAACGGCATAGGTTATTTCCGCAAACGTAAATTAGAAGATAGGGTAAAACTGTTTCAAGACATAGGAAAATTTATCTGTGATAATCAAATTGCTATACGCATTGTTTGTATAGATATACATAAACACCGCGCAAGATATCAGTATCCTCAACCCGAATATAATCTAGGTTTAATGCTCATACTAGAGAGGTTTTGTGATTTTCTTGAATCCAAAGATGATATAGGTCTTGTTTTTGGTGATTATGAAAAAGACGAGATTACCAAATCCATCCTGGATTTTTCGCAATTTAAGCACAGCGGTAAAACCTCTATGTTTCATGGTAGGCCCTTAGGGCGACTAAAGGATACTATATACTTTACCCATTCTCATCATAGCAGGTTCCTGCAAGTAGCAGATATGATTATGTACATGGCAAACCGATATGAAAATGGATATAATCCACAAAAATGGCATGATATTCAGATTAAAGAGGTATGGCAGGATATCAAGAAAGTTGTGGATTGCCAGATTCAAATTTGGCCGCACAGTAAAAGAATTGGAGAGACCAGTTCATAACGAAAGATCACTTAAAGGAGCGATCATTCCAGTCTCTGGATTTTAGTATATGGCAAAAATATAAAATTACAATATTTTAATACAAGATTTTACAGGAATTTGAGTAGCAAAAGAATGATGACTATATACGCGAATTCTGCTCCACAAAAGCTTCAAGATCACTCATTTTGTATTTCACAAGTCTACCAACTTTGATATATGGTAGGTTGTATCTGTTGCTTATTGCCCATACCGACAAAGTATGCTCTTTGACACCTAAAAACTCCGCCGCCTCTTTTCTAGTGACTAAGATACTGGTATTTTGACATTGTATTGCGCTGTTTTTCATTGTATTCCCGTTATGTATATAAGTTATACAAACATATAAGTTATTGGAGAAAGACGCTATTTCAAGTTCTTTAAATGAAACTCTTTTGCACGGCGTATACTGTCATTCAGTCCTTGGTGCGCTTTTAGTAGATTTTAAAATATGATCGCCGTGATCTGCTTGGATCATATTGGATTCTCAAATCTATTGCTTTTAATGAAACCGCAGAGGCAGAAGTTGTTTTTGGCAAAAGCAATTGAGCCAAAACAACATTTCTCACTTTTACTATTTTCCACCCAGAAACTCAGCCAATTTGTCTTCGACTCTTTTTAAATGAGGTGCATCAGGAGGCAGAAGTTCTCTCGCCACTTGTACGCTTTGCGTTAGGTATTCTTGAGTCTTTGCCTCGTATGCAGTCTTTTGATCAAAGCTCTTTGCTTCCTTGCTTTGAGCAAGATAGAGATCAGAAAGAAGTTCTAGACATTTAAACTGATCTGGATGATTTGCTTTTTGAGAGATATTGAGCGCACTTACCAAAAGCTGCTCAGCCTTGGTGAAATTACCGCTTCGTAAGTATACTTCTCCTAGGTCTCTTATTGCTCTTGCTGTCTTATTATGCTCGGCTCCATAATGCTTTTTGTAAACTGCTAAGGCGCTTTCTAATATTTTTGCTGCTTTGGAATAGCTCTGCGTATCTTTGTAAACTTCGCTAAGATTTACTAGAGTCCATGCTATCTTGATGTGATGTTCTCCATAATGGTTTTTGTAAATATTATAGCTTTGATTGCACACGCTCTCCGCCTTTTCATACATTCCGTTGCTTTTATATACATCACCTAAAATGGTCAGAGCCCAGGCTACTTTTACATGATCATCACCTAAATTGTTTTTGTATATAACCAGCCCCTCTTCTAGCGGGGCTATAGCTTCCTTAAAAAATCCCATATGTTTGTAGACAGCGCCTAAATTGACCAAGACGGAAGCTATCTTAATATGATTCTCGCCATAGTGGTCTTTGTATGGTCTTATTGTCTCTTCAAGTATTTCTTTGGCCTTCGAATAAAGTCCAAGATGTTTGTATATTATGGCCAGATGCAGCCTTGCCCTTATAGTATCTATGTTACTTTCGCCATAGTTTGACTTGTAGGTGTTATAGCTCTCACTTATAAGCTTCTCAGCTTCTTCGTAATTTCCATTTTCTCTATATATATCACCGAGCAAAACTAGGCTCCTGCCAACTTTTGGGCTATTTGGTCCGAATAATTTTGAATAGGTCAAAAATCCTCTCTCTCCTATTTTCTTCGCCATATCGAAGTTACCTAAAAAGAAGTAGTACTTTCCTAGCTGGATATCTATATTTGCTTGAAGTTCTTCTGTTAGCAAATTTTTGTGATCCAAAAAGCTTTCAGCATGCCCTACAAATAGCTCTATTTCTTCCGGATAGTATTTGACCAGTTCTCGGCTCATGTATTTTTCAAGTGTGTCTGATATTGGCACAAGCAAGCCTTTGGTGGTGCTGAGGTTTAGATATTGCGCTAGATATGTTAGCATTATGGCTTGTGTGCTGCGGTGAATGGAGAATGTACGCACTTTATTTGAAGTAGTAGATGCAGTAGTTGTTATAAAAGACACTCGTTTTAGTTCACGAATGAAGTTTGTAACTAGGTTATTGTCCCTATAGGTACCTAATAAATCGGTTGGTATATTTTGAGAATTAATTAGGCTGCTAAAGAGCAGTAAATCCTTATATTCGGGATTCATTTCCATTATGCGTTTAATTGAGAGCGTTATAATCTCATAACGCGTCTTGGAATATTCGCTAGCGTCTTTTAAAATATTTTCTTGTAGAGAAGTGAATTTTGGATCCATAGAATCAATGGATTTTATATACTCAGTATAACTGATGCCACTTTCCTTTATGTAGTAGGCTGCAGTAGAGATATCTAGAGGAAAGGATGGAAGGCGAGCCAGGAATGCCCTAACGCCATCGTTTTGCGGCGATTCTTCATTTCGCTCTTTGTCTACTATGCAGCTACCTGTAATATTACAGAAGAGCTCAAATTTTTCAGGCTCTAGGAGCTCTGCTATAGTTATTACGTTCTTAGGTGGTATGTAGCTATTGACTGAAATATTACTATTTCTTGTGGTAATAAGGGCTTTACCCTTACCCCAAGCTTTGGCATCGTATGGGAAGAATTTACGAATATGTTCAAATGATTCAACGTTGTCGTAGATTAGTAGCCAATTATCGTGTTTTCTTAGTTTGTTTTGAACAAATAACAAGAGCAACTTTTCCTTTTGATTTGCATCGGTGGTTTCTTGTATTGAGTTCAGTTCTTGCTTTTCGTCTCTTGTCTCACAAATGGCGTATGCTAAGAGCTCGAATGAGGACATAAGACTATGCGAGGTTTCTGCGTTAAGCTCCCAAATGATAGGCATGTTTTTATCTGAGGCGTAAAGACGGGCAAGAGTAGTTTTACCGAGTCCTCCGCCTCCTACAAGAGCAACGATATTAATGCCTTTATCAGAGTTTAATTTCTCATCCATGAATTTTGTAATGTTACTACGCCTTAAGAGCGTTGAGCTTTCTGGGATTACGAGATCAGAATGTACAAAAGTTTGTGCATTTCGATTGAATTTGTTTCCCGTCAAGAACCAAGCGACGCATATACAAGTCACAAGAAAAGCTAAAAATATCATCATATAAAAAGTCCATGATTGTTTTGTTAAATTTATCTTTTGAGCCAAGTGCAATTTTTGGCTATTGGTTGCTCCCGCAATATCAGTTATTCTTGGGTAAATTGCACTAGATTCTGGAAGCCGTTTACTTCCGTATATATTACTATATTTGTCACTAAATTCAGCGATTATTTTTTCGAGTCTTAGCTTGTCTTCAGTGGAAGCTTGTAGCTGCTTACCGTGCACATTGCATACAACGAGTTTTTTTAAAATCTCAAAAAACAGCGTAAAGAAATTTGGCACTTCTTCTAGCGTTATATATTCCGCATTTCTTATCTGATTTAGTAAAGCCGAGTAATCTGCAATATTAGGTATGAGGAATATGCTGTTTGCTCTATTGAGCAAATGTTGATGCTCATTGTTTGTTGGTGGTAGTACATGAATTATGTGATGTTTATCAGCTGATTCTGCCTTTGAACTAACAGTGCCGATAAAATCTTGTGAGGTTTTTATTGAAGTCTTTATTTCAAGCAGACCAAGATAGTCATGCAAATATTTGATCAATAAGGTATCAGGCACTTGAATACTGGAGTTTTCTGTTACATTTTGATCGGAAGATTTGTAAGAAATGATAGTGACTTCTTCTACGCATCGCTGCATGATTGTAGGTACCGCGCCTATCATAGATCTGAATTCTTTATGAAGAATCAGGCTCAAGTAATAATCATTTATTACTTGGCGTTTTCCTGTTTTTTCGACAAAAGCTGCAATATCTTCTTTAGAGCAACATCCAAGTTTTCTTTTGATATTATTATTGTGACTATGTACCGCGCTTTCCGTGACCTCAACGCTTCCTTCCGATAAAAATTTTGCTATACCCTTGTTACTTTTAGCCTGACAAAGGCAGGCCATGATATCTATCTCTCTTTTCGTAAATTTGATGCCATTTATTGTTTGCAGGTAGTGTGCATGTATATTCTCAGATAAAGGATCGATTATTTTCTGCATATTTGTTTTATCAAATCTAAATCACACTTAGCTTACTTACAAGATCTGCAAAGCTCTATCTTGAGCTTATCGTCTTGCTGCATCATAGCTTTATAATAGTAAATATAAATGACATAAATTACCAGTACGTCTGAGGTTCGCTATTATGTCGCGGAATCGCCAGTATTAATCTGCACTAGGTACTTCTCTACTATTGCAGTGTAACACCCCCAGTTACACTATTTCAGTAGCTATGCATGATAGTTATTTGGTTGTAACTTTCAATTGTCTTTTTAGGCAACAAGTGACTCTAACAATAGTAATCATAGGCTGAAAAGATATGAAGTAATAAGCAATAGGATAAGCCATGCAAGACAATACTTATGAAGAACTCAAACAAGATATAAGACAAATATTTAGCCTTATCGATAATCTGGCTGAAATGAATGCTGCCAATGAATACGGCATCAAAACAACCAGAATTCATTTACATAACGTACTACGTATTATGTACTCATTGCAGGATAAAGTAGACATCAGTCAAAGCTGAATGGGTCTTACATTCGGGCTATCTAGAGGCTGTTATGCACCTTGCTTATTGTAGCTCGCTATAAGCTTGTGTATGTCCCGAGCGCGCCAAGCTGTAACATTAGCGCTCAGCTTAACACCTGGAGGAAAGCGCCCTGCCTTTATCCCATTCCACCAAGTTGTCTTGCTTATAGGCAAGACCTTTAAAATGGTAGAAAGACGGACAAAGCCTGTATCCGGAAGAGTAAAGATATGACAACTTTGTTCATGGTTGGTGTGATTAGTATTTGGACTCATTTTAAGCTCTTATGATGTTGCTATTTGTGATGATGACTTACTACAGCACGATAACAATATTTAGAGCAACCATGCGCAGGAATGTCATTTAATGAAACCTTTTGTTGTTGATCAAGTGTCTGAGATTCTTTGCGAGACTTTGTATTGCATTGGTTCAAAGAGGCTGGTTGCTAATTGCAAATAACATATCGTTTCATTAAAAGAAGCGCCTCTTCCGATGGCTCTAAAGCTGATGTAAATAGTATTTTAAGATAACAGTATAACTTTGTATTGACCTAAATATTATGAATCTTCAAACTTGGCTCAAGCTTCGCAATATGTCTCCGCAAGTGTTTGCCACAAGGATAGGCAAAAACAAAAGTTTGGTTCATAAATACTTATACGAAGGGGTTATTCCAAGGCACGATGTTTTAGTAAAAATTTTTAGAGTAACACTCGGCGCTGTTACGGCAAATGATTTTCATAAGCTTTATCATGAGATACTAGAGCAAGAGATAAATGCTAAGATGGATAATATGTCGCTTAATAAAAACTCGTTTAGGTATTAATGCTATTATTCTGAAAGAATAGCGACTTTCGTTACAATGCTGGAAGACGATAAAGAGCAATCTATGAAGATGCGGACAAAGATCTTACATCACGCATTATCCATTTGCAGAAAAAAAACGATGTGTTACACTGCGCATACTTTGTATTAATTAAGTAATTTTAGGAGATCTGTATGCCATTTAAAGAAATTGGTGTTGTAATTAAATTAAATCCCACTTGCGTAAATACTCTCGCTCCAATTAGAGCTGCTATTGCAGACAGACTTGGAAGAGATGCGCCAAATAATCCGCATGTTACTTTATACCATTTAAAATGCGATGAAAATAGTGTTGGGGATATTTTGGTGGCATTGAATAATCTTAAAATCGCACCGTTTAACATGCATATAAAAGGCCCGTTATATGAAACAGCTGGTCGTTGGATTGATCTTAAAGCTACAGATGAGGGTGTGCAAGCTGTGCATGAGCAAGTCGTCAATGCGCTTACACCATTTAAAGTAGATATGCTTGATAGAGTGCGCGAAGGGTATGACGCAATGCCCGATGCAACCAAAGCAAGGGCTGATACATGGGGCGTTCCAGGCGTGATGGATAAATATAATCCTCATACTACATTATGCTATGAAGACGCAGTAGATTCTGACGCGCTCAAAGCTATAGTGGAAGCTTTGCAACCAATGGCAGATGGTCTTGATATTACTTGCAGTCCATTTGAAATCATTGTAGGTGAACTTGGTCGTTATGGTAACATCCATACAGTGCTGCATACGGTAGAACTTGCTGGCGCTGATATACCAGAAGAAGTAGCTAACTAAGCTCATTTATCTTGATATACTAAGGCTTTTGCTAATATACTTACGCTTCTGTTATTAAAACAAAGCGTAAGTATATAGGAATGAGTAAAATTATTCTCTTAAATGGATGTGGGTCATCCGGTAAAACATCGATCACGCGGGCCATTCAGCATTTAAGCCAAGAATTATGGCTCACGTTTGGTGTCGATAGTTTTATTGACATGATGCCATTTGGCAAGCAAGCATCATATTTGAAATTTATTCAAAGCGAAAACGAACGCGGCCCGCTGGTGCGCGTTGAAACACAGCCAAAAGGAGCAGATCTTTTTAGCGCTATGCCAGATTTTGCAAAACTTCTGGCAGGTAATGGTCATAATCTTATTATCGATGAAGTGCTTTTTGCAGACGTGCAATTGCAGCAATATGCAAGGAAGTTAAGAGATTATACGGTTTATTTCGTTGGTGTTTTTTGTGATCTACCAGCTATGCAGGAGCGAGAAATCTTAAGACGTGATAGAATGATGGGGCTTTCAAATGATCAATTTGACAGGGTTCATGCAGGACTGAGGTTAAATTATGATCTTAAAGTAGATACAACTCGTACTGCTTCGTTTGAAGTAGCAAGGCAAATTCTAGATTATGTTGCAAGTAATCCGAATCCCAAAGGCTTCAAAAAGGTCCTAGAATGAGCATCACCTTCACCCCACTTCAAGAATCTCATTTCCCCTTTTTACTAGGATGGCTTAACTCTCCTCATGTAAAAGCCTGGTGGGATAAAGATGTTGATTGGACTGCAGACC
>JAZKAD010000073.1:0-29174 GCA_040389305.1 Pseudomonadota bacterium | reverse complement strand
TATAGCTTTATCATTTTGCATGATAATACCCCAATAGGCTATATCCACTATTACAACGTTCATGACGATGAATGGGAGAGCGAGCTTGGTGCAGCTGGTGGAGCGCTACCAGATTCTTGCGCCGGCGTAGATCTCTATATTGGCGAGCTTGAATTTATAGGCAAAGGCATAGGATCCAAAGCATTAGAGCAATTCGTAAATGAGAATGTTTTTCCCAAGTTTGAATATGCTTTTGTTGATCCAAATCCAGCTAATACCGGGGCCATCAAAGCTTATTCAAAAGCTGGGTTTTATGAGATAGGTAAGCCAAGAGATGCAAAGGATATATGGATGATTAAGGCATCTGATTTTATGGTAAAACTAAAAAACACCTGGAATCTCAGATTATTAACATCTGATGATGCGAATGAAACAAGATCATTTATTGAGTTATTCAATGATTTTTTTCAACTATGCGAAGGTGAAAACGGTTCGGGAGCAGAGATATTAAATGCATGCCCACCCTCTAAGGATAGGAATAAAGATAAATTTGTATTAGGTTTGTATGATAATCTTACGTTGATAGGTCTGTTAGATATCATACGTGATTATCCTGAGAAAGGGATCTGGACTATCGGATATTTTTTAATTCATCCAGAGCGTCGAAGTCAAGGGCTTGGAAGCAAGTTCATTAAAGACTTAGAAAAAGCATTAACTCCGACAAAGCTAAGATGCATTGTCCAAAAACAAAATGTTCGAGCATTAGCGTTTTGGAAATCCAACGGATTTTTAATCACTGATCAAAAAAAAGATATACTTGGAAAATTAGCGACTATTACATATGTGTTGGAAAAGTAGTTTAAAGTAAGGAGACTATGATATGACAAAAAAACTACCAAATATTCCAAAAAATATGCAGCAGAAATATGATAATATCTCTCGGCTTACAGATAGATTTAGCGATGAGAGGCTAAACGATGAATATAAAGCATTAGCTAGGCAGATGACAGCCAAGTTATGTCGCAAGAAGAGGAATCCTCTTAACGCAGGAACGGCAAAAGTATGGGCATGCGCCATAATCCACGCACTCGGAATGGTGAATTTTTTATCCGATAAGAGCAACACGCCATATGTAACTAATGCAGAACTAATTGATTGGTTTGGCGTGGGGCAAAGTACAGCATCGGGTAAATCCAAGCAAATAAGGGAGATGTTTAAAATATCCCAACTTGATTATGAATGGATGCTGCCTAGTAGGATCAATAGCTCTCCTATGGTCTGGTATATTTCAGTCAATGGTTTTATTGTGGATATTCGTCAAATGCCAATAGAGGTACAAGAAATCGCATTTGATAAAGGCCTTATACCATATATACCAGGAGTTAGAGAGGTAGAGGATGAGAAATAAAACAACCGTTATCTATCTTACCGGCAAGCCAGGCGTTGGTAAATACACTATAGCCAAGGAATTAGCTCGCAATCATGGCTTTATAGTCTGCGATAACCAACTCATTAATAATCCTATCTTTGAACTGCTTAGCTATGATGGTTTTGCTAAAATCCCTGACTTTGCTTGGGAAGCGATTGGGAACATCAGAAGATGTATTTTGACGTTTTTAACCAAAGAAAACCATAATAGTTATGTTCTGACAAATAACTTATATGAAGATTCAGGTGATAAGGTCTGCTACGCAGAAGTAGTTTATATGGCAGAAACGAGAGGTTCGCTTTTTGTACCTGTAAGGCTTTTGATTAATCAAGATGAGTATTTAAAGCGTGTTACTAATCCAAATAGACGTGAGCGGTGGAAATCAATTGATCCACAAGATGCTTATGATGAGACGCCACTTCTTTCAATAACTCATCCTAATTTCCTTGAGCTGGATGTAAGCGATTTAAGTCCAGAAAGTGCTGCAGAAACAATTTTAAACCATATCAAAAGATTGCCTGAGGTAGTTGATGAGCAGAAGTAACCTCGCAATATTCATACTAACGCTCCTTGGCGGCGTATTAGCATTTTTTGCCTTTGAGAATAAATACTCACGCCAAGGATTTGCGCAGGTAGATGTCTTATATCACGGGTCGCCTGATGCAAATATCAAGATTTTTGAACCGAAAGAAGAACATATTAGGAATAATAATGAGGGCGCAGTAGTATTCGCCACTCCGTCCTTAAGGCTTGCGAGCTGCTATTTATTTAGATGGGACGACTCTTGGGTGCATCAATCAATTTCATGGAAAGATGGCAATAAGGCAGATTATCAGGTTACTATGGTTATTTCGGATAAAGAGAGGCTCGAAAAAGAAGATCATGGTGGAGCTATTTATATATTACCAATACAAGGCTTTAGCTTTGATGAAAGTAGTGGTCTTGGTGTTTATGAATGGACTAGCAAAGATGCGGCTACCCCAATCACTCATATCAATTTTGTCTCCAGTCTTGATGCTATGCAAAAGTTAGGTGTACATGTATATTTTGTAGAACCAAGTGAGTTTAAGCATTACTTGTCGCTGCGCGGTGCAGAGCAAGAGAAGTTTTTGCTGAGGTTAAAGTAGACTATTTATGACAATAAAGCTTTCACATAAGCCATTTTATTTTATACGCCATGGAGAGACTGAGTGGAATAAAAATAAAATTATCATGGGACGCAGTGACATTCCGCTAAATCAGTACGGAATTGAGCAAGCATATCAAGTGCAAAAGTTCCTCCGGGATATATCATTCAGCGAGATTTGCACTAGCCCACTCAAACGCGCTTACAAAACAGCTGAGATATTGAATGAAGCTATTGATTGTAAGCTTACCACTCATGATGATTTAGTAGAAAGAGGTTTTGGAGAGTTAGAAGGAAGTCCTTATAATTTGTCATTATCCGCTATAACCAATACAGAACTACCAATGGACGCAGAAAGCTTTGATGCGTTCGAGATACGTGTTTTAAAGGCTATGGAGCAGATTCTACAAGGGGCAAATACTTCGCCATTAATCGTAGCTCATGGAGGAGTATTTGTTGTGCTAGCAAAACATTGCGCAGGTAATGTAGATATACGAGCTGCTAATTGCCAGCCATTTTTATTTAGACCGCCAGAGCATGAAACACATCCATGGTTTATATGCGAGATAGGAGATGAGGAAAAGTAAATGAATACACAAAAGCACACATCTTTCCACGAAGTCACAGCGAAGCACCTGGATACCATTTTTGCATGGCTGAAAGAGCCGCATATTCAAGAATTTTGGGATAATACGCAAGGTCATAAAGATGATATAATCAATTTTACTGAGGGGCGCAAAAGCCCATCGCCTTACTGCGATGGAAAATATGTATATTGGATAGCAAGCGTCAGTGGTCAGCCTTTTGCAATGCTTATGACTATCAAAGAAACGCCGGAAGATCACCAAGGTAGCGTTAAACTACAGCACCTCTCTAAAACAGGTCATACTTATGGTATTGACTATATGATTGGGGATAAAGATTTTTTTGGCAAAGGTTATGGCGCTAGAACATTATCAGAATTCATTGATTTCTTTAGAAGAGAATGTGACGCATCAGCAGATACATTTATTATCGATCCAGCAAGTGATAATCCAAAAGCAAAGCATGTTTATATGAAAGCTGGCTTTAAGCATGCATGCGATTTTGTTATGGAAGGTGATGTTTCTGGCGCTGGCAAGATGCATCATTTATTGATAAAGCGATTTACTCCGGAATATCAGTTACTTCCAGCAACAATCACAGATTACCCAGTAATCCAAAACATGGCGAGGTTTTATGTATATGATAGAACGAAATATATGGGCTGGGAATGTCCAGAAGATGGATTATTTGAATGTATAGATTTCAAGCATTATTTTGAAAATCCCGAGGAGCGAGTATTTTTGGTCAAGGTAGCAGGAGAACTTGCTGGATTTGTTATGCTCGATAAAGAACGTCTAGTCGACGCAGTGGACTGGAATATGGGTGAGTTTTTTATTCTTGCGAAGTTTCAAGGAAGTGGCATAGGTAGTTATGTTATGCGGGAGATTTTTAAGCAATTCCCAGGTAAATGGTCTATAGCTTGCATGCCGAAGAATATCAGCGCTACGAAGTTTTGGCACAAAGTGATTGCCAAGGTGACGCATGGAGATTTTACAGAAGTTTTTAAAACAGCAGATGAACTAAGGACCACGGAAAACCCAGATCCTTATGATATGAATATTTGGATATTTGATACCGAGAGTAATAAAGAGGCTTATGCTACTTGCGACATCTCAATTCGTCCTTCCATAGCAGGCGATATCTCAGACATAGTTGCTCTATCTCACCAAAAACGCCTTAATTACGAAAAAGCACAAGCCTTGTTCTGGAGGTATGCTGGTGATATAGCGGAAGAATCTCAAGCCGCGTGGTTTCGAGAGTTACTTACGCACAAAGATTACATCATGCTTACGGCTTGGCAGGAAGACAAAATTGTTGGTTTCATTATAGGTAAATTAATGCCTGCGCCAGAGGTTTATAACCCAGGTGGACCGACTCTTATGATCGATGATTTTTGCGTGGAAACACCAGAACTATGGCAATCTGTTGGCACAAAACTTATTGAAGAAATAAAGATCCTTGCCAAAGCCAAAGGCGCAACTCAAATCCTTGTTGTTTCAGGTGATCATGATAATGCGAAATGTCATTTTCTTCAACACATTGGGTTAACCGTAGCATCCAGATGGTATGTAGGAGGCATCGCGTGATACGGTCCATACTAATGATTTTTGGACTTATCATGCTGAGTTCTTGCGTGGCTCATTTGAACACTTATCAGCAAGACTTAGATTTTATTCACGCAGCAATATTAGAAAATCATCCTGGTATTTACAACAAACAAGACCCACAATTTAACAGCAGTCTTAAAACGTCCTACAATCAAGCAAAGCAAAAACTACTTAACGCCCGGAGCCTCGAGCAATATAAACAAGTACTTGGTGACTTTATAAAAAGTTTTCACGATACTCATCTGTGTGTAGAGTGGAATAAGGATGACAAAAAAAATTTGAAGCAAAGCAAAAGCGCAGCTGATATTGCACAATTTTCTATCAGCATTTTATCAGAGGATATAGTTTGGATTAGACTTCCTACATTTGCCTTAAACACAAAACAAGAAAAGGATTTTGAGAAATTAATTCAAGAAATCACCAAATTACGTCGGAACAAATATATTGTTTTTGATTTAAGAGGTAATACAGGGGGTAATACAGATTACGGAAGTAAGGTTGTTGATTCGTTGTTTGGCGAAGAGTATTCTGAACATAAGAGGTGTCTGGCAAATAAAAACGTATATGTCGATTGGCGAGCGAGTGAAGGAAATTTAGATCACATCTCTCGTTTGGCAAATCGATATTCAAATCATTGGTTACAATCTATAGAACAAGGTTTCAAAGAAAGCATTGCGCAAGATAAAAAATATTACAGGGCAACATCTCCTCAATCCTGCGATTTGCAAAAACACTCAAAACATAACAAACAAGCCCGCACTCAGGTTATTGTCATTATTGACTCTGTCAACGTAAGCGCTGCCCTAGATTTTATTGATGAGTTAAAATTAATGACACCTAGTGTATTGCTAGTTGGTAAAAAAACAAAAGCAGATCGCTTATATATGGAGCTACGATCAATATCTCTTCCAAGTGGGATAGGTAGTTTTTGTTTTCCTATTAAAGTATACCGCAACAGACCGCGTTTAGATAATAAAGCATACCTACCAAACGTAGAGCTGCGCGATATTGCTGATACATCGGTGCTTCAGCGGGTAACTATAGAAAAAATAAGGGAAATATATGAATGATATAACCCCACATACCATCACTCCCGCTCTTGCATGCAAACTCATAGCCAATCAATTTCCAGAATTTGCGTATCTCGAGATTCAACCAGTTAAACTCCAAGGGCATGATAATCGCACATTTCGCCTTGGGGATAATATGCTCATCAGAATGCCGTCAGCAGAAAGCTATGCGCTCAAGGTTCCAAAGGAGCAAGAGTTACTACCAAAATTAGCATCGCATTTAACTGTAGATATTCCATCTCCTATAAAGATTGGCAGTCCATCAGATGATTATCCATTTTCTTTTTCTATTTACAAATGGCTGGATGGCGAAAGCGCGAATAGTTTCAAACTAGACGAGAGTAGCTTAGCAAATGTTGCTCTAGATCTTGCAAAATTCTTAAAAGAGCTACAAAGCATCGATACCTCATTTGGACCAACTCCTGGTCAGCATAATTGGTATAGGGGTGATCATGTAAGTGTTTATGATAAAGATGCACGGCAGCAGATCGCGGAGCTCTCTGATATTATTGATTCAACGCAAGCGCTTAATCTTTGGGAGCGCGCCTGCAGCACGAAGTGGTCAAAGTCCCCAGTCTGGATTCATGGTGATTTTGCATATGGAAATATTCTCATCAAAGATGGTAGACTCTCTGGCGTCATTGATTTTGGCGGAACTGGCATCGGCGATCCAGCTTGTGATTTGGTTATTGCATGGACATTCTTAAAAGGTAAATCTCGAGAGATATTTATCAATGCAATGGATCTGGATGATGATGCTTGGCTAAGAGCAAAAGCCTGGAGCTTATGGAAAGCAAGCTGGGAGCTCTGTCATGCGGAGGATAAGAATAGCATTAAGTATTTGAAGTCAAAAAGGGTGATAGAGGAGGTGCTTCTATGAATGACGTAGTAATCAGACGCTTAGGCGCGCAAGATTCTTACTAGATACTGACTCGCGCGATAGATTAAATGAAGATGGTGAAAATACAAAATGATCTCAGACAACAAAACACGCTGCTCATGGGCCTTAGCATGTGCCGGCAAGCCATACTATGTACATTATCATGATACAGAATGGGGAGTGCCAGTACATGATGATCAGAAGCATTTTGAAATGCTTGTATTAGAAGGAGCTCAAGCAGGGCTCAGTTGGGATACAATACTGAAAAAGCGCGAAGGTTACCGGGCGGCATTTAAGAGTTTTGATCCTACGCGAGTGGCGGAGATGACGGACTCTGAGCTTGAAGCTATATTATTAAATCCAGGAATTATCCGTAACCGCCTCAAGGTATTCTCTAGCCGCAAGAACGCAATTGTATTCCTTGCAATTCAAGAGGAGTTTGGCTCGTTCGATCATTATGTCTGGAGATTTGTTGGTGGCGCGCCAAAAGTAAACTACCAGAAAACTCTACAAGATGTTCCGGCGCGATCACCAGAATCAGATCTGCTTTCTAAGGACTTAAAGAAACGAGGGATGAGTTTTGTGGGCTCTACTATCATCTACGCTCATATGCAAGCAACTGGTCTGGTGAACGATCATACTATAGATTGTTTTAGGATACGTGAAATACTTGGGTGCAAGTAGATTTGACGCTGTCTTGTCCGTCAAGTGCTAAATAAAGAGGCTCTTAAGTCAGCCCGCTGCTGCGTTGCTCTCCAAACTCCTACCTCTAAGCTTCAAAACTTAGAGGTAGACTTGTCATTATTGGCGTATCATGAATCGCTTAACAATCACCATAAACACTGCGATACTCAAAAAATACAATGGCATGGGCAGTAACGTGCCATCATGCAAAGTACCCATACCGAGTGTAAAAAGCGATATCACGCAGTAATAAAAGAAGCCAAATAAGCTAGATGCGGTTCCAATACACCATTTGTAATCCGCAAGCGCTAAGGCTAAACCATTACTGGTTGTCATGCAAAACCCAAACATGATGCTCATTTGGCTGATTATAGTTACTGCTATCATCAGTTCATTTGGTAACTGCATTATGCCGTGATTTGCATAAGCAAAACCACTAAATATTGCGGTAGATGCTACGATCACCACTATGCCATAACTCATAATGACTTGTGAAGTATGGTGCGCTTGCATCTTTTTAGATAATATCCCACCAATCATCGTAGCTATTGCAATGGCAATGAAGCTAAGTCCATATTCACTGGGTGAAAGCCCTAAATTCTTGATCAGATAAAACGACCCTTCTGCAAAATAACTAAAAGATATCCCGTTGCAAGCCGCCACAATCAAACCACATCCTATGACTTTTTTATCCATCATCAGCCTGTAAGCAACATCCATTATAGATACAGGCTGTCTGTTATCTTTATGATGCGTCTCCGGTAACTTTGCTAATATTAACGTCAGCAAAATCATCGCACAGCATATCAAAAACAAGAATATACTAGCGAAGCCAAAATGCTCTGCAATCGTACCACCAACAACAGGGCCAATAGCAGGAAAAATAGCTAAAGCACTTCCAGTAGATGAATAGACTTTACCTAGCTCTGGGCCATGAAAGGCATCACGGCACATAGCCTGCCCTAAAACGCTACCTATACTTCCACCAAAGGCTTGGACAGCACGACTGATCATCAGCATTTCAATTGAGTTTGAAAAGTAGCAACCAATACATCCAACGATAAAAATGATAAGCCCAGCAATAACGCAAGGCTTCCGGCCTAATGTGTCAGATAGTTTGCCCCAAAATAGCGTACCAATGGCAAAACCAAAGAGGTAGATGGTCAGTGTATATTCCACCATCGATTCCGAAGTATGCAAAGCATGCGCTATATCAGGCAAAGATGGTGTGTAAACAGTTTCAGAAAGTATCGGAAGACCGACAATGATAACAATAAGCCAGATAGCTGGCTGGAGAATATGCGTCATAAAAACCTCGACATTTAAATTTCAAAAATTAAGCAATAAAATAGCACTCTCTATTTTTCAAGAGTCGCTAAAAACCTAATTTTCCACCTTAAACGACAATGATTTGCGGCACTTCGAGTCCTTTATAAAATATACAGTTGCTAACTGCGATTACGATTATATATATAATTCGTTTATTTGTCTAATATTTGATAGAACCCGAAATAACGATCCTCTTGCTTTTTGCAGCAATGTCGTATATAATCCGTTCCATTAATCATGTGGAACTCCAATGAAAATCACTCTCTAACTTTGCCACTAAGTTGGCTTATATCCAGATATAAGTTATAGAGAGTTTTCATATGCCTAGTAAACCAATCAATATCCAAAACCTTGAATTATCGCTTCCTCATAAAATATGTTTTGAGGAATTCAATTGCCAAATTCCTTATGGTAGCCGTATTGCTATTATTGGCAGGAACGGCGTTGGTAAATCTACTCTTCTTAATATGATCGCTGAAATATTGGAGCGCCAAGGACTCGTGTATGGATATGTTCCGCAGACAATAGATTCCTATCACGACTTGAGCGGAGGAGAGCGGCTGAATGCTTCCACCACAGAAGCTCTGAGTATTGATCCGGACGTACTGCTACTCGATGAACCAACAAATCACCTGGATATACGTAATAAAAATAGTCTGATGCGTATGCTCATGGGCTATCGTGGTACTCTTATAATAGTTTCTCACGATAAGGAGCTACTACGCTCCATTGATACTTTGTGGCATATAGATAACGGTAAAATCTACATATTTTCAGGTAGCTATGATGATTATATTCGCGAGATTAAGCTTAAACGCGCCTCAATTGAAAACGAAATGGAGCTTTTGAATCGTCAGAAGAAAGGAATGCATGATAAACTCATGCAGGAACAGAAGCGCGCAGCAAAAAGTAGAGCCAAAGGCGCAAAAAGCATAGATCAGAGCAAATGGCCAACTATTGTAAGTAAATCAAAGGCGCTTAATGCTCAGGCAACATCTGGGCTTAAGAAGCTTGCAATTGATCACAAAAAGCAGAGATTAATAGACGAACTTGATAATCTCCGTCCTCCAGAAATTATTACGCCTAAATTCTCTATTGATAGTAGTGATATAGGGGATCGTACGCTTGTGCAAATTTCTGGTGGATCTGCCTATTATTCGCCAGATAATCCAGTTCTTTTAGATATTAATCTAACTATATCAAACTCAGATCGCATGGCTATTACCGGAGATAATGGCAGTGGCAAATCTACCTTGATCAAGGCGATACTTGGATATGAAGAAGTGCATAAATCGGGTGATTGGTTCGTCATCAAAAAAGAAGATATAGGATATTTGGACCAGCATTATAGCACCCTTGATCCAGCTAAATCAGTATTTGAAACGATCTCGGAACTTGTGCCGCATTGGTCTCGCGCAGAAATAAGAAAACACCTCAATCTTTTTTTATTCCGTAAAAATGAAGAGGCCAATGCTCTTGTAGGAAGGCTTTCTGGAGGCGAAAAAGCCAGACTTTCTCTCGCTCAAATTGCTGCCAAGACCCCAAAACTCCTGATTTTAGATGAAATCACAAACAATCTTGACCTAGAAACCAAAGATCATGTAGTAGAGGTTTTACGAGGGTATCCAGGCGCAATGATAGTGATTTCACATGATGTAGATTTTTTGAAGGAGATTGGGGTGGATGACTACTATTCTACGTAAGCCTCCCACCCTCAAGCACAAGTTTCCTATCACCATATTCTTTCGCATGCGTCATATTATGCGTAATCATGATACATGTACGTTTTTCATCTCTTACAATTTTATTGGCAAGAATCATAACTTTTTCAGCAGAGGTTGGATCAAGCGCTGCAGTTATCTCGTCTAGCAGTAATATTCGCGATTTTGTGACTATAGCCATAATAAGACTCAGCGCCTGTCTTTGTCCACCTGATAAATTTGCTACCAGTTCATCTAACCTATTCTCAAGCCCCATTTCAAGTATCGATAACTTCTCTGCAAATATTAGCCTCCGAGCTTTCGCCTCAAATGGTACCAAAGCTCTTGTTTCGCCGCGCTTATATGCAAAGGCCATATTTTCAAATATCGTCATATTTTCCATACTACCCATTTTTGGATCTTGCATCACTTTAGATACTATTTTAGCGCGTGATTTTGGTGATATGCTGGCAAGGTTTTGACCATCTATGGTCACCTCTCCACTATCTGGTGTCAAAAATCCCGATATTATGTTAAACATCGTGGATTTACCAGCGCCATTACTTCCCGTGATCACCAAAAATTCACCGCCCGCTACTTGTAGATTGAAATCATTCAAAATCTTGCGTTGACCAAATGTGACATTGATATTTTGTAAGCTCAACATGCGCTCCTCCTTTTCGTCACCATCACTGCTATTATCAGCAGTCCAGTGATAAGGTTTAAGTCCTGCGTCTCAAGCCCCAAAATATCGCTGTGCAAAGCAAGGCTTATAAATAGCCTATAAAGGATAGATCCAATCAAACAACTGACAAGTTGCACTAGTAAACTCCTATATGGCAAAATGCGCTCGCCGATCATGACTGACGCAAGCCCAATAACGATGGTACCAGTTCCGCTACTAATATCCGCAAATCTTTGGCTTTGACTAAACAGCGCGCCGCCAAGAGCGATCAGACTATTACTCAAAGCAAGGCCTATAACGATCATAGCCTTGATGCTCACCCCACCATTTTGCGCAAGGCGTTTATTAAATGCTATACCCCTTAAGCCTAGTCCAAAATCTGTGGTGAGCAAATATCCAATACTTAAAGCGATAATGAAGCAAATTATGATTAAAATCATAAGAGTTTCACCATCAGCAAAGGCCGTACGTTCAGTTACCATCGCTATATTTGGCGCAGACATGATTTTCAAATTGACCGAATAGAGCATAAACGCGACCAAAATGCCAGACAGTAAGTCAGTAACCTTGAAGCGAGTGTTTAATATGCCCGTCCCAAGCCCAGCTAAACTTCCGGCAAGACTTGCAACGAGTAGCCCAAGGAATGGGTTATATCCAGCCTTGACAAGAACGCTTGAGGCTGCAGCGCCAAGCACGAAGCTACCATCGCAAGTGAGATCTGGAAAGTTGATTATGCGAAATGTTAGATATATCCCAATTGCGATAATGCCATAGATGAGCCCCATTTCAAGACTCATCAAAAGTTCACTCGCGCTCATGATCTCGTCTTCTCGATTACTCGAGTAACTCCTGCCTTCAGATCATCTGGGATCACGATTCCATTTATTTTTGCCGCATCGAAATTGAGATAAAGCTCTGTTTTGCTAGGAAATTCTACTGACATTTGATTGACGTCTTCACCATTTAAAACACGCGCAATCATTGCTCCAGTTTGAAGTCCTACTTGGTATTGATTTGGACCAAGTGCCGCGACGCATCCAAGTTCTACGGCATCTACATCGCTGACATAGACGGGAATCTTTGCTTTATTTGCAGCAAGTACAACGCTTTGTATGGCAGATAGCGCAGTATTATCATTGCTGATCAAAATAGCATCGACCTCGCTCGCTAGTTTAGTTGCACTTTGCACAATATCCGCTGTTTTACTTGCAGCTTGCTTGACTAAAATAAGATCAAATTTTGGGCATAATATTTCTAGCTTTTGGATGATACTTACAGAATTAAGCTCACCAGGATTATACAAAATACCAAAACGCTTCAGCTTTGGTTGTAATTTCTTGAACAGTTCTAGCTGAGGCTCTAGTGCTACAAAATTCGATACTCCAGAAGTATTATTGCCCGTAATACTAGCGCTCACTGGATCAGTGACCGAGCTAAACACAAGTTTGACCTTGTTATCTATGGCATATTTGAGCAAACTTTGAGCTGAGGATGTACCTACGCCAACAACCACATCTGGATTCGTGCTCACAAACTTTGAAGCAATTTGCGCAGCAAGCAGATTCGATCCTTGCGCAGATTCTACGCGAAGATCAAGGTTCTTCCCGCGTTTAAAACCTTGCGCTTCGAGTTCATCGATAATACCTTTAGTAGTAGCATCAAGGGCGGCATGTTCTACGATTTGGCTGATATAGACTTTTTTGACGTTATTTGCGTATGCACTTCCTGCGGAGATACTTAAAGCTAATGCTATAATTAATTTTCTCATGTTACTCCTCGTTTTTTAATTTTCTGTAAAATTGTTAAATAGCCATGGTATGATTCATCTCTTAAAAATCTTGCCACCCTGCCTATTGTGGTCAAACTCGCGCCAGTTTTGCTGTGAATCTCTCTATAAGATAAATCTTCTTGATGTAGCATCTGGCAAACTTTCCATCTTTCGGATAGAGAGTGTATTTCCTGCGGCGTACATAGATCTTTCAAAAAATTATAAGCCTCTTCTTTGGTTTCAAGCCGCAGCAAAGCGCTACATAAATCTTGGATCGCATGATGATCATCTTTCATATATGCCTCATATTTTGTTATACTGCACTAGTATAGTAGTACAGTAAGACAATGTCAAGTGGAATTATTGCTGTGATGATAGAGCAAAAAATCAAAGGAGTAATGGTTGTTCTAAAAGGCTTTGCACGCTTCAGCTTGCAAGGGTCGATCGCTACCCTTGCTAGGTTGCATTATTACAGGCTCTCTTCAGCATAACACTTCATTGCCGCCACAATAAAATCAACGAGTTTAGGGTCGTAATTCGTAAAATAATCACGAAACTCGGGCGAGCTGGCGTATAGATCGGCGTAACTTAAGTACAAATCTCGATTCACTCCATGATATTCAAACAAAAGATCTGCATGTTTTTTGACAAGACTTTGTACTTCAAGAGAATCGGCGCTATGGCCTTTATTCATCAAGGCGGCTATGCCAGAATAAACTTTAACATTTTCTTGCGTGATTCTCTTTTTATCATCCTCGCTAATTTCTCTAGCCTGATTTGCAGCTATTACTTCTTCCGCCACTGTTCCTTTAGATTTGACCAAGAATGTATCGTATTTTTTGGCAGTATGTTGGTCGAGCCCATTATATAGTTCTTTATCTGTCATAGTTTCTTCCCCTTTTAAATGATTGATTGTCTTATCGATCGTAGTAAGTAAGGCATTTTTACGATTGATTTCATCTTCCAAAATCTCTCTATGTGCGCGCAGTGCTTTGATATTATCAAAATCATTTTGCGTGAGAAGTTTTTGGATATCATTTAAGGAAAAGCCTATCTCTTTCAAGAATAGAATTTGCTGCAAGGCTAGCAACTGTGGCTCTTCGTAGTAACGGTAATCATTAGAGCCTACATATGCGGGTTTTAGTAATCCGATTTCGTCGTACCAATGAAGTAACCTTACGCTAACTCCAGATATCTTTGCAAGCGCTGATACAGTATAAGCCATAAACTCATCCTTAAATGATGTGCTATCTAAGATAAAGGATGACGTAACGTGATGGTCAAGAGGTAATTTGAGGTATTCATAATATTTCACCCACCCCAGCTTCTGCCACCATCTACTGTAATACAAGAGCCTGTGACGTAACGTGATGCCTTGTTTGAAGCAAGGTACAATATTGCGCCATCGAGGTCACTTGGATCTGCAACAAAACCAAGTGGAATGCGCGCTATATCTGACTGTCCTTGTGGCGTCTTCACCATCCTTTCTGTCATTTGCGTCAGAAACATTCCAGGTAAAATAGCATTGATACGAATTTGATGTTCTGCTAGCGCTCCAACCAATGTTGTGGTTAGCTTAATTACAGCGGCTTTTGAGATGCAATATCCTTCTATCCCTATTCTTGAATAAGAAGCGCCAGCAATGCTTGCAATATTGATAATCGATCCTTGAATCTTATGCTGCTTCATATGATTTGCCGCTGCTCTTGTAACATACCAAACTCCCATGACATTAGTTTGCATGATAGCTTCAAACTGCTCATCTGAGTCCGCATCGAAAATGGTTGTAAATTTAGGAATACCAGTGCTAGCAATACCCGCGTTATTGATGCAGATATCGATTTTCTCTATCTTCTCAAATGCTTTATATACCGCAAGTTTATCCGAAACATCCATTTCTAAAGCAACAGCGTTACCGAGTTCCTTTGTCAAAGCCTCTAGTTTATCCATGCGGCGAGCAGCGAGGATCACGCGCGCTCCAGCTTTAGATAAGCAGCGCGCGAATCTCTCTCCAAGACCAGATGATGCGCCAGTAATTAAGGCGGTTTTGCCAGTAAGATCGAATATATTCATGTTTGCCTCCTTTTATTAGCCACTACCTTATTACCTAATTAAAGTTTTTGCATCAACCATTTTTGGCGATTTGATATTCCAGCTTAGAGCAAATGACGATTCGCTGCAGTCAATTCCTGCAATGTCCTCAGCCATTCCTTCGCTTTTTCGCTGACTTGGTCGTCGCTAAGCACCATATCGTATATTTCCTTTTTACGAGTATTGTCATCGCCATAAAGGTCCATTACAGCTTCGTTCCAAAGATGAAATATTTCATCGTCAGGAATGCCAGATCCCACTTTCGCCAGAATTTTACGAAAACGATCTTTCCAGTAAGCGTCTATTGCGCTATCTACCCAACCTACGCTTTCTATTGTAAGGCCAATGTCTTCTAGCCCCTTTCCTTTCATAAAACCTTGCTTAAATTTTTTGGTCCGTAAGTGCGCGTATTTTTTACCATACATTTCGTTGATAAGATTCATCCATCTGCCACCAAGAGTAATGCCAATAGCAGATTTTGGATCTGCTTCGAGGTTAGCATTGATATCTGACATCATCGCGCCCCATCTTTGTCCAAGCTCCCCTTCGCTAAATTTATTTTTTAATTCGCTTTCAAAGTCCGCATACTGCTTTAATTCATCTGGAGTAAATATTTCCTTTACCCATGAATGTTCTAAGTTTTTCGCCATACTATATACCTCAATTATTTTGATTATGGTTTCCCAAGGAATAGATTTATCGTGATCGCAATCAGATGTGATGCCCTCTAGTACTTTGCTTGCTTCAAGTAAGGTTTTAGCTTTTTCTTTTAAAAATTTTGCCTGCTTTATCAAATGCTCTGCAGCTTTAACATTATCATTAGTAAGTAATATTTTTATCTGATTAAGCTCAAATCCAAAGAACTTCAAGGCAATGATCTGTTGTAACCTCAATAAATCAGACTCAGAGTACAAACGATAACCATTTTCTAGTCTATAAGATGGTTTGAGCAAGTCTATACGGTCGTAGTGATGCAAGGCTTGCACGGATACACCCGTTAGTTTACTCAAATCTTTTACATACCATTTTGTCATCGTTTGTGCCTCCTGATTTTGGAAGATAAGCTATATGGTAACTATAGGGTCAAGAGGTAATTTGAAAGATTTATAATATTTTACCTACTGCAACATCATTTGGATCTGACTCATGGCTTTCAGGATCATCGAATGGCATTTCTGTATAGCCATTTTGGAGGTAGAATTTCAAGGAACTAAGTCTTGATTCAGCATGAATGCTTTTATAGCCTTAGCTTTTAAGCCATTTTTCTATAAACCCCAAAAACTTCCCACCGTAATTATTATTTCTATTTGCCTCGTCAATTACGATAATACGAATAGCAGCTCTTGCGCCAGACCAAAACTGAATGTGAGCATAGCCTATGATATCTACACCTTGGTATAGCACAAGGTGAGCATGCTCATTATGGTTAAATGTCCATGTATATGGATCGTCTATACCATATGGTCCTAAGAAGTATTTTTCACGAAAATATTTTGCCGCTTTCCACTCAGTTTCATCATTACATTTGAGCATACGAATGCGGTTAAAACTGGCTTTTCTTAAAACATCTCTGATAAAATCTGCTTTACGCAGAGTGTATATTTTAAAGCCAGTCTCGCTTCTTTGAGCTGTGGATTCATCTGCGGCAATTTCCTGTTTCAGGTGAGCATATTGATCTCTAACGTCACCATGCATCCTCAAATAATCTCTAAACATCAGATTTAGCTCAATTTCAGGATGACCTTCTTCGTAAACATGTAGATTCATATCAACATCGCCTCGCTTCCTAAAGAAATAGCGCATAGGTATGTTGTGCTCGCTACGATATTCAAAGCCAATCTTCTCAAGAGGCTTTACGCTATCCGGATAATTCTTTACCACGAGAATCGCATCAATTATCGGCTTGGCAGCAAGACCTTCTACTGACGTTGAGCCTATATGGTGAATCGCCAAACAATTCTCCTTCAACACTTGCTTTATATAATTACTCTTTTCTTCAAAAACTTTAGGCCAGTTTGGGTCATAAGAGGAGAGTATAATATGCGTGGTTAGTAGATTTATGGGCTTTTCTAATAACGCTAAACGATAATCACCAATCTTTTTAAAGCCTATAGCAAGATAGACTTTAATTGCAGCTGAATTATCAGTGAATAATATTGCTTTCTTGACTCCTTTTGTTTTTTCTTGGATTAACGTATATGCAAGAAGCATTCTTGCGAAACCTTTATTGCGATATTCTATTGGAGTCCATACTGGCCCTACTTGTACCATTGTCTCCAGCCTTGCATTGAAAGCGCTGAGAGACACGGGGGTTCCATCTGATAATAAAATCCAGCTATCATTTTTTTGAAGTCGTAAATTCCAATGTTCTTCAACTTGCTTCTCAAGATTACTATCATCAACTGCACTAAGAGCCTCAATATCATAGCTTTTCATCCACTTGATCAATAATGCTCTCGGAATTTCCTGTGCAGCAACAACGTCAAGGTTACCTGGTATACTTTGTTCATCCAAAGCATCCAGGTTAATCTCATATAACCCTTCATTGCGGTTTATGCTAAAATTTGCGCCAGATAGCCCCAAGGCTTCAATTATGCTTTTTACTTGAGTGCTTGGCCCCAAAATACCTGCTATAGGACGTTTTACGTTAATCTTCAAGTGCTCAGTGAGGAGCGATAGCGCCGCTTTATCAGATGCATGCACTATAACATTACCATTCCAGTAATGTACAATGACCCCATTTATCTGATCTAAAGCGCTATAAGATCCAAAGTACTCGCCTTGAAAAGCCTCTCCTTTATATTCGATACCAGCAGCTTTGAGATTGCTGCAAATAAACATGCATTCAGATTTATGAGGAGCTAGGTATAGCTCTAGCGCCTCGGTGTCTTTTGCGCTAAGTAATTTTATGGTCATAACCCATCCTCACTATTCTTATCCATCAAAAACCCACCAACTTGAGCATCCCAAAGTTGCTTATATAAACCATCTTTTTCAAGCAATTCTTTATGCTCTCCATCCTCTACGATCTTTCCTTTATCAAATACTAAGATTCTATCCATATGAAGGAGCGTGGACAAACGATGAGCTATGACAATAGTAGTTTTACCTTGCATCAACTCCTCAAGACTCTCCTGTATCATATTCTCGGTGACAGAGTCGAGTTGACTCGTTGCTTCATCTAAAATGAGAATAGGTGCATTTTTTAGTATTGCCCTTGCTATTGCGATGCGTTGACGTTGTCCACCAGAGAGCTTTACTCCACGCTCTCCTACCAAAGATTCGTAACCTTCTGGGAGCTTCTCGATAAACTCATGAGCATGAGCGCGTTTAGCGGCTTCCATAACCTCTTCATCAGTAGCTTCTATCCTGCCATAACGGATATTCTCCATAAGAGATCTATGAAACAAAGATGGATCCTGAGGAATCATGGAAATACTACTGCGCAAAGAATCTTGCGTAACATCGCGCACATCCTGATCATCAACGAGCACAGCACCATCTGTGACGTCATAAAGCCTCAGGATCAGATTCACGAATGTTGATTTACCTCCGCCAGAATAGCCAACCAAGCCAACCTTTTGTCCGGGCAAAATCTCAATGGATTTATTTTCAAATAATGCAGAAGTGCCTTTATGATGAAACTTGACGTTATTGAATCTGATCTCCCCTCGCGCGGAGTTCAAAATGGCAGCATCTGGTTTATCCTCAATCCCTAGCGGGATAAGCAATGAGCCCAGGCTCTGTTTACATCTACCTACAGCTTTATTGAGCTCATCGACTTCGCCCATAGTCGACCACATTAGATGACCAGTCTCCATAGAGAGTCCTAAAATCAATGCAAAATCTCCTGCTGTCACTAGATGTTTACTGTAAAGATACACAAGCGCGTAAGATGAAAAAGCCATCATGATGGCTATAAGCCCACCTTGGATGGAGTGCATAATCAGCGCATACATCTCTTTCTTTTGCTGCGCCTCTCTGCAGTCTTTAAGCGCAGGATTCCTGCGTAATATCTCATAGCTCCGACGAGCAAAAAGACTCACGCTAGATGAGCCAGTCAAGCTATCCACAATTTGTCCACCTACAACTGATTCTGCAGCCGCTTGTTTTTCTGATAATAGGGTGAACTTCTTGGACATGAATAAACTTACGCTGGAGAAAAAGATACTCCATACGATCAATATCGATAAGAAAATGGAATTGACGTAATAAGAGAAAATGAACGCTACCATGAGCATAGACAGCCCTCGAAGCAAAATAGCGCTTGATGAGATGATCTTTTCTACGCCATCTATCAGATGAAAGATGTTCTTAGAAAGAGAGCCAGCCATGCTGTCTTGAAAAAACTGATGAGAATGCTGCAAGATATAATTCAAAAGCGCGCTATCTATTTGATTGAGTATGAATGGCACAAACCTATATTTTATGTATGTAATTCCTCTCCAAGTAAAATTATCAAATACTATGAAGTTTAGGACAATCAGGCTCGCTGGTAACATCAAAACAGAGATGTCATGTGTCGCTTCAGGCAGTGAATTGATGAGCCACTTGATGATCATGCTGTTGCATGGACCCCAAAAACCAGCAGCAAGCGCAAGAAATACATACACAGCGACGGCTGGTTTATACTCTTTCAAGAAATGCCAGATGAAGAATGGGAGATTGGATGGCAAAGTCTTAGTCATAGCAATTCCCTCCTCATAAACAAATCATCTGAATAAAAAAATGGAAAATTTGCTGGTAGTTCAGATTTTGCAATAACAACAAATCCATTTTTCAAATAAAACTTTTTTGCAGCAATGGCTTCGTTTTCTTTAGTGCTTAAGAAGAATGATAGCTTTTGGTCATGAAAGCTGAGCAAAAGAGCGTCCAGCAAAGCTTGAGCTATACCTTTGCCGCGAAAATCTTTATTCACAAACATACGCTTTAATGCAAAATCATTTGTAGAGAGTTTTTCGGCTGCAATAGTACCGATGATTTTATCACCCGGGAGCGCTACTAAAAATAATCCACCGGCATCATGGTAATATTCTTCTATTTTTTCAAGATCAGGCACATCTTCGAGTTTGACATCAAAGCCATATTCATTATGCCATATATCAAATATAAGATCTTGTATGTCTTTTGCATCCTTATTTCTGACTGCTCTAATCACGCGAGTCTCCTTATAATCGCTCTCGATAATTCAGGAAAAGTTTCTTTGTAATAATCCCCTCCAAAATGCCCTTGATCTGTATATTCGTGGTACTCACAAGCAAGTTGCGCGTGGAGATATCGAGGCTCAGCAATAGGAATCCATGGATCATCTTGAGACGCAAAAATGATCGTCCATTTTTGGTTGCGTTTAATGCTTTCAAAATCCCAAGGCGCGTCGAAATACCCCGATTGTTTTTCAGCTTCTATTCCAAGATGCGTATGGTAAGCGCCTACAAGTACCGATCCAAGGATTTTATGCGTCTCTGCAAATTTCATTGCGGCGATAGCGCCAGATGAATGGCCTACAAGGATTGTATCCTCATCAGCGCCAAGTTCTTCCAGGAAAGGTAGCCAAAAGGAGCTCCTAGCGAGAATTGAATCTGGCCAGGTTGCTGCTATCACTTCAAGATTTGCTGCTTCTAACTCTTTTTGCACGCTAGGGAACCAGTTGTCTTTAGTCGTCGAACCGCCATTACCTGGGAGGAAGATTACTTTTGTCATTGTACCTAACTCACTTCATCACAACCCGCTTCTCAAATTTATCAAACAACCTTTTCACTTCTTTTGGCTGTTCGATCCATGGGAAATGTCCAGCATTTTTGATAAAGACAATATCAATATTTTTGCGTTTGAACCTTGCGTCTTTTTGAAAGCAGCTAAGTGGCGTCATAGCATCAAATTCTGCGCCAACTATAAGAGTTGACACAGACTCCGGCACCCAAGTAGCATTATATGCAATCTCTCCTACTTTTTTCATCCACCACATAGCAGGCTCGATGGCAAATGGTACATTACCTACTAATTTTCTGCCTTGTTCTAAAGAATGCGGCGCGAAATAATAAGGCATACAAGCATTTAGCGCCTTATTAAAGGTTGCTTGATTTGGTTTGTTGACAAATTCTGTCATCTCTTTCTCGAAGCTAGGGAGATTGAGTTCTTTCGCGCGTTTGCCAGCTTCTTCAAACCATATGCATGGAGCGGAATTCAGAATCACAAAGCCAGATAGAATATTCTCTAGCTCTGGGGTCAAAAGCGGCATCATAGCGCCAAAAGATGCACCAACTATTACTGGATTTTGAAAACGCTTTACTGTAGGGACAACGAGCTTAAACCAATCATCAAACCCATCTTTCTTTAATGTGTGACTACCATTTCCTGGAAAATCTATAAGCCAAACATTGCCTTGAAGCTTCAAGATATCTGTAAGGCTGTTGAACGAACTAGAATCAAAGCCTGGGCCACCGGGGATAAAGAGCCAATTTATAGACTTTCCACCATTTGTAGATACAAGGGTATAGCGAACGTTGTTCTCGTCATAGAAATAATGCCCGGGCGCTTGGGTTAGTGATTTATGAGCAGCGGTATGACAAGCGGAGAGAATGAGTAGTACGATAGGAAGAAGAAAATGACGCATAAATATATCCAAATGATTTGAGGATATATTAAGAGCTTTGAGCGTTATCGTCAAGAGCGCTTATCTTCATAGCCCCTTGTTTTTCATGATCGATAAGCCATTTTTTGCGCGTAATTCCACCACCATACCCACCAAGCTCGCCATTACTATTAATAATACGATGACATGGAATGATGATAGCAAGTTGATTCGCTCCATTAGCGTTTGCGGTGGCGCGGTAAGCTGCTGGTTTTCCTATAGCCTCGCTTTGGGCGCTATATGAGCGCGTCTCTCCATAAGGAATGCGCATCAGCTCCTCCCAGACAAGCTTTTGAAATGAACTACCTGAAAGATGAATGGGCGTTTTAAAGGCAGAAAGCGTTCCATCGAAATAAGCTTCAAGCTCGATGGCAATTGATTTAATTGGATCAGTACTACCTGGGATAATAGCGGCTTTCATTTTCAGCCTCAGCCCCTCAACCTCACGCTCTAGGCCACGTCTGTCGGCAAATTCTAAAAGATACAGCCCCTCGTCATCGCTAATTGCAATCATGGGCCCGAGTTTTGTATCGAGCCATGATGCTTTTAGAATTTTACGATGTTTCTTGAAATTCGTAGGAGCAGCTCCCATAATCTGAGAAAAAGCGTCTCTAAAACCACTGCTTGATTCATATCCAGCATCAAGCTGCGTATCAATCACTGAGTCCCCGCCCCTAATCTGCTTCATTGCAAGGCCCATTCGCCTTGCTCTTGCATATTCTACAAAGGTCATGCCAAAACGTTTCTTGAAGTTGCGACGTGCTGTTGACGCGTCTACTGATAGCTCCTCAAAATCACTGGTTCGCCATCTCCTAGATGGATCTGCTTCAACAACCTCTACAAGCATGCGAACTAAATCTGAAACCTGACCCGGATGCGATAATGGGCGACAACGCTTGCATGGCCTAAAGGAGGCAAGCAGAGCTTCTTTAGCAGTTCTATAGAATTCACAATTTTCAAATTTTGGCTTGCGGGCAGGACATGTAGGGCGACAAAACACACCGGTTGTTTTAACGCCCACAAAGAATACGCCTTCGTATTGTGCATTTTTATCAAGGAGCGCTTTATAGAATTCTTGTTTTTGTGCTTCTGTTATCATTTACACTCTGTATTTAGACTCGCTATAAGTTTATTATAACGACTACAAAATACCCTGCGACCGAAATTCAGGCGCTGATTTTTTATTTTATGCAGTTGTTTTTCGCGCACAAGCTCACAATACCTTCTTCAGAAAAATTCTTGAATGTTCATACCAGTATTTTTTTGACTTCACCTATGCGTTCGTAGCCGTTTTTCAAATAAAATGCCTCTGTTCCAAAAGGCAAAGTATCCGCCATAGAAAAGATACAGCCCTTTTTAAGAGCTTCTTGTTCTGCCGCATCTAGCAGTTTTTTACCATATCCTTGTTTTCTGAGTCTTTCCTCCACCCATAGTACTTCAATATACACCGACTGAGAATCAAAATGCGCTTGCACTCCGCCGAAAATCTCCCCTGAATCATTTTTGAGAAATACTGAAAATTCTTTGTCTCTTGGTTCGCCCATCGCGTGTTCATCAAAAGCAATAAGACCTTCCAGTATCACGTTATTGTCAGCCTGACTAGGTTCGTAATCGACGATTATTTTGTATGCGTTTGGCGCCGTATTTATATTATCGCCGGTAGCTATTTTATTAATCCAATTAGCAACAGAGCGTGCAACATGATTTATGGATAATATAGTGGTGTCTAAAGTTTTGACAGTCACCTTACTATCCCAATTTATCAGCTTGTCCCAAGTGCTGAAGTCTAAGCTTTGCCAACAATCTTCTTTGAGAACATGTTGTATCCACTTCGGATCTCGTGTGTGCATCCTGAGCCAAGAAGACCAACTCAGCATATTTTGATCAGCGCCGTAGGTATTACGTTCTTTGAGACGTTCTATCCTCTCGAAATCGCTAACGTCTAAAAGACAGAAATAGACTTTACCCATCTGCCGAGCAGATGGACAAGCAAGTATTTCACCTAAAACAATTTGACCGAGCAAACAGGCGTCTTTGTCATCACTTAGTAATTTCTGCAACCATTTTTCAGTAGATTCCTGACGCCATTTTTTGTCAGCCCCTTCTGGTACTCCTATATCATCAAAGTCGTATATAGAAGTAGCATCGCCTAAGATTTTCTGTAAATCAGGTATGATAGCTGTTTTACCGCTACCACTTGCACCTGCTACGAAATAAAGATTACTCACGTCTTCCTCAAAAATTATTTTTGCTTTTATTTATTAGAATACACCATTTTCTACACTCGCAATGGATCAAACCCAAGCGTATTACTCGCAATGATCTCAAACGATCCCTGATCAATTTCTAAAAAACCATAGCGGAAAACATAGCCCCAAGAATTTTTATTTTTGATAAAGGGTAGTAACGGCACAAGTGGTTTGATATCAATATGCTTTGCGTCAAAATAACTGATGCGCCTTCTAAATGGTTGAAATCCGCCTCCCATATCTACTTGATAAGGCGTATCATCTATCACTTTTCCAATTGCAGTAAATTTTTGATAAAGCTCAGGCGCTTCCATGGTTACCTTGGATGAGTAATAAATCACAAAATCCCCACGAGATAACCGTTTAGCAGGCGCAGATTTTCCGTGGCAGAATTGGCAGATACCAAGCTTTATGCCATTTTCTACATGTTCTTTGCAAGCAACGCCAATCCAGAATTTTGTAAGATTATTCATCTGTGGTACTCGCGGTTAATTTCGCTAAAATATTCACCAGGCTTTTTTGCTCTTCGCAAGATGCCTTGCCAAAAAATCTCGCATCAATCCCTTCAACAATTGGTACTAATATGCGTACCATTTCTTTGCCTTGTTCTGTAAGGGACGTGCTTTTGGCACGTGTATCTGTTTCATGCTCGCTGCGGCTGGCATATCCAAGCATCACAAGCTTTTTAAGTGACTTAGATACGGTCATCTTATCGAGCTTTGTTAAGTTTACGATTGAAATTTGAGTAATGCTACTGCGATTAGACTCAAGCCACATGAGCGTCGCCATAATCACAAACTGGGCATGGGATATATCATAAGGCTCTAGAGCGCTTCTGATTTGACGTTGCCAAACCATAGTTGTCTGCCATAGCAAGAATCCTGGGCTGTCTTCGGGTCGGTCAAAACCAAAGGGTAAATCAGACATTAGTGCTCCTTACGAGCTTTACTAGGCTTTCCGTTTCATCCGCTATGCTATCTGCTACGTTCTGAGCTACAAGGCGGATCCATAACCATGAAAGCGGGCCTGTGACAATGAGCTTATTGGTGAGTTTTAGGCCATCATTCGTTTCTTCCATAGAATGCGTATCATACATCTTAGCTCCAAAAAATGAAGTGCAGTCGGTAAAGGAGTGGCCTTCGATGATTTCGGTGAGCGTAATTTTGACGGCGCTCATGCCTTTGGGTTTTAGCATAAAATAATTACCAACCACAAACTCGCCATCAAGTTTGCAATAATCTAAATCCCCATGCCATGTTGGCCAGTTGTTTACATCGGTCCAAATACGCCAGATATCTGCGCTTTTGATGTCCTGGAATGTTTTACTATAGATTCTTGTCCACATATTTGCCTCTTTTGTATTGAGGTATATTATATACTTATATACTAAATAGTCAAGATATGATTCACAGAGGGTAGAATTCAGGGGGCGCTCATGCATTATTTACCATATGTCCATACCCCGCTCATAACAGCAAAAATACCAAATGCAGCTAAGATAAATGCAGATAAATACTTGATACGACTGAGCCATATTTCAGGTAGTTTATGTTTAATTCTGGTAATAGCGCTTCCAAGGATAAGCCACCAACTCATACTGCCGGCAAAAATCCCGAGTACCATGATTAAAGATTGAATAGAAGTCGTAGGCCCCTCGCTTATTGATGCAAAGATGCCAATAAAGCTGAGGATCGTCATAGGATTTGTTAGTGTTAGAAAAAATATTTCGAGGATCAGCTTTGTACTGGTTTTGTTTGTAGCAAGTGTTACTACTGATGTACTTGTGTGTTTTATTTCCTTGTACGCCAAATATAGTAAAAATATTCCACCAACAATTTTAATTGGGGTGGCTTTTGCAAGCAAAAAATGAGAAATAGCTGATAATCCTAACGCGGCAATGAGGCCATAACAACTGTCGGCGAGAGCGGCGCCAAGTCCAACTAAAATCGCGCCTTTTAAGCCAAATTCTAGTGTTTTGCGAATACATAGCATTCCAATTGGTCCTACCGGAGCAGCGATAGCAATTCCTATCATCCAGGTTTTTATAAAATAGAATATAATTGACATGACTTTCTATCCTGTATACTATAATTAATATAGGATATTATATTGGAATATACATAAATGTCAATACAAGATACCGGGTTTGATCAAATAGACCGCAACATCGCTGAAATACTAATGAATGATGCAAGTCTTACAAGCGCCCAAATTGGAGAATTAGTAGGACTTTCGTCATCAGCCACAAATGAACGTATTAGAAGGCTGAAAAACGAAGGCTCAATCAAAAAGATAGTAGCGCTAGTTGATAGTAGTTTCATGGATATGGCACTTGGTGCCTTTATTTTGTGCTCGCTTGAAGGCAAAGAGAATAATATCAATTTTCTTGCAAGTGCACATGCGCATAAAAACATCCTTGAGATTCATCATGTAACAGGAGAATATTCTTATATTTTAAAAATCAGGTGCGCTGATACAAAAGCTCTAGAAATGCTAATAACAGACTTTTTAAAAACACAAATTGGGGTCACTAAGACAATGACTCAAATTATCTTATCATCACATAAGGAACAAAGTTTGGTGACAGGCTGAGGATGTGGTAGTCTCAAACCTGTCCCGCCACCCTCTCTTTCAATTCCTTTCTATCATAGTAACGCAGCTTTTTTGAAATCATATGCGGAGCGTGGTCCGCTAACAGAATTTGCTGGTCGCTTGGTAAACTCATCACCTCTTGCCACGAAATATTACCCGCAGATAAACCTGATACCATATTTGCTGTCTCAACGCTACCAGCCGTAAAAAATACCTTAAAGGTTGAATTTGCCAATATAGCATTCATGCCCGATTCGCAGTAGCTGGCTTTGATGCTGCTTATATTCTCCGCTATCAATAATAGCCTCACTCTATAACCCCTCAAATATGGCATAGAAGTAGTCATTGCCTTCATCTTGCCTATGCTTGGAAAGTCATCGAGCATAAACAAAATGCCATGAGGTTCTTTTGTCGTGTCCACAGGTTCCTTAATCAAGCTTTGCATAACATGCTGATAGAAAAACTGCATCAAGGGCTTTAGTCTGTTGATATCAGATGGCTGCAAACCAACATAAAGAGTAGATTTTTCTTTCCTAAAATCAGCTGGATTAAAATCAGATTTAGATGTCGCTTTGTCTACAAGAGGGTTACCCCAGATCTCAAGATGGCTAGCTAGAGTTTCGATAATATTTGAGCGCTCAGTTGCATCTTTGCTCAAGAAGTGATTAATGAGCATGAGGCCGGTTTGATGAATTTCAGGTTTTTTAATAGCATCAGACAACGTGTCCGAAGGACTAGTCATCAGTACCTTAAAAATCTCTCCGAAAGACTTGGCTTTACTAGTACCAGATAAAACGCATAGAGCGAGTGCTGTAAATAATCCGCGAGCTTGATGATGCAATAAATCGTGATGACAATCGTGATTTGGCATAAGAAGTAGCGCCATTTTTTGAATATCGTCCACCCTTTGGTCTGGATCTTTGCTCACAAAATCTAATGGATTATAGCAATGAGTGGTACCTTGCTCGTTTAATGGCTCAAAACGGTAGATTTTCTGCCCAAGGCTCGCTCTAAAACCACTCGTCATTGCATAATTCTCTAGCTTGATATCATGAACAATCACAGATTCTGGGGTGTCCAAGAGATTAGGCGGGACAAAAGACACGCCTTTACCAGCGCCAGTGGGGGCGATGAGCAGAAGATGTTGATATCCATCTACGCGGTAGTAATTACCTTGGTCATCTAAGCCAACTATTAAGCCGTCTTGGGCTTTGAGATATGTGTCATTTTTCATAGCCGTTCTCCTGTGATGTTTATCATTTGATTGTAGCTTGCGCGTAAAAAAGAATCCAGACTAATACTCTGTATCTGTATCTGTATCTGTGATCAAAATATCGCGTTGATCAGTGTTGTCAGCTAAAACGAAGAATTAGGTGTCGTTAAAAAACGAATTTCCTCTTCAGTAGACTTTCTACCCAAGACATTATTCCGATGTGGGAATCGTCCGAATCTTGCTATGATCTCCATATGCATTGTGGCATAAGTACTTGCATTGGTACCTGCGAATATTTCTACGCTGAGGTGCTGGTCTTCGAGATCTTCGCTATGCATAAGCGGCATGCACAAAAATTGCTTTTGCTCAGTATTTAGTGCTTTATCCATATTTCTAGCAATTGCCTCTTTTGTAAGAGATAGTGCCAGAGTGTCACTTGCAAAACTCTTGGCATCATTTCTAAACATATTTCTTGGGAATTGATCAAGGATAATGATTAGAGCTAAAACTCCAAATGCTGATTCTTTCCAGGCGTCCAAAGCGCCTACTGCCGCAGCTTCGTACAAATCAAGAAATTTGTCTGTGATTATTTGGTCAAAATCCTTGTCTTTGTCAAACCATTTGGGTTTGTTTTCTCTAGAGAACCAAAAGTCTAAAACGTTTTGGTAATCGTAGCTTTTTCCTCGTGATGTCATTTTATTCTCCCGCTCTCGACAAATCATAACTATCCTTCACGCAGGTCTCCACCAGAAAATCCTCATCATGGGAAATTACTATTCTAACTTATCCACATCATTGTGCATAACTCAGTGAATAACATGTGAATATCTTGTGGATAAGTAGTAGTTTATATGTGGATAACTCATTTTGGCTGCTATTATTTGTCACAGGTGGCAGATTTAGAAGAAAGTCGTCTTAATACATTGTGAATCCGCCAACAATGCGCAGTTATTGCTAAAATTTTGCTTTATTAGATAGTTGCAGTAATTGGTCTAAATACCTATACAAACCTTTCTTTATGCTGGATTGTCAGACTTTGATAAAGACATCATTTGCATCACGCAATTTGTAATAAACCAAATGGACCAGATTTTTGATCTGCGCAAATTTTCTTAGGTTTTTTGCAATTTTTCCTTCAATTTTTCTTCCTATATTTTGCCAAGGTATGTAATATGCTTCTTCTAAAACACCAAAATGGTAATTTGACATGACTAAACCTGGCAAAAAAGAATACCCTCTAACCAAGTATTTACAAGGCACAGAACTGCTTTCGCATGATGAACTCGGAATCTATATAAGGCTGCTTGAGTATATGTGGATAACCAAAGGAAAAATCTCAAATAATGACGAAAAAATAGCTTACTACTTACGCATAACGCAGAAAAAATGGCAAAATTACAAAAAAGTCCTGCAAGGCTTTTTTGTTTTTTCAAAAACAAATATGTCTCATGTAATGATGCAAGCTGAGTATGAGCGATTTGCGCATAAATCTAAACAAAATGCTTTAAATGCTAGGAAGAGATGGGGCGTCAACCCACGCAACACTCAAGATAAAG
>JAZKAD010000072.1:0-1987 GCA_040389305.1 Pseudomonadota bacterium | reverse complement strand
TTGATGCTTTGGTTGCATTTTTCCAAATCCCTACTTCAAACTAATTTACTATATGTCAAAATCCCCATTATTCGGAATCTTAAAACATCGCATAATTTTTCTTGAAAATGTCAGTATCAGCGAACTAGGCTCTGAAGAGTGGCAAGAAAAATGCCAAACATTTGCAGATGTAAAGCCACTTTTTGATAGCAAAGTTGGGTCTTTAGAAAGCTTTGACTTTGGGCATGTTGTGACTGAAGGCTACTTTATGTTCAAAATTCGTGCATTAAATGAGATAAATTCCAAGATGCGCATTAGCTTCAAAGGTCGTTTGTTTGAAATCAAACGCGTAGTAGACGCCCTAGAAGAGGGAAGGATGTTACAGATCATAGCTCTTGAAATATAAACCTTAAGGCGCAAATACATGTCTCTACAATTTATTTACTATTTTCAAAGTACATTATACAGCCTACTTACATCAAATAATAATTTGCCCAAGATCTATCTTTCGGTGCAACAAGATGCAAAATATCCCTTTATTCTAATCAATCTCCAGAAGGCTGTAAACTTATCAAAGCCTCATCTTCCCACATATGAGATTGATTTTGAGATTTGTATTTTTGCACGCGACAAAGCGCAAGAAACTATACTTAAAACTATGAGCGTAATTGGCGATATGATAAGGCAAGAAAATTTAAGTAACAATCAATATAAAGTCTTAAGCGTTAAGGATCAAAATTTGGAATGGGTACGAGGACATGACTTGCTTACAACGAAATTGGTGGTGAGTTATAAAAGCTTAATCCAGAGTATATAGTTTTATCATAAAAAAATATCACGCTAATCTGGAGTAAATCATGTCTGATTTTCATAATGTAAATCTTCCTCATTTTCTAGCTATACACGCTAAAGGAGGCCCTAGTTTTGCCACATCTCGCGCTACAACCGCTTCTGGTCGAGAAATTCGATCTTCAGATCGAGCGGATTCATTGCAGCATTATATCATTGCGGATTGTAGGCTAAGCGCGGAGCAATTTGATGAGTTCAATGCATTTTTTCGCGCGAGACTTGGGACTCAATACGCTTTTTGCTTCAAGGATTATGCTGACTGCGTGATCAAGGATCAGATAGTGGCTACTGGAGATGATCAGAAAGCCCAGTTTGAAATCTACAAGACTTATAAAAGCGATGGATATTCTTACCTCCGCAGGATTACCAAACTATTGAGCACAGAATTGCATATTGATATAGATGGAACCTTAATGCCCCCTTCAATAGTCTGTCCAAGTACTGGCGTTATTACGCTAGAATCACCGCTGCCTGCTAATCAATGTCTTACGATAAAAAACGCTATCTTCAACGTTCCCGTAAGATTCGCAAGTGATAACTTTAAATATTCGATGCATGCGGATGGAAGCATTGTTCTTGACGATCTTCATCTTTGGGAGGTTATATGAAACAAATGCCAGAAAATATTTTGGAGCAGTTAAACTCCAAAGAGCAATTTGTATATTGCTTCCACTTAAGACCCTCAGTCTCTACTTTTTCTAGCGCCTCTCTCTATCTTACTGCGCATAATACTAAGATTGTAGTTGATAAAAATATCTATATGCCAAATTCTGGTTTGCATATACAAGATGCTACATTTAATGACTCTTCGCTAGATCTCATTAAGATCAGTGGCATTTGGGAAGAGGGTGGGATACAAGAAGAAGATGATATATCAGGGTATGATATTGAAATAGGAATATATTTTTTAAAAGCAAAAGCCTTATACTCCTTATCTCAATATATATGCACATCTATGATCAAGGATGGTTTGAGATTTCATCTGCATCTAGAGCCTGCAAGGATTAAGCTACAACAAACTTTAGTATATCATTATGGCCCTAACTGCAGGGCAATTTTTTGTGATAAAAATTGCGGACTAGATAAAAGCACATATCCAGAAGGCACTACTTGTGACAAAACTTTCGTAACTTGTTGCAATAAATTCAATAATGCAGTA
>JAZKAD010000071.1:0-5642 GCA_040389305.1 Pseudomonadota bacterium | reverse complement strand
GAGTTTAAAAAGAAAATAAAGTCATTGCACATTAGCCGCCGGAAAGAAGGTGATCTACGTAGATATTTATTTACCGATGGAAGTATTTGCATTTGCCTCAGCTGAAAACTTATTGATATAGCCTTTAGAAATTCCTATGATTTTATTCGTTTTATCCTTCCTCTTTTGCGCGTTGCTTACCAGATATTGCCTCGTACTCTTTAAAGAGAAAAATATAGTTGATAGGCCGAGTCATAGAAGGGTGCATGCAAAAGTAACGCCAAGAGGCGGGGGAGTTGCTATAGTTATAACCTTTATTCTGGGATTTTTACTGATAGACGGCACGGATATATATTTAAGACTTATACCGATGCTACTTATTGTGGCGGGAGTATCTTTCGTAGATGATTTGCGCTATGTTTCAGTACCAATTCGCTTTGTTACGCATGTGATGGCAGCTGCACTTGCTGTCTATGGTTTTTTATGGCCAAATTGTCTTTTTCATCATGAACTACCTGCATACTTAGATTATGCTGTTGCCGTATTGTGCTTTGCAGGATTTATGAATATCTATAATTTCCTAGACGGTATAGATGGCATTACGGCTGCGGAATCTATACATCTTAGCGTCACCATATTATTATTATGCTTTTTTGCGGGCGATGTAATTCCAGAGGCAAAGATGATAAATATCATAGCCACTAGCATCCTTGCTTGCTCCTCGTCTTTTCTCTTATACAACTGGCATCCAGCAAAAATTTTTTTAGGAGATGTGGGTAGTATAGCTCTAGGTTTTTTATTAGGATTATGCCTTCTTTTGATAGCGGCTTCTAGCGCTAAGCTATTCGTATCTTGTATCATTGCATCGCTTTATTATGTTGCGGATGGGGGGATGACTATCTTAATAAGATTAACTAAAAGAGAAAAAATATGGCTTCCTCATTTGAATCATTTTTTTCAGCAAGCAGTGCGCAAAGGCATGTCTCATAGAATGGTGGTGTGCAAGATCGCTGCTTGCAATTTATGCTTGATGATTTTGTCTTTAACAGCTCTCTATTATCCCATTATATCTTTGATGCTAGCGATAGTAACCGTGACATGCCTTTTGATTCATTTTGCTACCTCCCATCTTAAGCATTAACCTAAGGCGGTTTTATTTGCGTATAAGATACGCCACTATAGGCTGCGCTAATCCTTTAGCGCCAATTCACAAAATACCAGAACTGAGGCTCACCTATGACTCTGCCACAATAGCAGGAGCAGAAGAGCGCAAAGAAGAAGTTGCGCTTTGGCTTAGATTGATATTGATTATAGCAAAATAAAAAATATGTTAGGGTTGCATTATTTAAAATAGAAGTTAGTGAGAGGATTGCAAATTGCAGCGCTCTAATAGTAACTTATCTATTTATAGTAAAAAGGCTAATCCTTAAAATAAAGGGCAGACATGTCTGGCTGCGTCAACAAAGAATTAATTCAGCTAATAGCAAGAATAATAGATTTAGAACAACCACTGCCAGCACTTCAACGAGAAGGCGATGAGAAGCTAGCAGATTTATATACAAAGCTGGAGGACTTAATTCAAGCTACCCCTGAACTTTTAGATACGCGACTTCCTTTCTCTATTTTTACTCAAAGCGAAAATTTAGATGCTCATTTTACTATAAAAAAATGTTTTCCTCTTTCCTTTGCACAAAGTCTAGAATGTGCGAATTTAGAAAATAAATTATTAGAGCTCGGGAGCAAAAAATGCACCTCACTCTGCAGCGAAGTATTTGTAGGTAAAATTAAAAAAATTAACGTAGCTTCGGAGCAGGACAATGTATTGGATGAAGGAGTGAAGTCAGAGCTTATAGACTTAATTGAGCGTGGCGCGGATGTAAATGCTCTTTCTAGGCAAGGTTACTCTGCTTTGCACCTCGCGGTATTATACGAGAATTACCGCCTGATCCAATTCCTTATAACAGAGCTAGGCGCGGATGTTGATAGTAGGATGGACAATGAATATGAAGCTCTTACGCCTCTACATTGTGCTATAGAACTAAAGTGCATTGATATAATCCAATTATTATTGGAGAGAGGAGCGCAGCCTAGTATACTCACAAGAAAGGGGTACACATGTGAACAATTAGAGTACTATGATTACCTCTTTGATACGTCCTTAACTTCATTCGACATCTCGGCTGAAGTAATAGAAATTATAGAGCTTCTAAGGGGAGATTGGTCTCCGGAGCGCAGAGAACAATCAATAGATTTAGGGACGCAAAGCAGCCATACATACGCTAATCCTTCTATCGCAGAGGAAGAGGGGCGAGGTTGGGGTATGGGAGCAGCCAGAGAAGAGAGTCGAGTAGATGATGCGCACTTCTCTAACATGATGGAAGCAGTCGGAGAGTGGTGCTGTGGTTGCATAATAATGTGAGGTGATTTTTTGTCTCACTTGGGCAAAAAACTCCCCTTTTTCGTCCGAAGGATTTAAAGAGGGTATAGAGCCCTCTCTATTCTCGCGATAAGTTTATTACTTACATATCAAATTTCTGATTTTTGACTTCCGACTTTAGAGCCGACAATGTATCACTTACGAATTGATTTGCGTCTATTTCTATGCCTAGTTTTTTCTTAAACCATGATTCTTTAGGATTGACGTAGCTTATTTTTGCCTCATCTCCAAATCTCTCTTTGATAAAGCTATACATGTTATTTATGCCGTCTATTAAACCAAAATCTACCGCAGTTTCTGCGGTCCAGAATTCACCGTTAAATAATACATCGTCGCTTTGTGTGAGCTTACTTTTTCTACGGCTTTTAATATGGTCAACAAAATGCTGGTGAATATTTTTTTGTAAGTTTTTGATAATCTTAATATCTGCAGCCTTGGCTGGTTCGAACGGATCCAGGACTGATTTGTTTTTGCCTTCTGTATAAACTCTACGTTCGATTCCTAATTTTTCTATCGCCTCCTGAAACCCAAATCCGCTTGAGACCACTCCTACGCTTCCAATTACAGAGCTTCTAGACGCGTATATCTCATCTCCCGCGCAGGCAATCCAATATCCTCCGGATGCAGCCATATCTTCTACAAAGCTATATACGGGAACATCCTTTTCCTCGGCCAAGGACCTAATGCGTGTGGTTATAAGGTCGGATTGCACAGGAGACCCTCCTGGGGAATTAATGACAAGGCACACAGCAAGAAGCTTTTGTTTTTTAAAGGCACGTTCAATGGAGTCATTTAAAGACTCAATGCTCATACCACCTCGCATACCAACTTTTCCTATGACGCCTCCTAGTCTAATCACTGCAACAGTTGGGACTGGGTTGAAGATATTAAAGGGAAACATCGTTAGTATCTGGTCTAATTTGCTGCTTTGTTGGTGAGTCATCAAACTTACCGCATCAGAAAATTCATTATTACTCTTCGTTTTTTTTGCTTTGCTCATTTGATTTTGCCTCTTTAGGTTTTTGTGGTTGTATTATTTGGTTCAAAGATTTGGACTTGTAACTATTCTTGGGTTCTGTCGGATTACCAGTTATATGAGATAAAAGAATCTTTCTCACATTGTCATCATGCCAATTTACTACACCTTTAAAGCTTCCAATATTTACTCCTTCGGGGCTTACAATGAAGCTGGTGGGCATCCCTACGACAGAAAATGCTTTAAATAGCTGATTCCTGTAATCATGTAATATTGGCAGATGGCTTATTTCATATAATGCATAAAATTTTTCTACAGCCTTAATCCCTTGGTCATCTTCGGAAATTGGGATAATGGTAAAGGGCAATTTCCGAAAGTCTTTCTGCAAAATATCGAGATCCGTCATTTCCTGTACGCAAGCACCGCACCAGGTTGCCCAAAAAACTATAAGTAACGTTTTTCCTTCATATTCTTCGAGATAATGCTTCTCCGCTGCTTCGTCAAAAAATGGTATATCATCTGGAACTTGTACGGCTTCAGAGGGTTCGAAAGTCCAATTTTTAGGAGCATTTGAAGCAAAAACTGGATGGCTTACAAATAGGGCAATTATTGTTGTAACAAAAAACTTTTTAAACATATCATAGATTAGTTATAGATAGTTGAGATGTAGAAATAACATCTTAAATAAGATATACTACATTCTGGTGACCATGAGCAAGAGGCATATGAAAATTTACGTTCCAATTCCCCTTTCCTTGACTATTATTATGCTATTACTTAGCAGCTGCGGGCTTAAAAGGAACCTAGAACGCCCCAAAGCTACTACTTTAGGGTGGATTATGTCGATGAATGGAAGTGCTTAGCCAAAGTTCGAGAGAATTAGCTATTGCAATTTTATCGTAGATTATGTATAAACCTAAATCTTGAGTATAACATTAATCGTAGCCATGCTGCAATTGCAGTAAGCTAATATAAGCATGCTCTTTCTTCAAAATCTGAAGATATGGCCCCTTCGTCTAGCGGTTAGGACGGCACCCTTTCACGGTGTAGACACGGGTTCGATTCCCGTAGGGGTCACCATTTCTACATTCAAAACAATCCTACTACACCCCAAAATCCTTTGTCACTGTAAGATTTGCAATATAGATGTAGGGCATTGCCCAGTAACTATAGGCAACACCAACCAACAAATATATAATATACTTCTATGAATAAATAGTGAGGTATGATTTCTTGAATTTAGAGTTCTATATAGATACTAGGCAATGCCTTTTACAGTAATGTATCTGTTTCAAACTTGAATGAGCGGCGCGCCTTATCTAAAAATCAAAATCTATCCATTGCTTCTGAATGGTTTGTAGGCGGTATTGCATGATGCCACAAAATGAATTACCATGAGCTTTTAAAGCGCAAAATCCATATGAAATTCCTTATCATTCTTATATTCATAAGTATCGCAAATTACGCAATGGCTAATTCTCAAAATATTGAAGACCTAAAGCTTGAACTCAGATACGCAGTTGCCGGTAATAAGTGGCGTGAAATGATAGAGGTAGCTGATAAGATATTAAAACTCAAGCCAAAAGACCCAGGCGCATGCTTTGAAAAAGCTCAAGGCCTTGCACAACTCGGAAGATATAAAGAAGCCATTGTTTTCTACGATCTTGCAGTAGAGTATAAACATCATTACTCAGGCATCTATAAACATCATTACTCAGGCATCGCATATTACCACAGAGGTGTATGCCTTGAATCGTTAGAAAGGTACGAAGATGCGCTCGAATCTTATGATCTTGCAATAAAACATGGGTATAATGATCGGTGGCTTTATTTTGCTAGGAACGGAGTATTACTCAAGTTAGGCAGATTAGGTAAAAATTCAGACTAGTTTGCTAGTAAACATACCAACATAACCACAGTTACATAATCATGAATCTACCGCTACCGCATCCATCATTACCATAGCGCATAAAATAAGACAGACTATCTTTGAGTATTTTTTGCTCAGGAAGTGATACGTAATCTGGGATGTTGTGGTCAGCTACGCAGCGGCAACCGTAATCATCTTTTGGATAGCCACTTGGTGGCGGATGATCCACAGAGAACATCTTTCCCTCATTAGCAGCGTGAGTATGTCGTACTCTATTATCGGCAGAAGTCCGCCATATGTAGTATTGTTCTGAATAGCGGTAATTTTCATTAGACTTCTTGCATAACCTAATACATTAGCTAATATGGTTAAATTTTACA
>JAZKAD010000070.1:11999-14901 GCA_040389305.1 Pseudomonadota bacterium | reverse complement strand
GATCATTCCGTTTTTCCCACAAACTCTCTACGTCACCTATGTATTTTGTCATTTGTTATATTGCTCAGAAATAGATTTAAGTGCATTTATTCGGTCTGGTAAGCCTAAATACGCTGCTATTCCAACCAAAAGTCCACGATAACTTTCGGCATCTACGTTACTCGTAAGATTAGAGTATATTTCTTCTGAAGGAAGGGTTACAGATTTATTGTATAACTCAAATATCTCGAATGAAGGTGATGCCTTGAAAGCATCTTCAAGAAAATGTTGATTACGACCTATATTACCGCTACTGATATTAAGAGCGCAAAGTAAATCTATAGCCTCTAGCAGATCCACCTTATAAGTCAGAGCTTTCTCTAGGTAATGTATGGCATTAGCATCAGACCCACTAGACAGAGAGTCTTTTGCAGCGGCAAAATAATGACATGCTATTTTTTCAGAATAATTATTAAACACTCCTTCGTCCATTTTTTCTAATTGAGATATTGCAACTTCAAATTCATCCCACATTAGAAGATGAGCGTATAAATCAATTGCCATATGTGCGAGCTCGGGATCGCTTCCATTATACCCTATAGCTTTTTGCAGGAACTCAAGACCTTGTTGGTAATATTTATGTCTTATAAAATACTGCGCTATTTTTTTTGCAGCATAAGATTTATGAGTCCCAGAATCTAGTATATACCTTAAATGATATGTCCTTTGCTCGGGATTTACATCTGCTTTACTAAGAATAGTATGAGTATGAATAACGTATTCCGGAGGTAATTCATTTTTAAGTCTTGTGGCAATTTTTTGTGCTTTAGTACTATCTTCGCATAAAGCAGAGCTGTAGGCTTCCAAAAGATCTCTAATATTTTGTTGAAATATAGAAGTCTTAATGCGGCTAGCAATAAGACTCGGAATGTTAAAAAGAAATGCTATAAACTTTATAACTGCTGATATAACTACGCTGGTCATAACAGTTATAGCTATTAAAAAAAAGCCGCTTACTGTAATTGAATAACCTACAGCTTCAATATGAACAGTAGAGTCATAAGCACTTAAAGCTACAAAACTTAAATAAAGTAGTACAGTAATTGTAGTGAGTATTAGCAATCTAATCATGACTCAGGGCCTGTTTTAAAAATCTCTCAGAATAGTAATAGTCAGTAAGTATGTGAAGAGATTGTAGAATGCGGTTATATTCTGCGCTATCTACTGTATTTGTTTCGGGTAATTTTTGGATTTGAATAAAATGTCCAATAATTTCCCATAATTTTCCTTCTTCTGGGAGGAGCTTAGTTGAAGGGCTAGTGAATTTTAGATATTTTTCTTCATAAGACTGCATATCCGCAAGAATTCCAAGTACTTCTGGAGGTAAATTTGTTTTCTCTATGCCGGCTAGTGTTTTGTTATAATTCATTTTTTGAGTGAATTGTGTGATTAAATTATGAACATTATGAATTTGTTCAAGGTATTTTTGAGTTTTACTCTTTTGGAGCTCCTCTTGACTTAAAGTAGCTTCTTCAACCGCGAGCTTATCTTGATCCTCTTCAATCGTATCTTGTTTTATAACAGTTTGTATAGTGTTAGCAAAACTTGGTGATATAAGCTTATCTGAATTATTTTTCTCAACTACATCACCTTCCTGATGCGGGATACTGGTTACGGTAAGAAGAGGGGGCTTAGTTGAATTTTGAGATTTTGCCTGAAAAAAATAAATACAAGATATCGAGATACAAGATATGATGAGAGATGCTATTACAAATAATATTTTTTGTTTTTTAGTTTTTTTCTGCACGGGCTTTTTCATATTGTACCAATAACTTCAATGTATCTTCAAAATTTGCAGAATGACTGTATATTGTGTCTACAACTAAACCATCAAAAATACTAGCAATTTTTTGGCTTAACGCCATTACAACAGAAGCTCTTATATATGGCAATAGATTATACGACGTAAGTAAGGATATTAAGTTAACAGCGCAGTTTTTAGAATACACCATAATATATTGAATTTGATAATTTTGAATAGTTTCTATAACATTTTGAGGCAATTCTTTGGTATAACAAGTTTCATATATCACATGCCTTTCAATGAATTTGGGTAATTCTTCTGTGATTATGTTTCCTGAAAGATAAAGGCTGTTTTCAAAAAATTCCCCCATTTCTTCTTCGGGGATAAATTTTATGACACTAAGTAACTCCTTTAGATTTTTAGAGATACCAGTGATTTTTAAATAAGGGTTCCGTTCTAAGATTTTAGCCGACTCTTTGCCAACAACCCAGCACTCAGCATGGGAAGAATGCTTGACTGCTATAATTTTTGCGGCATATTTACTGGTGATGATGATGTGGTTTTTATGGCTAATAGGGTAGGGGTCTACGTCTTTGTAGTAGAGCATAGGAGCGGAATATGCGTTGAAATTAAGTTTTTCAACTCGGGATATTGCTGCGGTATTTTCTTCAGAGCTACGAGTAAATAATACTCCGGGTAGTTCAAATCCCATAATACCAAATCCTTCAACTAACTAAGTTTATTAATTATAGAATTTGGTATAATGCATATTCCTACACTAATCCAGCAATATGTGCTGCCGAGGTTTTGGAGCTTCAGAATTATCATCTAAAAGACCCTGGTCTAGAGATTTGTCTTTCATGTAATCTTCAAGAGCTAGCTCTAATTCTGTTAGTTTAGAGCGGAAAAAATGATCCCCTCCATAAATTGTTTTATATTCAACCCGAGATTGCTTTTGCTTTGATAGTCTTTCCATCAATTCTAATACGGATTCTTCTGGAACTACGCTGTCTTGATTGCCCTGAACTATTAACCCAGGGATGGGACATGGAGATAAAAAGCCAAAATCATATTTATTTACAGGAGGAGACGCAGCGATAAAGTTACTAATTTCAGGTC
>JAZKAD010000070.1:0-11989 GCA_040389305.1 Pseudomonadota bacterium | reverse complement strand
CATTAGTTTGCTTCAAATGATCAGAAAATCTATTAATTTCAGGTCTGCGCATAATAAGTTGCATGGCAACCCAAGCCCCAAAAGAAAATCCAGCAATCCAGTATCCACTACTAAAGGGATTATGTAGCTGCAACCAATCAATTGCGGTTGCTGCGTCTGTTAATTCACCAATGCCGTTATCAAATTGTCCTTGAGATTTTCCAACGCCACGAAAATTAATTCGGAGAGTAGTGAAGCCATTTTTAACAAAAGTTTTGTATATGCTATATACCACTTTGTTATTCATGGTTCCGCCATATAACGGGTGAGGATGCAAAACCAATACTACTTTAGCTTTTTTATCTTGAGATTGAGTGTATCTACCCTCAATCCTTCCCGCGGGGCCGTTAAAAAAAACTTCAGGCATATGAGATGACCTTTAAATAAAGAAGATTAAAATTCGTTAGAATATATAGCATACTTTTTGAGTATATGCAAGAAAATTCATCGAATTGCAGCAATCCTTACCCCAGAGTGGATAATTAGTGAATAATTATTTGTTAGTGGTTTTTAATATACGCCCTCAGGCAAACATATAGCTAAGATCACGATTTTCTAAATACGGATAAGAAAGAAGATGAGAGCTGATTGGGCCTAACTTTTAGCCTAATGTGAGAGTAGAATGGAGCGGGTGATGAGATTCGAACTCACGACTTCGACCTTGGCAAGGTAGCGCTCTACCCCTGAGCTACACCCGCTTATGATGCCAACAAGACCAAGATACAAATAAAGACAGAATAATCAAGCAAAAAGTTTATATTATTACGTTAAATATTTTGCGCCTGCTTTTTTTATTCAATTGTGAATCTAGTCTTACTTATTATTCTAGTTATTATTCTAGACCTTCACGAAGGCTCTTGTAATAACGGAAGCTATCCTTAAAATACTTCGCCTTGTTTAACACCCCACAGATATTTATGAGGGACCCAGCCAACATAGGAGCTGCATTTAAGCTTGCAGGCATTTATTTTACAGCTTTTAAGCTGACATCTTAAATTAGGTTCAAGAGTAGCGACCACTCTAGAAGTCTGGTCTTGAGTATAGTGAAGATTTTGAGGTTGAGTGCCAAGAATAACCACTGAACGTTTACCTGACAACACGCTAGAATGTACCCATCCTACGTCACCTGTAATATCACGTACATACCGCCATTGCTCAAATTCTGCAGTAATTTCAAGAGGTTCGCCCTTTTTAATAAAAATCCACTCGGTTGGATAGCGCACTCCCGGACCAGTTCTTGCATTAACTTCATTGGATTTTGTAATGGCAAAACGCGGAAGATTGGGTTTGTTAGCGGCAAAAGCTAAGGAGTTATATACAAATAAAGTTAGTACTGCAGCAAATAACATAAGAATTTGCAGAGGAGATTGCTCTATATAAAACAAACTACTTCGTTTCATCGTCATCGAATAAATCTTCATCATGATACGCCATAACGTAGTTACCATCCCTGAATTGGGTTTTAATACGATTGATTTCATGCTCACCAATTCCAACAGTTTTAAGCACGGCTCCACCAAGTTGCAACCCTGTTTCGTAATCCTCAGGGACGATAATCGTTGCTCCAGCCTCATATAAGTCAGCAGCGCGTTTAAGGTTAGGGGCTTTTACAATAATTGCAACATCAGGAAAGTTACTTGATATAATTTTCAGTGTTTTTTTAACGGTTACTTCGTTGTTAATTGCAAGAATTATTGTAACAGCACGACCCGCCCCCGCGGCGCTTAAAATATCAAGTTGAGATATGTCCCCTTTAAAAATTGGAAAGCTATTGGCACTTTCTTCTTTAACGAGGTCAGAGTTGACATCGATTGCTATATAGTTAACATCTTCTGCCTCAAGAACTCTTGCTACCATCTTTCCAACTCTACCAAATCCTCCAACGATCACATGCTGAGTTAAGTCTACTGACCCTTTCTCCATGACTTTTATAGAAGAAGGCTCCTTGTCGTCATCTATCGTATCTGCAAATTTTTGACCAATAAAAGATAGTATCGGCGTCAGTGCCATAGTACAAGTCACGACAAGTAAAAGTATTTTTCCTATATGAGGATCAATCACTCCGTTTGACATAGCAAGATTAAATAATATAAAAGCGAACTCCCCACCTTGACTAAGCAATAAACCTGCATGAAGGGATACTCCCTTACTAAATCCAAAAAGCATACAAAGGCTGCTAATAATCAGTGTTTTTGCAAGGATTAAACTAACGGAAAAGATAAGAATTTTATAAAGATCTTTGTATATCTCTACAACATCAATAGTCATCCCCACGGACATGAAGAATAGACCTAGTAATAAACCTTTGAATGGATTGATACTCTCTTCTGCCTGTATTCGAAAATCCGTTTCAGCCACTAAAATGCCCGCAACAAAAGCACCTAAAGCCAGAGACAGTCCGAGATAATCCGTGCTCCAAGCTGCGGACAAGACTATAAGAAGAGTAGCCGCGACAAAGATCTCGTTACTTTTGGTTTTATCCGAGGCAATAAGACTGAATAGAGGGCGCAAGAAAATTCTTCCAACCATAAATATGCAGAAGAGGGCGATAATGGCTTTTAAAAATGATAATCCTACGGCTTGGAGGATTGGTACTTCGCTTTTGCCAGCAAGGATAGGCACAATAACAAGCAAGGGTACTACGACAAAATCTTGTTGTAGTAATATAGCTAAAGAAATGCGACCCGTTTGAGTAGACTGGCTACCACTCTCTTCAATTACTTGCATCACGATTGCGGTTGAAGATAATGCAAGCCCTCCGCCTATTATGATAGCAGCAGCATTGCTACCGCTAAACATTACTACTGCCCCCGCAATTACAGTGGCGGTAATTAAAACTTGGAGCGAGCCAAGACCAAACACATATTTACGCATTGCTTTTAAGCGTTCGAATGACAATTCGAGTCCAATAGCAAAAAGCAAGAATACTACGCCAAATTCCCCGAGTAGCTCGGTATTCTCACGCGTAACGTATCCAAGACCGTGCTCTCCTATAAGAGCGCCTGCCACTAGATACCCAAGAACTGGGCTTAGTTTAAAATGCTTAAAAAGGATAACAACAAAAACTGCCGCTGCAATCAATATAAGTACACTTGGTAAGAGGCTTAGTTCTTCCATTCTTTATCTTTAAAATAACTATGAAGTGTTTTTAAGATCAAAGTATAGAGGAAACTCATGGAATTGTAAATAGGGATTTAGAAATTAACGAATTATACAGCTTATGCAATTGATCCTCTAAAGCGAATTCTGTCATGAAGATATCATATGCAGCTCTTGTCATAGTTTCCGCTGTTTCGGGGTTTTGTCTTATCCACTCTGCATGCCCTTTGATTTGCTTATATATAGAGTCTGAATCTGTTAGAGAGTCAAAATAAAGAACATTATCTCCAAAGTATTTTTTAATAAATGGATGTTGATCGCTAATTACAAGAGCGCCCGCGGCAATAGATTCCGCTATACGAGAAGTAGGGAATCCCTCGATCATATGTTCTAGGTTATGCACAACAAGGGAGATGCCATATTTTTTTTGCAGTTGTAATAAACTTTCTCTAACATTAACTTCGGCAAAGCTTTCAATGCTTCCTTTGTATTTTTCCTTCAAAAACCCCAATGAATCCTCAAGTCCATATGCAATGAGCAAATCATCCTCTGCCAAAGCTTTAAGCGCTAATTTCATACGCAGGGAGTCTCTGTTGCATCCCCAAAGACTTCCTATAACTAATATTTGCTCTTTTGTTGCTGCGCTATATTCCACTCTATTCTGTGCAAGATATAAGGGCACAATAGGAACATCTACTTTATCAAGTTTCTGCAATGCATTTGTAAGAATTGGGTTGGTGCCATGCATTACGCTATGTAAATCTACATAAGCATCATACTGACTTAGGTGTGAGTAGCGCGCTTTAAACCCACCATTCACATCAAAGAGCATCGCATTAGGAACGTTTAAATAGACGACATTATACCCATAAGGCAAGAAAGAAACATAATGTGTTACTGCTAAATTAAACTGAGGTTTGAATATAAGATTGACCAAACTAGCTGCTGAATAATATATAGATTTGAAAAAGGCGGCAGCTAAAATAGTTTGGGGGAAATTTGCAAATGCCGGACAAACATGTATTGCGCCTGATTATGTTTTTATACATGAAAATCAACAAGAGCAATTTATTGATTTGCTGAAAAAAAATATTGAAAAACAATATTTAATAAACTAACATTTATAATCCCCTCTTCAAAGACTCCTCCAATAACATTCCACCCATTGGCTTTAGCTGCGATTTTGATTCTATCATGCAGCAACTTCTCTCCGATCCTTTCGGTAGTATAAACGGCTATTGTTGGAACTTTGTGGTTAATAGGGAAGGGTAAATCAAAATTGAGAAGAATCACCCATAAGACCGAAGCACTATACAAAAAAAGGATCTTTAATAATCCATCTATGGAAAAGACATTTCTTAATTTGAAGTTAATCCTAAAATAACTCCATAGATCTAGTAAAAAGTAATAGAAGGCTATACCCAAGGCTTTAAAGCTATGCTTCATATCGTTCTTTGAATTAATTTACTTGTTGTAATTTTTGCGTCATTCTACTCTCTTTATTCCCTTCCTTGATTAAAGAGGCTGAGAAAATCAGAATACCAATATTTTAGTTTCTTCTTTTGCTACTAGAGAGAGGCGCTAAAAACAATGTGCGCCTCATTTTATATCTGGCTAGAATGGAGAGATAATATCCACTACCTGAGCACCTAAGCGTGGTTGCTGCATATCCGTCACTAAACCACGTCCGCCATAAGAAATGCGAGCTTCTGCAATTTGCTCTGATTGAATAGAATTATCCGAACTAACGTCTTTAGACCTTATGACACCAGCAATTTTAATTTCCCGTAACTCATGATTGACTTTAACCTCTTGATGTCCCTGTATAACTAAGTTTCCATTAGGTAGCACTTGGGTCACTACTGCTGCTATTTCTGTACGAATATTTTCTTTTCTAGAAATACCTCCAAGGCCGTCATATTTATGATCTCCAGTAGTACCAAGTATTGGGTTTAGATTCGCTACTTTCAGAGTTTTTGCTATTGGTTTTTCTTTACCAAACAGGCTAGTGATGCCTGTATTATCGTTACCTTTTCTGGACTGACTAGTTGAGTTATTAAGCTGCGCACTATCTTGAATCACTACAACTACTTTCAAAATATCCCCAACTTGCCAAGCTCTAGTATCTCTAAAGAATGTGGTGGATCCTGGTTGCCAAAGAGAATTCGTGTGCCGAATGCGAGCTTTTCTTTGGATTTTTAAAGATTCTTCGTCAATCATACTACGTGAATCAGTGGGGACGTTCATTTGCGTCATGGATGGCCCTTTGCCCACTCTCTTGAGCTTGTCTAGAGTCTCGCTACATCCAGACAGAAATAAAGCGCATAGAAAATATGATATAATAACCGTTCTCATTCTGCGCTAACCTCTATAACATTCTTAGATTGAACTCTACCATGTACAATTATTCCACTGGTATTGTTTGTTGCTTTAATTATATCTCCTATAGAACCTGAGCCTATAGCCGTTCCTAGAGTTTTAAGTTTTAGGTGATTATTCTGATATATCAAAGATACTATATCACCGTCATGGATTACATGAGGCGGAGCTACATCGCTTAACTTAATTGGCGCTCCGGATTGTAAGTTTTTCTTTGCTTGCATCCCAATCAAATTCTCTATAGATAAAGCATAGCCAGTTTTAGTATGATTAAGCCTTGTTTTAGCAGTAGTGACATCTTCGACAGAAATTATATCGCCCACACGTATTTGCTTTAAAGCCACTGGAAGTTCAACATAAGATGTATATCTACCAAAAATTTCTTGCGTCGTGCCGTCATGCATTCTTACTTTAATGCGGAAGCTAGAGGAAGAAGGCGAGAAAGAAGTAAGTTGAATATTATCAATATCACCTTCTTTCCTCCTTAATTCGTCAAGTTTAGATTTTGACTCCAGAGCGAATTCAACAATGATTGAATCGTCAGAAAGTTTTTCATGAATCAAATCCTGTATCATTTGATCAAATCTACCATTATCCGCCACTGTAGGGTGGGTAAAAAGCAGCGCAAGAGTTATTACAAGCGGGCGTATCCAAAATTTCGACACAATAAATATAAAGCTTTGCCAGGCAGTAGTGGAGTTTTTTATAATTCGCATATTATTTGTAAATATCTCCAGCCATTTTTTGCACTTCGTTATTTGCTTGGAGAACTTTTGAATTAAATTCATAGGCTCTTTGGGCGTCTATAAGATCTGTAAGTTCAGTAACGGAATTCACATTTGATTCTTCCACATAGTACTGAGATAATAACCCAACACCATCTTGACCAGGTATAGTGGCAGTAGGATCACCCGAAGCGTCAGTTTGAACAAGTAAATTGCCCCCTATATTTTCAAGCCCTCTGTCATTTGCGAAGGTTATAAGGTTAATCTGTCCAATAGGCACCAATTGATTATTCTGATCGGTAGCCGTGACAGTGCCATCTTGAGTGATATTTACATTTTGTAATTGGATGCCAGCGGGGATTTGGATTCCATCTGCAAGTTCGTTGCCCTGAGGGTCTGTAATAGCTCTGGTAGTACCATTAATTTGAAAATTGCCCGCCCTAGTATAACCCGTTCTGCCATTTGGTAAGTTAATCGCAAAATAACCAGCTCCATTAATCGCTATGCTAAGTGGATCGCCCGTTTTCTTTAAAGAGCCTTGCTCAAGCAAGCGATACACACCCGTGACCTCCGCCCCCGTTCCTATTTGTACTCCGACAGGACTAACGCTACCAGCGCTGTTGTTAGTTACAATGCCTGCTCTTTTGACTTGCGAATAAAAAAGATCAGAAGTCTCTACCATCCACTTTTGAAATGCAGTAGTTTTAAGATTAGCTAAATTCTGAGCTACCACGTCTATTCTAGTTTGGGCGGCCATAAGACCTGTAACCGCAATATTTCCAGCTATCGACATAATTTACCTCTTATATTTATTTTATTGCTATTGATTGCTCATCTTAAAATGCAATCAATAAAAAAACTCCCTCTTACTTCTGACTGGTCATCTTGGCTATAGCGGTTTTTTCGGTGCTAATAATATCAGACATCAAAGAGTTTGTAGCACTTACCGACCTTTGTAAATCTATTAGTTCAGACATAGCTTTAGCAGAATTAACATTAGATCCTCTAAGCATTCCACTTACTATCACTGCATTTTCTGCGGCCGCATCCCCAGCCGTGCTAAAGTATAAGTTTTTTCCTTCGCGGCGCAGAGAGGATTTGTTCTGGAATGTAAAAACCCCAACTTGACCTATCGCCTCTTTATCCGCGTATATAGTGCCATCTTCACCTATATCGAGCGTCGTGAATGTAGCTGGTAAGATTAGCGGCTGATTATCAACGCTTGCGTAAGGCATTCCATGAGCATTCACTAAGACCATGTCACGATTCGGCATCATAGCACCATCTAAGGTATATCTATCGCCATTATCAGTTAAGATCTTGAAATAACCATCTCCAGTAATTGCGAGATCCAGTGGTCTTCCTGTAGATTTAAGGGGTCCTTGGTTTTCTGATAGATACTCTGCATCAGTAAAAACAAAGGAATTAGTTTTGCGCTTTGATGCCTTAGCGTCTACAGGGGATAGCAATACATCGTTCATTTCATATCCAGTAGTAGAAACATTGGCCACATTATTAGCAACCATTCCAAGCTGAGTAGTTCTTGCCATTTGATTTGAGAGCGTAACATATGCGGCATTATTCGCATAAGCGCTAGATGCCGAGATGAGTATAGCAAAAACTAGATATTTATGCATCTTGCCATGGTTTATTAGGTATAATCGTTTGTACAGCATTCCTATAAGGACGGTCAAGACCTTAGAGTTTCAATCGCATAGAAGGAGATATGCCTGTGTCTTTTGCACACAAATGGTATTTAAGAAAATGATTGTATTTGAATGGGGAAGGGGCTTATACTGCCAAATATTTATAATACAGACATTATATGACCACAAATCAGGAAATACATAAGCTTGCGGGTAGTGAATATAAATATGGATTTACATCTGATATAGAAACAGACTCTGTACCCCCTGGGCTAAATCTTGATGTTATTGCTCTTATTTCGCGCAAAAAGCAAGAGCCTCAGTGGCTTTTGGATTGGAGAATTAAAGCTTACAATCATTGGCTAAAAATGAAGGAGCCTAATTGGCAAAAAGCTAAATACGATCCTATCAATTATCAGGATATAATATATTACGCAGCGCCCAAAACAAAAACTGATGGTCCTAAAAGCCTTGATGAGGTGGATCCAGAGGTGCTTGCGATGTTCAATAAACTCGGAATACCTCTAAGAGAACAAGAGCGCCTTAGCGGCATTGCCGTAGATGCAATCATAGATTCTGTGTCAGTAGGCACTACCTTTAAAGATAAACTTGCAGACGTTGGCGTTGTTTTTTGTTCTTTCTCCGAAGCCGTGCATTCGCACCCCGATCTAATTAAAAAATATCTCGGATCTGTAGTGCCTTACACCGACAATTACTTTGCTGCGCTGAACTCTGCGGTATTTACTGATGGATCATTTTGTTTTATTCCCAAGGGGCTTCGTTGTCCAATGGAACTATCTACATATTTTCGTATTAATACCGCGGGGACTGGGCAGTTTGAACGCACTCTTATAGTCGCTGAAGATGCATCTTACGTTAGCTACCTTGAAGGATGTACGGCTCCTAAAAGAGATACTAACCAACTTCATGCCGCGGTAGTGGAGTTGGTAGCTTTAGGTTCTGCACAAATTAATTATTCTACTGTACAAAATTGGTATCCCGGTGACCACGAAGGGAAGGGTGGTATCTATAACTTCGTCACTAAGCGCGGCAAATGCCTGGGGGCAAATTCCAAAATTTCCTGGACTCAGGTAGAGACGGGTTCTGCGATTACTTGGAAATATCCAAGTATTATTTTAATGGGTGATAATTCTGTAGGTGAGTTTTACTCTGTGGCCCTGACTAATCATCATCAGCAAGCGGATACCGGCACTAAAATGATACATATTGGCAGAAATACCAAAAGTACAATTTTGTCCAAAGGAATCTCAGCTGGTCAGGGTCAAAACACTTATAGAGGGCTTGTTAAAATTGTAAAATCAGCAACTCAGGCTCGGAACCATACTCAGTGCGATTCTCTTTTAATAGGTGGTCATTGCGGTGCTCATACTATTCCATATATCGAGTCTGCAAACCATACAGCAGATATTGAGCATGAAGCTTCCACTTCCAAAATCAGCGAAGATCAGCTCTTTTATTGTAGGCAGCGGGGCATCAGTCCCGAAGATGCGGTGTCTATGATTATAAATGGATTTTGTAGAGAAGTTTTTAATGAACTACCCATGGAATTTGCAGTAGAGGCGCAGAAATTACTTAGTGTTAGCTTAGAAGGCAGTGTTGGTTGACATAAGATGTCTACAACGTTATTGCGAGTGTAATGTTGAATTACTGCATCCACAGCGCTCTCTCGGGGTGGCGACGCGGGATGGTGGCGCGAAAATCAGTTGCCTATTTTTCTTATAATGTATACCATGCCTTGCAAAATCAGATTGATCACAAGAAGAATAATCACAAGAAGGCTTTATGCTAAAAATAAAAAATTTACATGCGGATATTGGGGATAAGCAAATAATCAAAGGGCTTAATCTTCAAATTCGTCCCGGTGAAATTCACGCTATTATGGGTCCAAACGGCTCTGGTAAAAGTACGTTAGCTCAACTTCTGGCTGGACATGAATCATACCAGGTTAAAGCTGGATCTGTAATGTATGAAGAAAAAGATTTACTAGAACTTTCTCCCGAAGAAAGAGCTGCTTCCGGCATATTCCTCGCTTTCCAATATCCAGTTGAGATACCTGGTGTTGGGAACTTATATTTCCTGCGCGCCGCTCTTAACGCTATGAGGAAAGGCAGGGGGCTAAAAGAACTCGATGCTATTGATTTTCTTAAAGTTGCTAAAGAAAAAATGAAGCTCGTGGAAATGGACCAAAGCTTTATGGGGCGGTCTGTGAATGAAGGATTTTCCGGAGGAGAAAAAAAACGGAATGAAATTCTGCAAATGGCGATTTTAGAACCAAAACTTGCAATTTTAGATGAGACAGACTCTGGTCTTGATATAGACGCATTACGAATAGTAGCAAACGGGGTGAATTCATTGCGTAGCCCAGAGAGATCACTGTTGCTTATCACGCATTATCAAAGACTACTTGATTATATTGTGCCTGATTATGTGCATGTGATGGTGGGGGGGCGTATCATCAAATCTGGTGGGAAGGAACTTGCATTAGAACTAGAAAGAACTGGATATGCTGCATTTGAAAATATCCCAACTGATCCATGTCCGTTGAAGGAATCAGAATGAAGCCTTTAATCGATAACACTCTAGTTCGCGATAAGGAATTAAAGCATGCTTTAGGCATGAGCGTTCCAAGCGCAAAGGATGATGAGTGGAAATACACAAGGTTCGATGAAATATTAGATGGAACTTTTGAAGTAGCTGAAAGCAATGCTGCAAATCCCTCGAGCAAGTCTTTGCGTGATGTATTTCAAAATAAACACGATGGTTACAATATTGTATTTATTAATGGCTTTTATTCAGAAGAGCTATCTTCGTGTGGTAACTTAGTCGTTACTTTGCAAGGGGCATCTAAGCCCTTGAATTGGTTGTATACAGATATATTTGCTACGATGAATGATACAAGCCTTCAAAATGAATTATGCATAGATATTCCAGAGGATTCTACCTTATTAAAGCCAATCAAAATTCATTTTATTGCGGATACTGATGGGCGCAAACTGATTACGCAGCCGAGGCTATATATCAAAGCCGGAAATGGCTGCAATGCTACTATTGTTGAGAGTTATTATAACTTTCATGGCACGGCCAATAAAGAGAACTCCTCTACCTCAAGTGCATATTTCACTAATTCTTATACTCATATTGTTTTAGGAAGGAATTCCAAGCTCCAGCATTATAAAATTCAAAATGAATATCGGGGGGCTCTCCATCTATCCAGAACATATGTGCATCATGATAAAGGTTCAAGTTTTAGCTCTCACATGGCCATGTTTGGAGGGAAAGTTGCACGAAACGAGATAGACGTAGATATGAACAACACTGGAGCTTATACATCTCTACGTGGAATATACATTGCAAAACCATATCAACATCATAATTGTTTGGTTAAAGTCAATCACGTAGCACCCCACTGCGTAAGCGAGATTAAATACAAAGGCGTGATCCATGAGCATGGTAGCGCGGCATTTGATGGCCTTATTTCGGCAAAGCCTGGTGCCATCAAAACCGACGCTAAAATGGTCAATAACAACCTTCTACTTTCGAAGTCTGCTGAAGCTAATACCAGACCACGATTAGAAATTTTAGTAGATGATGTAAAATGCTCCCATGGCGCAACTATAGCGCAAATAAGTAGCGAGGCTTTGTTTTATTTGAGAACAAGAGGAGTTTTAGAAGAAGAAGCGCGGAAAATTTTGACAGAAGGATTCGTCGAAGAAATAGTAAAAGGTGCCCCATTTTTAAGAGATGTATTTTTAGTCTGAATGGGCTTTGTTGTATTTATCTCTGTCATATTTATCATTTCTTTTGTAAGTTCAATCATGAGCTTGGGGTTTAAGTCTCCCTCGAAGCATATTTGCTAAAAATATTCAGAATTGCCAAATATCCAGGCTCGAGCTTCACGCTTTGCAGCCTGAGTTTTGGGATTCGAAGAGTTACTGGTTGAGTCTATAATTGCTTGTAGTACAATTGCTTTACGCAGAGCTATATCGGGATTGTTTTCGTAGAATCTTAGGCGGTCAAAGGGGGCTTGCAGTTTCATTGTATTAGTCTTCATAAAGCACCATATATTGAAAAAGGTATTGT
>JAZKAD010000069.1:0-3512 GCA_040389305.1 Pseudomonadota bacterium | reverse complement strand
CAATGCGGCTTGTCTCTGTTAAATTTAACTTTAGCCATAATTTAGTCTCCTTATTCAAGCCCCACGGGGCGCAATCTTTATAATTAGTTAATCATGTAGAAAATCTAAATTTCTACTTTAATATTAAACTGGAGCGGGTGATGGGAATCGAACCCACACAGCCAGCTTGGAAGGCTGGAGCTCTACCACTGAGCTACACCCGCGTCTTAATTCCACACAAAGTATGGTGGAGGGAGTAGGATTTGAACCTACGAACGCTTACGCGGGCAGATTTACAGTCTGCTGCCATTGACCCCTCGGCCACCCCTCCGAAAACCGTTCGCAAAAAATATAGCAATCTACTGAGAATTGCAATCTTATTTTCTACTTATTTGAGAGAAATTATTTACGTATAAATAAGCGGGAATCTAAGCAAAACTCTCTCCCGTAGCCTGCTATAGGTATTTATAATATATACCATAGTCTGTCAAGTAAAATTATGCCAGACGCTAAGCAATATCCCCATCTCATTACTATACATCTACTAAATTAGCACTTTATGCATTCACTTTTTACTTAAGTCCGCACGAAGCGGCTGAAAGACACGCTCTAACATTCTGTCTAATCTAGCAATTTCAATCTTATCTTGAGAAGAAAGGTTAGTTACTGCAGACGTGATGACACAATGACTCTCGGATACTATATTAGACCATATTACAGCGCCGGTCTTAGCATCTATCAAACCCACAATCATCGCTGCATTATCTGCATTCTCAGCACCAACTCCCGTAAGCAAACTCATAGCAAAAGCTACCGCTCTAGCCCCATTAGTTTTAATGGATCCTACATAATCAATCATCAAAAATATATCGCCTTTCACAGCACTCCCTAGCAATATTACTTCGGGGCTTAGAGGTTTGTTTATTGAAAATGCTACATCCTCTTTCCATAGGACTGAGCCGTATAGCTCCTCTCTTGCAGTATCATAGGTATGAGTCAGGGCCATAGTATGATCCATTAGCTTTTGCTCATGCAGATCTTTTTTATGAAGAGCTTTAACTCTATATCCTATCTTGCTCATTACCTCTTTTGCCTGTTGCTCCACGACTTTTGCCAAATGGTCTTCGTAGTCGTACATGCGCTCACGGCGGCCACCCGTATCGACCATATTGATCTCAACTTTTGGTGGTAGAATAATAATTTCTTTCGATCCCCTAAGGTTATCTAGATAGTTTGCTGAATGCCTTATAGATGTAGTCTTAGCGCAGCCTGACAACAAGAGAGATATAAAAATTATAACGGTATAATGTACAAAGCGCATGTTTCTGACCTTTATGAAGCTGAAATTACTCTGGTGCGTTTATCGGAAAAAATGACATACACTTTTTGTCCTTTTGACATAGGATCCTTCAAAGACTGGACAACAGTAATTAAACCGCTGGTTCTCGCTGCTGAGATAACGTTCCTAATTGCGGCATTTCCTTCGTAATAACCATCTTTTATTCTCGAGGCATCGACCTGTATTATATATTCATAGCCATTGCTTTCACCAAGCTTGTTTTGTACCACGGCTCCTACCACCGCTCCAACAAGACCAACACCTACCATCGTTGCCCCTCTATCAGAACCAGAGCTAGCTCCAGCTCCAACAGCAGCGCCAAGAGCTCCTCCGCCCAAGGCCCCCGCGGTATTATCTGACAACCTGTCGCTTTCTTTAATTTTAATGCGGCGCGCAGAAATTATCTTACCTTCAAGAGTAAAATTTAATGTAGAGTCGCTAGTATATACATTACTCGCAAGATCACGGGCGCAGCCGCTAAGTAAAAATAGTACACTGATATAAGCAAGAAGCGATTTAAAGCGAAGATTTGTCATATATACTCCTAATACTATCTAATAACTATGATCTTTGGTGGCGTTTTGATATTCATGACTTAAAGCTCTTACGCCATATATCCATAAAATTACTATAATAAAGAATACGCCAGCAAAGTAAGGTGTAGCTTCAACGAAGCTAAAGCTAGGCAAGAGTATAAAGAAAGTAGATTGTATCAAACCCCCACCAGATTTACCAAGGCGTCCGCCTACTACATCCACCGCAGCTTTACCTTTACTTTTAAGCTCATCCTCTAGCGGGATATAAGCCATTTCTTTAGTGGAATCAAATAATGAATACTTCGTAGCTTTACTAAGAACATTCTGAATCATACCAATTGTTACCGCAGCAACTAAAGGCGGGAAAGATAATATCCCTATCAAATGCCTTGAAAGATCATCTCCGAAGAAAATGAAGCAGAAAAATGCAAGACCAGTAATAAGCATCATGATCGGAGTTAACATTGCAGCGGTACACCATTGCACACGCCTTAAAATATTACTGCCTATGATCATAAAAATGATACTTCCAAGCCCCATCCAGCCTTGGAATTCGCCCATATATGCAGTATACGCCTCTCTGGTCGGATAAAGCTCACGAATTTTAGATTTCCAGATGCCCTCAACAAGGTTCACTGAAATGCCGTATGCTAGAACTAAAATTGCTATGAGACCTAAGTATTTAGAAGAGAAAATTAGCTTAAAACTCTCACCCAAAGATAATTTAGCTTTTTTCTTTTTAGAAGACTTTGATTCTGCGTTGTATAGCAAAGGATCTGTCAAAACATTGTCATTAATATATTTATATATCAATACAACGATAACACCGCTACATATAGAAATGATTAAGACTGGAGTAAATTTTAAATCAAAATGCCCAATAGCATGTTCACCCAAAAATGATCCCAATACCAAGCTCGTTAACGGGAGGGAAAAATTTCCCAAAAGACCGAACATCGAATAAAAACGCTTTGCTTCCTCAGTCTTTGTAATTTGATTAGCAAATTGCCAAAAAAGCAGGCTCAACATCATACTACCCCAAAGCTCTGACATAGTATAGAAAGTAGCCGTACCCCAGCTTCCCGCAATACGAATAAACCACTTAAAGTTTGGAAAGTTTGCAGCCAATGTTTCTATTGTCGAAGCATCAGGGTGCCATAATGTTGGGTTTGGGTACAAAACGAAAGTGAAGAACACAAGATATGTTACGAAAAATCCTGACACCGCATAAAATACAGCTTGCGGACTCAGTGCATTGCATAGCTTCGCATATACAACCATGGCTACAATAGCCATTGGAAGCACGACGTAGATCTTGAGAAATCCTATTGCTTCTGGACCAATATCAGTAACAACGAAACCATCCTTAATGGACCTTAGCATCGAGTAGTTAAACAAAATAAAAAACATCATCGCGGCTAAAGGTAAGAACTTTTTAAGTTCCCGCGATTCAATTGGCCAAAATGTCCGCCTTAATTCTGTAATATAGCTTGTACCCATATCTCAACTTCCATTAACTTATAATAGGGTATCTATATATCAAAAATACATAAAAAAGTCAAGAAATAAAGAAGTTGAAAGTTTTGCCCCGCTGAATAAGATTATTAGACTTCTTGCATAACCTCAGGCTTTCAACTCCCAATTATATATTCCAGCAA
>JAZKAD010000068.1:2250-3183 GCA_040389305.1 Pseudomonadota bacterium | reverse complement strand
CCAAATTAGACCTCTTCGTATCATTGCTAGTAAATTTATAAATTTCAAATAATTTGAATTTTTGTCGCTTATCTGCTTTTTCGAAATTGGTCCTAACCACGCATTGATTGGCATACTAAAATAAATATACGCCGTAAAAATACAGTGCACTTAATAATAGGTACAAATCTTCAAACAATTCATAATTATTTATTTAATGAGCGCAAAAAACTTGTTTTAATAATAAATTTAGCGTTTTTGCATTAAGATTTAGATTAATTTGTTAAGAAAAAATGCTTGTACTCTCATTATTATGAAGATTTTCTTGCATTCAAAACTGGAATAGAAAATTGCTTGAATAAAACTGAGCAAGAATATAAGGTTGAGTTAGATAAATTACTTAATCCAAAATTTCAGACCTTTAAAAATACGGCATTGCTAATTTAGGATAGATACTGTAATCTCTTGTTCTATCTAATTTAGCAGGAGGTGTGAATGGATTGTCCAAAATGTCAAAGCAATGTATTTTGTAAAAATGGTAGAGTGCATGGTAGACAGCGTTATTTATGTAAGAAATGTAATTATCATTATACAGTAAGTCAACGATCTGGTACTGGAAACTTATCTACAAAGCGTCAAGCACTAGAGCTTTATCTGGAAGGTCTTGGCTTGCGCTCTATAGGTAGAATTTTAAATTTTAGTAATGTTACTATTCTCAAATGGATTAGAACATTTGGAGAGCAACTCTCGAAAGTCAAAGCAGAGCGATCAGTACAGGTTATGGAAATTGATGAAATGCATTCCTATATTGGCTCTAAAAAAACTATTGCTGGATATGGATTGCTGTTGATAGAGATGAAGGAAAATTCCTCGACTGCGTACTGGGTTCCAGGGGAATTACAACCGGACAAAAGCTTTGGGACTCCGTTGAGAACTAGCAGCTGGTAATGTTAT
>JAZKAD010000068.1:0-2240 GCA_040389305.1 Pseudomonadota bacterium | reverse complement strand
AGTTCGAGTACAAAATTTGGTAGCATTAATTATTTTATAATGGCAAAGCCATGGCTCATCAAAAAACGCTTGTTTTTCATATAGTGAAACTCACATTCCGCAGCTTCGTGAAGAAAATTTGGAATAATCCTTAGTTAGCAGTCGTTTGGTTCGCAGTGCTAAAAAAAGCTAATATTTTTAATCTCTTCATTGAGTAACTCCTAAATTATTCCTAATTTTTTGTTTTTGTAAAAACGCCTTCTTAATAGCTGCCATGTCTCTGACGCTTCTTTAGTCTCTCTCTCTCTCTCAAGCTGATAAACCATAAATCTTTTCTGCCATTGATCCATAATATCGAATAATCTGACGAAGAACATCTGTAAGATTAGACACCAGCTCTTGGTAATGGCTATCATATGCTATAATCACTATATGCACGGATCTAAATAACTTGCAAACCCTTTCCATAGTTGGCTTTTGGGTGGGTTTCTGCAATTGGTCTGGTATGGTCGCATTATGGGCTTTTAATGCTTCTCTGAGCATATGCTGCGCTATGTTATATACCATCAAGCATAAGGTCATTACCATCATAAGTGCTGATACACGCGTGGGCTTCTTCAAGAATACACTAGCTACTTCAAAGGTATCGCCTTTAATAAAGCGAAAACCTGATTCCGTATGCATCTGCTCTTTGTACTCAAACAACATGCCTTCATCGGATAATTGTTCTTTATCATGCTGGTTAGTAGCTAAGACAAATCGTCCAAGCTTTAAATGATGCCTTGTTAGTTGTTCATCATCTAACGTCAAGGACGCTATCACTTTGTGCCCAACTATATCAGCTATTGCTCCTTTCTTGGGGCGCCCCTTATTTGAATGTTGATGTACTTTTTCCACAGATGAAATTTCCTTATGATACTTCAGTTCTTTGATTAGCTTCTTCAAAGCCTTTTGTGCATCCTTCTCGCAGGTAAAAACCTCATTGCTAAGATGCCACAGCTTCTTCGTCATACTTGCTTCTTCTGCCTTGATACGCTTATTAAGGGTAATAATTTCACTTTCGTATTTCTGCTTTGAATAGACTAGTAACCACCGCTGTTCCACTCCTTTATAACTACTCTTAATTGGACTGATGCGATATCCATTATCGCATTCTTGCCATATTAAATCTTGTTCTTTTTGATCTAGCACTTCCTTAGATTGTTTGTTGGTGTGGGGTACACGAGATAACCATAGCATATCTCCGACTTTACCTACACATGCATCGTACATGGCACTATCTCCTACAAACAAAAATGCAGGAGCTTCCTTGAGCGCTGCTGCAAACTTTTTCATCCTTTCTGCAGCTTGCTCTAGTATTACTTTGTCAGAAGCATTACCACTATGAGCTTCCATCCAAATAGGAAGATTAGCTTTTCCTGTAGTAGCAAGGTTCAGTATCATTTGTTTGAGATCTGGTCTACCGTCTTTAGAATAGCCATAGGTTATATTAAATGGATCTTCTGTTGTTTCTGTCTCTACGCTATTGGTCTTACCTTTAGTATTTTCTGTACTATCTTCCTTAGAGCCTATTATTGGTTCTTCTTCTCTATAGTCTCCGTAAACAGAAAGGGATGTAGTATCGAAACGAGCGGTCTTACCAAGGATCTTTTGTTCTATACCGATCTCAAACGCTATCTCAGAAAAGAGTTTTGTCTCGCCATATGTGTGTATAGCATCTAAACATCTACCAAGAGCATCGTCATTGAAATGTTCAGCTTCAACATTCTCCCCAAAAAGACGTCTGACAGGCTTATCTTCTAAAAATTCAGGAAACATGTAAAGCCTATCATCCATAAAACCCAAACCATTAAGTATCATAGCTGCTACTCTCTGACCCATCGTCACTTTATAGCCTTTGTTAGCTGTAAGAGGTAGACGCAGATCAATCTTATTGATAAGATTGATCTTATCTATAGCTGCAGCAACAAGGCCAAGATGTTGTAGGTTTTGAGTTTGTATCTGTTCTTCTGACAACACTTCATACACCATAATGATTGATATCAAACCAATATAATCCATTTTATTCAAAGCTACCCACGCTTCTTATAATAAATCACCAAAATTTATTCCTTGGTGCGGAATGTGGGTTGAATGCAAAACTACATGCTTTATGAAAAAAAATGCATGGGGAGAAGAATCTACTGATCAAATCCCTGAACATTATTTATGCCAATGTGCATGGTACGCAGCTATCTGTAATGTTCCAAAGGTTGATATCG
>JAZKAD010000067.1:10253-24694 GCA_040389305.1 Pseudomonadota bacterium | reverse complement strand
TTGATGCTTTGGTTGCATTTTTCCAAATCCCTACTTCAAACTAATTTACTATATGAGCACAATAAATCTATCACATCTATTAAAACTTACATTAAAAACAGATACTTCTCAGTTTAGAAAGAAAGCATGTAACAAACCATACGCGTCATGCACGGTTTAATGAAGACTCCCAAGGAGAGTGAGATGCCCTTGTGCTAGATCATTCTCTCCGCCCTTTCTTTTGTAGCAAAGGAATGAATCAAAGATTCTCCTTTGCTATAAACGATTGCTACCTACGATATCGTAGAGAGTTTTAGTTAGCGCCAAGGTTTTTTATCATCCTTACTTGCGCCCTTAGCCGAGTCTTTTGGATCCGCGGGAGTTGCTCCTGGAGTAGGAGTGCTTCTTGGAGCTCTAGTGCTAGTCTCGAGGGCTACCGCTGGAACCACGCTCCTGAGAGCGTCCCTTAAGTCAACGTCGCTAGCATTAAGAACATCTCTGGGGCTTACCGGAGTTGCTGCAGCTGGTTTATCTGCTACAGCACGAGCTTTATCTCCACGAGCTTTAGCTCTTAGTGTGCGCTCAGCCAATGCCCTTTCTCCGTCAGGACTGATGCCGTTGCCTTTTACATCAATATACTCAATGGCAACGTTTTCAGATAGCGCAGTTGCTCCAGCATCACCGATATAGTTGGCGCCCACAACAAGAGTCTCGAGAGTTTTGTTTGTAGCTAGTGCCGCTGCTCCGGCAGCGCTGATCTTGTTGGCTGCTACATTAAGCTCCTTAATTGTAGTATTTTTAGCTAGCGCAATTGCTCCAGCATCACGAATGTCATTGTTAGATACATATTAAGCTCCTTAATTGTAGTGTTTTTAGCGAGTTCCTCTGCTCCAATAGGACCGATGTTGTTGACTTCTGCGCTAAGACGGGTGATATGCGGATTATCCTTTAGGTGCTTGCAAATGATTACTATATCATCATCGGTTAAATCTTTCTGGCTTAAATCTAAATCCTTAACCCTTGGATCCTTCTTGTCTATAGTTTCTATTATAGTTTTTAGATACTCCGGAACTTCATTTGTTGGCATCGTCATTCTCCCTATTGCTTCTTGAGAGAGAGCTACTACATCGACTGGAGCATTAGCATTAGTGCTTGCTCGAGAATCAGCTGATGCAGATGCTACTATTTGTATTTGCAAGTCTAACAGGCGAAGATGGCTCTAGGAACGAAGTTCTTAATGAAAGTATAACAATTACTCACTACATGATTGATTATTATCACAGTGACATAAATGTTGATAATTGTTAAGAGAAGTTTTATAGTAATCGATCTACCTTATGATGTTTACGCATAATCCTTGGGGCTTAATCTTGCTCAGACTCTCTTCATTCTTTAAATTTCCGATAACTCGGATAATAACTTGCAAGCTACCGATACTATAGTCTCTGGGCTCAGAGCCCTTAGCACAACGAATTTACCGTCGGGACGAATTTTACTATGTCTTGGATATTTATTGATGAATTTCATAACCATCTCCACTGCGTCATATCCTTCCTGAAACTTAATCACAAACCCTTGTGGCCCTGAATCAAGATTCTGGATATGTAGCTTTCTGCATAATTGTTTGATGTGAATGATAGATAGTAAATTTATAACTTCCTGCGGCATTGGACCGAAACGATCTATGAGCTCATCTTTGAAATCCTCTATTTGCTCTTCGGTATCAAGGATGCTGATACGTTTATAAAGACCAATACGTAGGTTATTGTCCCCTATATATCCTTCCGGCAAGGAGACAGCTATGCCAATATTGATACTTGGATTTAAATCGCTTTGTTCGGGCTCTTGATCCTTCAATTCGCATATCGCAGCCTCTAGCATGTCTTGATATAGCTCAACCCCCACTTCTCTAATATGCCCAGATTGTTCATCGCCAACCAAATTTCCAAATCCACGAATATCCATATCGTGACTTGCGATAGAAAAACCCGCACCAAGGGAGTCTAGATTTTGCATAATCTCAAGTCTCTGCAGGGCGTGTTTCGTAGCGCTTTTAGCAGACATAGTAAGATACGCATAACCACGCAACTTGCTCCTACCTACCCTGCCACGTAATTGATATAGCTGACTAAGACCTAGCATCTCAGCTTTATGTATGATCATTGTATTTGCAGAAGGCACGTCAATGCCAGACTCGATGATGGTGGTCGATAGCAAAATGTCGAATTTGCCATCATAAAAATCACCCATAATTTGGTCGATAGCATTTGGCGCCATTTGCCCATGAGCAATTTGATAGGTAAGCTCTGGAACTATGCTTGTTAGCTTCTTTGCTATATCCTCTATATCTTTGATTCTTGGGCATACATAAAAGCTCCGCCCTCCCCTCATGCGTTCTTTTAGCAAAGCATCACGAATAATCACTGGATCATACGGGATCACTGCGGTTCTAACAGCGAGCCTATCAATTGGAGGCGTTGCTATAAGGCTAAGATCACGGATACCCAGTAATGACATTTGAAGGGTTCTTGGTATTGGCGTTGCCGAAAGAGATAAAGCATGAACACCACGCTGCAACTCTTTCATACGCTCTTTCTGAGCAACGCCAAAATGCTGCTCTTCATCAAGAATCATAAGTCCAAGGTCATGGAAGCCCACGTCTTTAGCAAGAATTGCATGAGTACCGATTGCAATATTAATTTCTCCAGCCCTAAGAGCGGCTTTAACTCGATTGACCTCGCCGCTACTTACAAGGCGCGAGATTTGGGCAATATTCAGTCCGGATCCGCAGAATCTTTCGACAAAGCTTGTATAATGCTGGCGACATAAGATAGTGGTAGGCGCAATAACTACGACTTGTTTGCCATTTGATGCCGCTAAAAATGCTGCCCTCATAGCAACCTCAGTCTTCCCAAAACCAACGTCACCACAGATAAGTCTATCCATAGGATAGCCTTTGATGAAATCCTCTTTAATGTCTTCTATCGCATTTAATTGATCATCAGTTTCGCTATATGGGAATTTAGCGGCAAATTGTTCGTAACTTTCAGTAGGAATGATATGCTCTACCTTTCTCACCCTTCGCTCAGCTGCAATTTGCATTAATTTAACAGCAAGTTCACCAATACGATTTTTAAGTTTAGACTTGCGCTTTTGCCAAGAAACCCCCCCTAGCTTATCGAGTTCAGCCTCATCAGACCCATAACGCTTGATGGAATCTAGGTTCTCCACGGGTATATAGATACGATCATTATCTGCATATAGTAGTTTTACGCAGTCATGAGGAATACCTGCGACCTCTATAGTTTCGATACCAATAAATTTCCCGATACCGTGATCTTTATGAGCTATTAGAGCGCCTTCTGCCAAATTCTCGATTTCACTAAGAAGGGTTTTGAGTTTTTTATTAGAATCTCTTGAGGGCTGAGTGCTTTTAGCTCCAAGCAAATCATACTGACTTAAAAAGATATGCTCTTTGGTGACAAAGCCTGATTGCAAGGGTATAGTCGCAAGAATTATCGCTCTATCACCGGTCTTAGTTACGGGGTTTTGCGGAGGTGAATCCAACACCTGATCTCGCGCCTGATCCTTAAGGTTATTAAAGCCATATAACTCCAAAATATTTCGGACTCTTTCTATGCCGCTTTTACTGGGGCAGCAAATAGTAATGGGCGTATTCTTATGACTCTGCTGAAATTCATCAAAAAGACTTAATACCGCTTGTTGATTTTGAAGGCTTTGATGGTAGAAGTTAGGCGCAGAGATGATGACATTTTCACCTGAGGTTTTATCATCTATGCCACTATCAACTACCTTTGAGAGACTAAGCTTGTCCTTAGCTTCTGTTTCATGAAAATATAATTCATTTACATTGAGCACAGGGTAAAAATGACCAGAGGCCTTATTACCGTCAATACGAGATTGGTGAAGATCCAGAACGTCTCGCTCAGAGGCTTCCATAGCATGTTTCGCAAATTGATCCATCATGATACTTGGATTCTCTAAATAATCCGTAATGCATGTCATTTCTTCGTATAGTAAGGGCAATAGATGTTCTGCTGATGCGAAATGCCTAGCTTCTAGGACGGACAAATACAATGGATGATTGATATGATTCACCCCAAAGTTTCTAACGAATCCCTCTTTAAATCTTGAAATATTTTCAGGACGTAAATTAAACTCACTCGTAGGGTGCAGGCTAATATTGTGGGTTTGACTTCGAGAGACTTGAGTTAAAGGATCAAAGCATTTTATAGTCTCGATTTTATTCCAAGCGAAATTTAACCTGTAACCTGTATCTTCCGATATCACAATGTCTAGTATTTCTCCGCGAAGAGTAAAGTCTCCCGGACTTGATGCAGTAGCGGATCTATTAAAGCCCCGATTAACCAAAATACTAGCTATTTGCTCATGCGTTATAACTTGCCCCTTTGAGAGATTAATGCTAGTCGATATAAACTCATCAACCGGAGGAAGTTTTTGTAAAAAATTGCTAGCGCTGAGAACTATAAGATGTTTTTCTCTAGGCTTTTTTTGTGGCGTCTCTTTGGCGACAGCTTAGCTAGCACACTGGCTCTTGCCGCCATAATAGATGCGCTGGGGGATATTCGGTCAAAGGGCAAGCTATCCCAACTCGGGAAATATAATGCATCAATATTTGGGTCAAAAAAGGATATCTGCTTGACCCTAAGGCGCGCATCCTCCTCGCTTCCACAAATAAGTAAATGATCGCCTTCATATTCGTGATAATTCTTGCATGCAAGGTATGCAATTGCAGAATGTGGCGCTCGTATAATCTTCATATTATTTACTTCAGATTATTTCAAGCCTTAGGCCGTCATAGGCTGGCGAGACGTTTTGTGGTAATTGAGGCTGGATATCAAAATAGTCTATGTCGTGACTCATATTAGTAATGTACACCCTCTCTGGCGTAAATTCCTCATATAATTGAATAGCTTGATCGAGACCTATATGCGAGCCCGTAGATTTATAATCTACACAATCCGCCACCCATATTTTAGCATTGCGCAAGTACTGCTTTGATTCTTCTGGGTATCTTAGTACATCGTTGGTATATACGGTATTTTTAATACGAAGACCTAAGCTATCCATTACTCCGTGATCCTGCTTAAAGAGCTGAATTTCAATATCCCCTACCCGGATTTTAGCATCAAAATCTACGCCTATAGGCTCTAATGCTTTTTTATCAAATAAGTAGCTATATCTTTTTGTAACAACATCTACAGTATTATGATCGCTATAGAATTTTGGTATCATTCCGTGAATTAAGCTAAATATCCTGAGATCATCCAGGCCACTGCAATGATCTGCATGATCATGCGTTAAAATTACTGCATCTAGCCTATCAATATTTTCTCGCAGTAGCTGATTCCTAACATCCCCTCCGAAATCTACCAACACCGAAGTAACTCCATCTCTGATTATAATTGATGATCTACTTCTTTTGTTGTATGAAGATGGAGAGCTGCAAGTTTTGCATTTGCATCCTATAACAGGGACGCCCCATGAAGATCCGCATCCTAATATTGTTAAGTACTGCATAATGATTATATAGATACAAGTGGCTTTAAAATTATCAACCTAGCACAGTCAACATAGCACAGGCAGACCTCGAGATGAAAGAAATTTTTTACGATTTAGGTGGATATAATGCAGTGATCTTCTATTCTTTGAATCATTTCTGCAATACTGGATTTGTACCCTATGCTTTGAATATCTTATCGAATTTTTTCATGATATGGTGCTTTGCTGTATATTACATTCTATTTTGTATTTATCAAATTTACCGCCTCAACAAACTCTCTCCTTCTATCCGTGATATCGAATACGAAAAAGTTTTTTATACATTAGTTCAAGTAGGCACCTGCTATGCCTTTTTTGGTTTTGCCTATGCAATGCTCAAATTTTCTATTAACTTGCCAAGACCTTATTGCTCACTTCCAGAAGGCAGTTTTGTAACAATCATGAATATGGAGGGAGTAAGGTGTTTATCTAGCTTCCCGAGCGCTCATGTTGGCCTTGCATTCATGATGGCAATTTTTCTTTGGCCACATATAGGAAAACTATACCGCTGCCTTGCTGTCATCACAGTAGTACTTGTCGCTCTTGCACGCATAACATTAGCCATGCATTACCCAGCTGATATTATGTACAGCCTAGTCATTACCGTGCTCGCAGTTGCTATGTCGCAGCTGATTTTCTCTATCTTTTCAGACAATATTATCAAATACCTATGCCAGAAAATTAAAGGCTATGTTTTGAAGTAGGGCTGGATAAAAACTAGAATACTATAATACGACATTCACCTTGAAAACACTGCGTTTTTCTAGTAGTTTATCTATGTCGATTTTTATATAAGAATCCCAACATTTTAAGAGCAGAGACATGACAGTTACAGTTGGTGAAAAACCGATGGGTGAAGAACTAATCCCTATCACTATCGAAGAGGAGATGAAAACCTCCTATCTCGATTACGCCATGAGTGTCATCGTAAGTAGAGCTATCCCCGATGTACGAGATGGTCTGAAGCCTGTGCATAGACGTATTCTCTACGCGATGCACGAGTCTGGTTATCACGCAGGCAGACCTCATAGAAAATCCGCAAGAGTAGTCGGTGACGTGATAGGTAAGTACCATCCGCATGGCGACGTCGCTGTATACGACTCTTTGGTTCGTATGGCTCAGGACTTCTCTCTCAGGCTTCCTTTGATTGATGGTCAAGGTAACTTTGGCTCTATGGATGGCGACTCTCCTGCTGCAATGCGTTATACAGAAACACGCCTCGCTAAAGCCGCCCACACCTTGCTCGAAGATATAGACAAAGAAACTGTATCATTTCAGCCCAACTATGACGGATCTGAAAGCGAACCAACTGTTTTGCCCGCTATGTTTCCAAACCTGCTGGTTAATGGTACTGGCGGTATTGCAGTTGGTATGGCCACGAATATTCCTCCGCATAACCTTGGGGAAGTTATAGATGCTTGCTGCGCTTATGTTGATAATTCCGATATTACTATCGATGAATTGATGCAATTCGTCAAAGGACCTGATTTTCCAACAGGAGCTATGATCCTCGGAACCTCAGGTATCCGCTCAGCTTACCACACTGGGCGCGGTAGTATTCCTGTACGCGGTACAACGCATTTTGAAGAGATTGGAAATCGCCAGGCAATTATTATCACCTCAGTTCCCTACATGGTGAATAAGGCCAAGCTGATTGAAAAAATTGCTGAACTTGTGCGAGATAAGAAAATCGAAGGGATAAGCGACCTACGTGATGAAACCAACAAGATGGGTGTCCGCGTCGTTATGGAGCTTAAAAAAGACGCTCCAGCCGAGGTCATACTTAATCAACTCTATAGTTACACTACTTTGCAAACTTCCTTTGGCGTCAATATGCTTGCCCTGACTAAGGGTCTGCCTAAATTGATGAACCTAAAAGAAGTTGTATCAGCCTTTATAGAATTCCGTGAAGAGGTTGTCACAAAACGCACTATTTATCTTTTGAATAAAGCCAGAGATCGTGCGCATATTTTGCTTGGACTTCGTATTGCAGTTGGCAATATTGATGAAATTATACGTATTATCCGTGCATCTAAAGACCCATCTGAAGCAAAAGAGCAATTGATGTCAAGAGGTTGGCTCGCTGGGGATATCTTAAGCCTAATGCGCCTTGTGGATGACCAAGCAAGCATTAGCGATGATGGTAAATGTTATTTTAGTGATGTCCAGGCGAAAGCCATTCTAGAAATGAGACTTCAACGTCTTACTGCTATGGAGAAGGATAAAATCGAGCATGATTTATCTGGCCTTGCTGAAGAAATCAAAGAATATTTAAGCATTCTAGCATCGCGCGAACATCTACTTAAGATAGTTAAGGATGAGTTACTGCAAATCAGAACTAATTTTGCTACAGATCGCCTTACTTCTATTGTAGAAGGCGAATTTGAACGGGATATGGAAGATTTAATTCAGCGCGAAGATATGGTGGTGACCGTAACTCTTGGAGGTTACATCAAGCGCGTACCATTATCTACATATAGAGCTCAAAGACGTGGTGGCAAAGGAAGGTCAGGCCTTTCTATGTATGATGATGATATAACTACACAGATTTTTGTAGGCAGCACTCATACCCCCCTCCTCTTCTTCTCGAGCGCCGGCCAGGTTTATAGCTTGAAGCTTTATAGATTACCACCAGGGTCGCCACAAAGTAAGGGACGTCCTATAGTCAACATTCTTCCTCTTAAAGCAAACGAGACCATTACAAATATTATGCCGATGCCGGAAAACCAAGATGAGTGGGATAACCTCAACATCATGTTTGCAACCTCGCAAGGTAATATTAGGCGTAACGATCTTTCGGACTTTAAGAAAATCCAAGCTAATGGTAAAATCGCTATTAGGCTTGATGAAAATGATAGCTTAGTTGCTGTAAAATCCTGTGCTGAAAATGACCATATCTTGCTTGCCACTAAAAATGGTAAAGCAATCCGCTTCAAAGTTGAGTCTGTACGCGTATTCAAAAGCCGTACTTCTGATGGCGTTCGTGGCATGAGACTTGCGGGTGACGACAAGGTCATTTCAATGACCGTGCTTCATGGTATTGAGTCTAGTATACAAGAGAGAGAAGCCTACCTATCCATCCCAATTGAACAAAGGCTTGAGCTTGCTAAGTCCCTAGATTTATCAAGCATAACTTTGCCAGAAGGAGCCGATTCCGACAAGGTCAAAGAGATGCTCGCAGGAGAAGAGTTTATTCTTACCGTATCTGAAAATGGTTATGGTAAGCGTAGTTCAGCCTATGGATATCGTATTACTGATCGCGGAGGCAGCGGTGTTGTAAATATGGTTCTTGGGGACAAAACAGGCAATGTTGTTGCTGCTATGCCCGTCTCTACAGAGAGTGACGAACTTATGCTCATCACAAATAGTGGCAAACTTATTAGATGCAAACTAGACACCCTAAGGGCTACTGGCAGAAGCACAAGCGGCGTGATTCTATTCAAAACTGCAGGTGATGAGAAGGTAGTATCCGTGGCTTTGATCGCAGAGAGCGACGAAGAAGGGGAAGAAGTAGAAGAGATGACAGAAAGTGATAGCAATCTCTCATAAATGATGTTATAAATCTCTTTCTGTTTTAGGAGTGGTGGCCGAGAGGCTGAAGGCGACGGTTTGCTAAACCGTTATACGGCTTAAACCGTATCGGGGGTTCGAATCCCCCTCACTCCGCCAGCTTTTAATGCTCAAGTTTTTTGGGCATGATTTTCAAATAATCAAACTATCTCTAAACCTCAGCATTCATAGACTTTGACGTGCTTTAGATGCCCTACATATGTCCTTATCTCATTAATAAAGAAAAGTGAAGTTTTCTCTCAAAAATAGAATTAAAATAAAAAATCAATGCCTGAATTTCGGTCGCAAGATTTTTTGGGATCACTATAGTTAACCCTATAACAACAAGTAATTAGTCTTGGATCACAAGACTATTAATGTAGGGTATAATGATAACAGACGTACAAAAACAAGAATTTTATCAGGCTCTTCTTGATAAAAATGCGCAGTATGAAGGTATATTCTTTGTGGGCGTTAAAACAACATGCGTGTTTTAACGCCCCAACTGCCCAGCGCGAAAACCAAAATTTGAAAACTGCGAATTCTATAGAACGACACAAGAAGCTTTGCTGGCCTCGTTTAGGCCATGTATGCGTTGTCGCCCGCTTTCTCATCCAAATCAGGTTTCAAATTTAGTTCGCACACTGGTTGATGCGGTTGAGGCAGATCCATCAAAGCGCTGGAGAGATTGTGATTTTGAAAGGCTATCCGTCGACGCATCAACAGCGCGTCGTCAATTTAAGAAGCGCTTTGGAATGACCTTTGTTGAGTACGCAAGAGCAAGACGGATGGGGCTTGCGATGAAACAAATACGCGCTGGAAAAGCTGTCATTGATGCCCAACTTAATACAGGATACGAATCCAGCAGTGGGTTTCGAGATGCTTTTTCTAGCATTATGGACGCCGCTCCTACAAAATTCGACCAGCATCATAAAATGCTAAAAGCATCTTGGCTTGATACAAAGCTCGGACCAATGATTGCAATTGGCGATGACGAAGGTCTGTATCTTTTAGAGTTTGTTGATAGGCGTGGTTTAGAACGTGAGATTGAAAGACTCAGACTCAAGCTAGTCGCCGCGATTATTCCGGGGGTAACAGGCCCCATCAAATCGATTACACTCGAACTTCAATCTTACTTTGATGGAGAGTTGACAAATTTTAAAACCTCACTTCATCTTTTAGGCAGTCCTTTCCAAAAGCTTGTTTGGGAGGAGCTCATGCGTATTCCTTACGGTAGCACACGAACCTATAAATCCCAAGCGGAGGCTATTGGTAAAAACACGGCCTATCGCGCTACTGCAAATGCGAATGGGGCCAATCAAATAGCAATTGTTATTCCATGCCACCGTATCATTAATAGCAATGGAGATCTTGGGGGATATGGTGGTGGAATCGCGCGTAAACAATGGCTTATCAACCACGAGAAAAGATCAAGACCGCATACTATGATATGCTAATAAAGCTCTTTCTCTTGATGATTTAATATCAACGATTGGTTTAGGATAATTCGTACCTAAAATAACTCCGGCATTGCTCAGTATTGCTTCTGGCGCTTCCCAGGGTTTAAATAAATATTTATTAGGTAATAATTTTAGTTCTGGCACAAATTCTCTAGTATAATCTCCATTGCCATCAAACTTTTCTCCCTGCGTTATGGGGTTGAATATTCTAAAATAAGGCGCTGCATCGACTCCTGAACCTGCTACCCATTGCCAACTAGCGCTATTATTGGCAAGGTCTGCATCAACCAGGCAATCCCAAAACCAGTCTCTACCATAATGCCAGTGGATCATCAAATTTTTGACCAAAAATGATGCGACGATCATACGCACCCGATTATGCATGTAGCCAGTTTTCCAAAGCTCACGCATACCTGCATCTACAATAGGATATCCAGTATTTCCAGACTTCCAAGCATTAAGAAGAAGTTCATCATGCCCCCAAGGAAACTCATTAAATTTACTTTGAAAGTTATCAGAGGGCAGTCCTTTAAAATGCGCCATGAGGTAGCAGGAAAATTCTCGCCAGATTACTTCGCTCAAAAAGTGATCCACGTCGTCTTCAGAAGCGTTCAATCTTCCAATACTCTCTACAGACTGCCAAATTTGATTGGGCGATATTTCACCAAAATGGAGACTTGCAGATAGTTTTGAGGTTTGATCAATTGCTGGGTAATCCCTGCCTTTTTTATATCCAGACAAACAGTTATACAACAGATTATCTAATTTACTTTGCGCTGCGTTTTCACCAAATCTCCAATGCTCTTTTATTTTATTATGCCATTCATGCTCAGGGATTAATTGAAAATCACTAAGTGTTATTTCATTGCCATCGTCTTTCATCAAAATAAGATTTTCTGGCCTTGGCAAAGACTTTCTAGGCTTTAAAAAATATGCCTTTCTTTTATAGGCGCTAAAAACTTTGTAATAAGACCCATCTTCTTTTTTAACTTCTTCTGGCGCCCATAAGTAAGATCCATTAAAAACTGAGTAATTAATTTTTAAAGCTCTAAGTCTTTTTTCAATAATTGCATCATCAAACACACGCCATGGCTCATAACAACGATTCCAAAATATATTCTTAATGTTATATTTATCGATTAGTTGAAAAATTATTTCTTTTGGATTTCCAATGTATAAATTCAAACAATCATTTAATGATTGATCGAGACTAACCAAGGAATGATGCAAATAAATTTTACTGGCATCACCCATTTTAAATGGCGATGGACTTAAATCATCCAAAATATAGATAGGTAGTACCTTTCCTAATCTAGCGGCTTCTATAAGCCCGGGATTATCTGAAAGACGTAAGTCTTGTCTAAACCAGAAGATAGAAATTGATTGCTTCATACTGCAATGACCTCGATGTTTGGGCAGGTTAATTTCATGGCAATTTTCTAATGACTTGATTTGCAGTTGCGATGATAGTGAAGTACTCAAATCCATATGAAAATCATGATGATTCTTTTAAACTCAAGATCCTTAGGAATCTTTGGTCTGGGGTTTATGCATTATAAATACTCTCTCGTGAGTTTCAAATAGTTTATAGAAGTAGCAGAATGTATCCCTTATTTGTTGCAATAGTACTATCCGCTTAATCCTGACGCCACCAAATTTCCTCACTAAACAGTAGTATTATTGATTTTAGTAATAACCAGTAATAAGCTCTAATTGATACTGACTTTATTTGAATTAGAGAGATTAGAGATGTTGATACCCGGACTTTCCTTAGGAGTAATTGTTGCTGGGGTAGTTTCCTTTGTTCATAATAAATCAGTATTATGGGCTATCATCCATGCTTTTTGTTCGTGGTTTTATGTCTTGTATTATATTTTATTTCAAAGCGAGTATGCGAAGCAGTTCCTGCATTTTGCACATAAACTTATATAGTTAACATACTGACGCCTTTCCCAGGCCCCAAGTTATTTATGAATGAAAAATAGTATAAGGGATCTTTAAGAAGAGGCTTGATATAAGATGATCGTATATTTATAAGATAAAACTAGTATGGGTAGAGCAAGACCCATGGAAGGTTTTATACTCTACCCATACTTAAGGCCATACTTAAGGTCAATCAGTCATGTGTATCGCTATTATGCTCGTCCATTTCAGCGTCCTTACAGCTCGCTAAAAATCTTGCGTTATTCATGTAAAACCCCGTACCTGCTGGTATTAACCTACCTACAATCACGTTCTCTTTAAGACCCTGAAGTTTATCCACTTTGCCTGCCACCGCAGCTTCAGTAAGTACTCTTGTGGTCTCTTGGAACGACGCCGCAGAAATAAATGATCTAGTCTGCAGGGAAGCTTTGGTAATACCTTGCAATACTGGTTGAGCTTCCGCTGGACGCAAGCCCTGCTCTACAGCTTTTGTATTAATTTCAGCAAGCTCGCGCCTGTCCACTCTTTCTCCAGAAAGTAATGTAGTGTCTCCAGAGTCAGTGATTTCGACTTTCTGTAGCATTTGCCTGATAATTACTTCGATATGTTTATCATCGATTTTTACACCTTGCAAACGATATACTGCCTGGATTTCTCCAACCATGTACGCCGCCAAGGCTTCCACGCCCATAACTTTCAGGATATCTTGCAATACCGGATTACCGTCGATAAGCATATCACCTTTTTTCACCATATCTCCTTCGTTAACGACCACATGCTTACCTTTTGGCACCATGTATTCTACTGGAGTAGAGCCGTCAGATGGATGTATTACGATACGACGCTTGGATTTATAGTCTTTGCCAAATTCTACGCGTCCTTCAGCCTCTACGATCACTGCATGGTCTTTCGGTCTACGAGCTTCCACAAGTTCTACTACCCGTGGCAAGCCGCCCGTAATATCCTTGGTCTTGCTTGATTCGCGAGGTATACGAGATAAAATATCGCCAGCATTTACTAAAGATCCATCTTCCACACTCAAAATAGCATCAATAGGTAGATAGTACTTAGCTTCCAAACCATTTGACAGAATGATCGTTTCACCTTTTTCGTCTACTAGATGTATACGTTGACGTAAATCAGATCCTTTGGAGCTTTGCTTAGCTTCAATGATCACTTTATTTACAATACCAGTGGCTTCATCCGTAATATCTCTAACAGAAATACCGTCCACCATGTCTTTAAAGACAACTTTACCAGATCTCTCTGTAATGATTGGTATAGTATACGGATCCCATTCTGCCATTTTTTGGCCTTTGGTAACTAATTGCTCATCATCGACAAGAAGCGTCGCTCCATAAGGCACTTTGTGCATAGCTTTTTCTTGTCCGCGTTCATCTATTAAGACGATTTCACAAGAGCGACTCATCACAACGTTACGGCCTTCAGAATTAGTCACTAAGTTACGATTTAGGATTCTCACCTTAGCTGCCGTTGTGGCTTCAATAGATGAAATCTCTGCCCCTTTAGTAGCGGCACCACCAATGTGGAAGGTTCTCATGGTAAGCTGAGTTCCTGGTTCACCGATGGACTGAGCCGCGATAACACCCACCGCTTCTCCTACGGAAACTAATGAGCCAGACGCAAGGTCACGACCATAACATTTAGCACAAACGCCATTCTCTGTATTGCATGTTAGCACGGATCTTAGTTTAATAGAATCTAAGCCTGCAGTATCTATTTTATCTAGGCGTGCTTCATCTATTAGATCTCCAGCCGCCGCTAGCATCTGATTAGTGACAGGGTGGTATGTGTCAATAGCCACTGTGCGTCCTAAGATTTGTTCAGCTAGTGAGACTACTACCTCTCCGCCATCTATGATAACGCGTACTATTACGCCATCATTCGTGCCGCAATCGTGCTCTGTGATGATACAATCCAAAGCAA
>JAZKAD010000067.1:0-10243 GCA_040389305.1 Pseudomonadota bacterium | reverse complement strand
CATCCACGAGTCTTCTGGTTAAGTAACCAGAGTTAGCGGTTTTTAGCGCGGTATCAGCGAGTCCTTTACGTGCACCGTGAGTAGAGTTAAAGTACTCAAGAACGGTAAGTCCTTCGCGGAAGTTTGAAATAATAGGAGTTTCGATAATTTCTCCAGAAGGTTTTGCCATAAGACCCCTCATACCCGCAAGCTGCTTAATCTGAGCAGGGGAGCCCCTAGCGCCAGATGTTGCCATCATGTAAATAGAGTTCATTTTCTTATTATTAGCAGAATCTGCGCTTGCAGATGGCGTAGTCGCGATCTCTTTCATCATGTCAGCAGCTACTTTATCGGTACAACGAGACCAAGCATCAATAACTTTGTTGTACTTCTCTCCGTACGTAATCAAACCATCAGAATATTGTAGTTCAAATTCTTTTACTTCGGATCTGGTAGAATCAATATGCTTATCTTTGGTTTTAGGAACAACCATGTCATCCATACCGAAAGATATTCCAGAAGAACACACGTGTTTAAAGCCAAGTTCCATTAGTTTATCGGCAAATACAACAGTCGCTTTTTGTCCGCAATGACGATAAACGATGTCCATTACACCCGTTATATCTTTCTTAGTCATTGTCTTATTTACTAGCTTAAAGCCTACATTTTTGTGCTCAGGCAATAACTCACCGACTATTAACCTACCAGGAGTCGTCTCAACAATAGCTTGAATAGACGTTCCTTCTGCGTTTATCATAGATTTACGGTATTTGATCTTTGTATGCAAAGTAATCACCTTGTTATACAAAGCATGCTGCACTTCTGACATCTCAGCAAAGCACATACCCTCCCCAGGCTCATTGTCTAAGCCAAGAGTTAAGTAATAAAGCCCCAATACTACGTCTTTATCAGGAACAATAATAGGACGGCCATTCGCAGGACTTAAGATGTTGTTAGTAGACATCATAAGCACTCTAGCTTCAAGCTGAGCTTCGATAGATAAAGGCACGTGGACGGCCATTTGGTCACCGTCAAAGTCAGCGTTAAATGCAGCGCAGACTAGTGGATGCAACTGAATAGCTTTACCTTCAATAAGAAGGGGTTCAAATGCTTGTATACCAAGGCGGTGAAGTGTTGGTGCACGGTTAAGTAGCACTGGGTGTTCACGAATAACCTTATCTAGAATATCCCATACTTCCGGCTTTTCTGACTCAACCATTTTCTTGGCAGCTTTAATGGTAGTAGCTATGCCATACATCTCAAGCCTTGAGTAGATAAACGGCTTGAATAGCTCAAGAGCCATTTTCTTCGGAAGTCCGCATTGATGTAGTTTAAGCTCTGGTCCCACTACAATTACGCTTCGACCTGAATAGTCTACCCTTTTTCCAAGTAAGTTCTGGCGGAAACGACCATTTTTACCTTTCAGCATATCGCTGAGAGATTTAAATGGGCGTTTGTTAGTATTTTTTACTACTCGTCCACGACGACCATTGTCAAACAATGCATCAACCGCTTCTTGCAGCATACGCTTTTCATTACGAACAATAATATCCGGAGCTTTGAGCTCTAACAAACGGCGCAGACGATTATTTCTATTAATTACTCGACGATACAACTCATTCAGATCGGAAGTTGCGAATCTTCCTCCATCTAGCATGACGAGAGGTCTAATTTCTGGTGGAATGATAGGCAGTACAGTCATTACCATCCATTCAGGACGGTTTTGCGACCCCAAGAAATCAGATACAAGCTTCAAACGCTTTACTATTTTCTTGCGCTTTACCTCGGAAGTAGTTTCTGTAAGCTCTGACTGCAAGCGCTGTTGCAGAGTTGGTAAATCCAAGTCACTCAACAACTTATGTACAGCTTCGGCGCCAATCATAGCTATGAAGTTATCTTCACCATATTCATCTTGAGCGCGTTGAAATGCGTCTTCTGTTAAAACTTCACCACTCTTCAAAGCGGAAAGGCCTGGGTCAACAACTACGTAGCATTCAAAATATAAAATTCTCTCAAGATCCTTAAGAGACATATCAAGCAAAGTACTGATACGAGAAGGCAAAGATTTTAAGAACCATATATGCGCTACTGGAGCAGCAAGCTCCACATGCCCCATACGCTCGCGTCTGACTCTAGAAGTCGTAACTTCTACGCCACATTTTTCGCAAGTAATACCTCTGTACTTCATGCGTTTATACTTACCACACAAACATTCATAATCTTTGACAGGACCAAAAATACGAGCACAAAACAAACCATCTTTTTCAGGTTTGAATGTCCTGTAGTTGATAGTCTCAGGTTTAGTTACCTCACCATAAGACCAAGAACGAATTTGTTCTGGGCTAGCAATATTAATGCGCATTTCATTAAATTGCTGAGTGTTGCCAGTATGTCCGTAGAAGTTACTCATGTCTGTCATAAATATTTCTCATCTAAGTAGGCAGTTTTGCCGACAGTAGCTCTATCCCTGACAAAGCAGGGATTGTTTATTATTATCTAAGTTCTAAAACCAATCTTATGAATTATTCAAAAGATTAGCAGCTTTATACTTAGTACCTTCATCCACTCCTTCTTCGAGCTGGACATTAAGACACAATGATCTGAGCTCTTTAATCATAACATTAAATGATTCAGGTATACCAGATTCAAAGTTATTATCTCCGCGTACGATCGATTCGTAAATCTTAATTCTACCAACGACGTCATCTGATTTTACCGTAAGCATCTCTTGTAGAGTATATGCAGCACCATAAGCTTGCAATGCCCAGCATTCCATCTCACCAAATCTTTGTCCACCAAAGTGAGATTTACCACCCAGAGGTTGTTGCGTTACTAAGCTATATGGACCAATAGATCTCGCGTGGATCTTACCGTCAACCAAGTGATGCAGTTTAAGTATATATTTATACCCAACAGTGACGTTACGATCAAAATATTCACCAGTTCTGCCATCAATTAGAGGGACCTGTCCTGACGTATCTAGTCCTGCAAGCTCTAGCAGATCTTTCACATCCTTCACTTTCGCTCCGTCAAACACTGGGGTCGCAAAATGCAAACCCCCCTTTAATGCGGAGCAGATAGCAACAAAGTCTTCATTAGATAAATTATCAATTTGTTTATCTAAAGCCTCTGTATTGTAGATTTTCTTCACAAAAGATTTTATCTCATTAATGTCCATCTGATTATTTTGATGCTCATCAAGGAGTGTCCCAATCTTTTTACCAATGTTTACCGCAGCCCAACCAAGATGCGTTTCCAAAATTTGACCAACGTTCATCCTAGATGGTAATCCAAGTGGATTAAGTACAACATCTACTACCGTTCCGTCTTCTAAGAATGGCATGTCTTCTTCTGGTACAATGCGAGAAACAACGCCTTTGTTACCATGTCGTCCCGCCATTTTATCACCAGGCTGAAGCTTATGCTTGGTAGCAATAAAGACTTTGACTACTTTAAGCGCGCCCTGAGGTAAATCGTCTCCGCTCTGAACTTTTTCTGCTTTATTAATAAATCGCTTATTAAGACGATCTTTGTTATCGTCATAATGCTTTTTAATTTGAACGATTTCGTTCATAACGTCAGCGTCTTCGACTACAAACTGCCACCATTGTCCTTTGGATAAAGGCTCTAATATTTTATCTGTAATTACATCCTTAGCTTTTAGACCCTTTGGTCCTGTGATGACAACTTGATTTTGGAGCAAAGATGACATCTTAAGGAAGACAAAATGCTCAATAATAGCAAGTTCATCATCACGGTCTTTAGCTAGTTTTTCAATTTGTTGCTTCTCGATAGCTATAGCGCGCTCATCTTTATCAACTCCACGACGTGCAAATACTCGAACTTCGACTACGGTGCCACTAACTCCCGGCGGAACATGCAATGAAGAATCGCGTACGTCTGCCGCTTTCTCTCCAAAAATTGCACGGAGTAATTTTTCCTCAGGGGTCATAGGTGATTCACTCTTTGGAGTGACTTTTCCTACTAAAATATCCCCGGCTTTAACTTCAGCCCCGACATGCACTATGCCTACTTCATCAAGATAACTTAAATGCTCTTCGCTTACATTGGGAATATCTCTTGTAATCTCTTCAGGGCCTAACCTCGTATCTCTAGCAATTACTTCAAACTCCTCTATGTGGACAGAAGTAAACACATCATCTTTTGCAATTTTCTCAGAAATTACAATCGAATCTTCGAAGTTGTAACCATTCCAAGGAAGGAATGCCACCAATACGTTACGACCTAACGCTATCTCGCCTTTGTCTGTACTCGGGCCATCCGCAATAATTTCACCTTTAACTACTGCATCACCCACTCGTACTAAAGGCTTTTGGTTGATACAAGTGTTATGATTCGAGCGCTGAAATTTCATCAAGTTATATATGTCCACTCCAGGTGAACCATCTTTTTTCTCTTCAGATGTTCTGACAACAATTCTGGTAGAATCTACTTGCTCAACAACTCCGTCGTGGAGGGCAAGAACAGAAGCCCCCGAATCCTTTGCAACTACACTTTCAATACCAGTTCCGACAAAAGGCGCTTCACTTCTTACTAAAGGCACAGCTTGGCGTTGCATGTTAGAGCCCATCAGAGCCCTATTAGCATCATCATTTTCTAGGAATGGGATTAACGAAGCAGCCACAGATACAACCTGCATAGGTGTAACGTCCATTAAATCAACTTCCTGTGGAGTTACCATAACAAATTGTCCATCAACGCGACAGTTGATTAGGTCTTCTACAAGATTCCCCTTTTTATCAGTTTCAGCGTTAGCTTGGGCAATTTTATATTTCCCTTCTTCGATTGCCGAAAGGTATACCACTTCATTCGTAACCACACCACTTACTATACGGCGATATGGACTTTCGATAAAACCGTGCTTATTTATCCTTGCATAGGTTGCAAGAGAATTAATAAGACCAATATTTTGTCCTTCTGGAGTTTCGATTGGGCAAATTCTACCATAATGCGTAGGATGTACGTCACGAACTTCAAAACCAGCTCTATCGCGATTAAGACCGCCTGGTCCAAGAGCCGACAAACGTCTCTTGTGAGTAACTTCTGATAATGGATTCGTTTGATCCATAAATTGAGAAAGTTGCGAGGTTCCAAAGAATTCTCTGATTACCGCAACTAGCAATTTTGAATTAATTAAGTCATGAGGCATCACAGCGTCAATATCTGTAGTCCCCATTCTCTCTAAAATAGCTTTTTCTATACGTACCAATCCAATTCTGAATTGATTTTCTATCAACTCGCCGACAGATCTAATCCTTCTATTCCCAAGGTGGTCAATATCATCTATCGATCCCTTGCCATCCTTAAGTCCTACAAGAACTCTAAGTACATGCTTAATATCGTCCACGGTTAAAACCGTAGTTGCTTCAGGAATATCGATATTTAATCTAGCATTAAGTTTAATACGCCCAACATCAGACAAATCATATCTATCAATATCAAATAATAACTCAGATAACAAGGTCTGACCCGCCTCAACTGTAGGAGGCTCTCCTGGGCGAAGGACTTTAAATACATCAATCAAAGCGTGACCTTGATCCTGATTTTTATCAGCAAACAAGGTATTCCTTATATATGGTCCACATTGAGAATTAATAGACAGCACTTTAATAGATTTGAGGCCTAGGTTCGAAATTACACCTAGCATTTCGCTTGTGATTTCTTCGCCAACATTGACCAATACTTCGCCTGTATCTTTATTTAATAGCTCTTCTGCTAAATATCTACCAACTATAATTTCATCTGGTACTAAAATACTTTCAAGGCCTTCCTTTGCTAATTTTTTAGCAAGGCGCGGGGTGATTTTTTGCCCAGCTTCTAAAGCAACTTCACCAGTTTTAGCGTTTATAAGGTCACTTATTAGTTTATGAGCGGAGATACTGTCTGGTAGGAATTCAATTTCCCAACCTTCACTATGCTTTATATAAGAAGTTGTATCATAATAGAAATTAATGATATCAGATGTTGACATGCCAAGGGCACGAAGCAAAGTTGTTGCGTATAGCTTACGCTTACGATCCATTCTAAAGTATATTAGATCCTTAGAATCAAACTCAAAATCCAACCAAGAACCACGATAAGGAATGATACGCGCGGAATGTAAAATTTTTCCTGATGAATGTATTTTTCCACGATCGTGATCAAAAAATACACCAGGAGAACGATGCATTTGGGAAACTACCACTCTTTCGGTACCATTCACAACAAATGTAGCGTTTTTAGTCATGAGGGGCATATCGCCCATATAGACTTCTTGTTCTTTAATACCTTTGATCTCCTTGCTTCCTGTATCCTCGTCTATATCCCATACTATTAAACGTAGGGTAACTTTTAGAGGGGCTGCAAAGCTAAGGCTTCGTTGACGGCATTCTTCAACGTCATATTTCGGTTGATCGAATTCATATTTAACAAATTCTAATGTTGATGAGCCAGATGGATCTTGTACTGGAAATACGGACTTAAGTACCGCTTGTAATCCTATATCACTTCTAGCCGCAGCTTCTATTCCTATTTGCAAAAAATCCCTATCATAGGAATTTTTTTGTACTTCTATGAGATTTGGTATTGATGCAACTAAATTAATCTTACCAAAACTTCTTCTAATGGATCTTTTCGTAGAAAGAACTTGCGTCATAGAGTCTCCTGACTTCAAATTACCCAGACTGGTGCGCATATATTAAAAATAGCTATCATATCAAAAGGAATATACGTATTTACGCATAAACAACGGTTCACTGCATTGACGCTCTGTCTAGAGGACGCGAGATGTAGAAATACGACATCAGCATATAAAGCATGAATTTTCGTAAATTTTCAAAACACCGTATATGTACAAATACTAATTTTATTCTGTGCATATGTTAGTTTGCTGAGACTGAGATAGCTAATAATACAATAAACATTAGTCTAATGAATTCAGCCTACATAATTTGTGCTGCCGCTATCAAAGCTCGTTTTATTAGATTTACGTAGCAAGCATAAACTTACTACGTAAATCAATAAAACTTATTTTACGTCTACTTTAGCGCCTGCTGCTTCAAGCTTAGCTTTAATGTCAGCTGCTTCAGACTTGCTAACACTTTGTTTTACGGGCTGCGGAGCACCGTCAACTAAGTCTTTAGCTTCTTTAAGCCCAAGAGCTGTAATAGCGCGCACTTCTTTAATAACATTAATCTTGTTATCACCACAAGCTACTAAAATTACATCAAACTCGGTTTGCTCTTCAACTGCCGCTGCTGCGGCAGGAGCTGCTGCTGCGGCAGCTGGAGCTGCTGCAGAAACACCCCATTTTTCTTCTAGTTGCTTTGCAAGATCTGCTGCTTCTAGAACTGTCAATTCCGATAATTGATCAACTAATTTTTCTAATTTGGCCATAATATATACCTCTAACTATTTAATATTTTTGTTTATTTTGTTGAGTAAGCACCTAGTAATCGCGCAAGTTGCGCAGCTGGAGCCTGCACTACGCCCGCAACTTTCGTAGCAGGAGCTTGTAGTATGCCAATAATTTTACCACGAAGTTCATCAAGTGAAGGTAATTTCGCAATTCGCTCCACATTTGCAGCATCGACATAATGGTGATCGATAAAACCACAAATGATTTTCAAATTATTGTTGCTCTTTGCAAACTCTGTAACACCTTTTGCAGCGGCAATAGGATCCTTAGAGTAAGCTAAAGCAGTAGGACCAGAAAACATCTGATCTGGACCATCAATCTCCGCGTTACGAGAAGCAATTTTGGATAAAGTATTTTTAACTACTTTAAACCCAGCTCCTTGAGCGCGAAGGGATCTACGTAGCGCCGTAATCTGAGCTACGGTTAAGCCATGGTAATGAGTGATAATGACTGAGTTTGAGTCTTTATACAGCTCCTCCAACTCCTTAACAAATCCTTTTTTTTCTGAACGTAACACCTTAAACTCCTATAATAACTGATTGCTACGCAGTAGCAGACATATCCACTTTTACTGAAGGGCCCATAGTAGATGAGAGATATATACCCTTTACATAAGCGCCTTTAGACCCAGATGGCTTCGCTCCTAAAACAGCGGAGATCAAAGTTTTTGCGTTTTCTAAAAGAGCATCATGAGTAAACGAAAGCTTACCTACGCCAGCATGAATGATGCCAGCCTTTTCAACTCTAAATTCAACTTGCCCATTTTTAGCATTGGTAATAGCCGTTGTGATGTCTGTAGTCACTGTTCCGAGTTTTGGATTAGGCATTAATCCTTTAGGTCCCAACACTCTTGCTACCTGACCTATCAACCCCATCATATCGGGCGTTGCAATACACACATCAAAGTCAATTTTGCCAGCTTTGATATCATCTATTAACTCTACTCCGACAACATCTGCTCCAGCCGCTTTAGCTTCGGCAACCCTATCCTCTTTACATATAACGGCTACGCGTGTTGTTCTTCCTGTACCAAAAGGTAAAGTGACAACTCCGCGGACCATCTGATCAGAGTGACGAGGGTCTACGCCAAGCTTCATAACGATTTCAAGTGTTTCGTCAAATTTTGCATAAGACGCAGACTGAATGGCAGAAACAGCTTCCACTAAATTATAATGACGAGAACTATCGACTTTAGCTCGCGCCGCTCTAAGGTTTTTACCTTTGGCGGATTTTTTTTCAATACTACTCATAATTAACCTTCAACTATTTCAAGACCCATGGACTCCGCAGAGCCGCGTATAATTCTAGCGCCAGCTTCAATGTCATTGGCATTTAAATCCGCCATTTTAATTCTTGCAATTTCTCTGCATTGATCCATTGTTACTGTACCTACTGCCGCGCTTTTCTTTGTTGCACTAGCGCCTTTAGTAATTTTTGCGAACTGCTTCAAATAATGAGACGCAGGAGGAGTTTTAGTTACAAATGTAAAACTCTTGTCCTCAAACGCTGTAATCACTACAGGAATTGGAGTGCCAGGCTCTAAACTTTGCGTAGCTGCATTAAAAGCTTTACAGAATTCCATAATATTGAGGCCCCTTTGCCCCAAAGCTGGACCAACTGGTGGAGAAGGATTAGCTTTCCCCGAAGGGATAGTAAGCTTAATATATCCAGATATTTTTTTAGCCATAAATGTACCTATTTACTTCGCGTAAATGAACGTTTTTATAAAATTATTTATTCACTATCAGTCTTTTTGATTTGAGTAAAGTCCAAATCAAGTGGTGTAGCACGGCCGAAAATTAATACAGCCACACGTAGTCTAGATTTTGCATGGTCTACATCTTCTACAACGCCAGAAAAAGATTCAAAGGGACCATCAATTACAGTTACTTGCTCGCCAATTTCATAAGTCTTAATTGACGTAGCATCTTTAGTCTTGGTTTCAATATGACTAAGTATGGATTGCACTTCTTTCTCTGATACAGCCTGGGGCTTTGCTCCATTACCTAAGAATCCTGTAATACGTGGAATGCTTTTTACTAAATGCCACGCAGTATCAGTCATATCCATTTTTACCAAGATATATCCCGGCATAAATTTTTTCTCAGTCTTTACGTGCTTTCCACGCTTTACTTCTGGCACTTCTATAACGGGTATTACCACATCTTCAAATAAATCTGACATACCTTTCTTCGCAGCTTGATCAAAAATCATTTGCTTGATGCGTTTCTCAGAGCCAGACATTGTATGTACTATGTACCACTGGTGCGCCACTTCTATTCCTCAAATAAAGCTATACTTTTGTATTTCGTAGTATAACTATTTACCAATATTCAAAAGCAATTGAATGGAGCTATGAATACCATAATCTATAAATAAACAAACAACACTAAACACCAACACAGCCACTAATACTACTCCAGTAGAAGTAGTTAGTTCTTTACGAGTCGGCCAAACTACCTTTTGAGCTTCTTGTTTAACTTGTTCGTAAAACTTATATAGTTTCAATTCTTTTAGCATAATAATGCCTTCACTAAAATGGCAGGAGCGACAGGAATCGAACCCGCAACCTCCGGTTTTGGAGACCGGCGCTCTACCAATTGAGCTACACTCCTATCATATTCCGAACAATAAATCAATATATTTGTTTGTTCTAGAATACGAGTTAAAAGTCAATGTTATTTATATACTAACTGTGACCTTAATTTATGTATAATTAGGCTGTATTTAAAACAATTATATTTCAAATACAACCCTACAATTCTATCTCTTACTTCAATATCTTCGCAACGACACCAGCACCAACAGTACGTCCACCTTCACGGACAGCAAAACGTAGACCTTCGT
>JAZKAD010000066.1:0-2596 GCA_040389305.1 Pseudomonadota bacterium | reverse complement strand
ATGCTGCTTTTAAAGAGGCTGGATGGAATGGGGTAAAACTGTGAATACAGGTTCTAATACCAAATCACCCCTACTCGACACGATAGAAATCAGCGACAATCAAAACTTTTCATAAATACTCCACTCCCGCAATCCAGTCAGCAGGAATTTTTTCATTAAATATTAAGCAACAGTCAATGCCTCGCCAATCAGTATTAGGAAATGATCGGCTGTTTAAATGATGATTATGTAACCATAATGCGAATAACTCTATAACTTCTCTAACTAGATTTAGAGGGTTATCTGCGGTGTAAGGATTTGCAGCTTTAATAGTTATATCTCCTGGTATTTTTAGACTGATAATAAGAGGTCTACCATGATTTGCTAGCGCATTTAATCCATTTTTATCCTCCAAATATTGTGCAATAACTTTTCCAAACTCAGAGCCATACTTAGCATAATGAGGATAACGTTCTAGTAAGGCGGTACGTGATATTGCCATATGAACCTGCCCTATTCTCCCTTCAGCCCAATCATCAATCTTTTGCTGTTGCTTGATATCTATATGTGCAGAGCACTTATTTTCCTTCAAAATAGATAGAGTTCTTAAAATTTGACGCGCGGGATCAAGAGGCAATAAACCTTCATCTAAAACATCCCTTAATTCCTCAGGTGTAAGCCTAGAACCATGATATGTTATAATCTGCTGAGCAGACAGCCAGTCTTTCACAAATACGTTAATTTCATGCTCTCTTGAGTCTAATAGAAAATTAGCTGCGTCTGACATATGTTCAAAGTGTTGTCTCTCCATATCTACAATATGATTTTTGGGGATAACCTTATATAGTTTAGATAACAACATGGGAGCCCATACATTTATCTCATCAATATTGAACATTGAACTCCTTTTCATTATGTAATTAGATAACAATAGTAACGCGCTTAATTTTTAAGAGTCACTAATATATACATCATAGGCAATAATAAAAAACAATACGCAATCTTAAGTTATTTTATTAATTTCCTGATTGTCCTCGTCATATTGGTAATCCACTATATCTCCAGTCATTACAAGCTTGATCACACGCTCTATGACTTCGAGAGGCGCAACAAACCACTCACGTGGAGTGTGCCTCTTGCCTGCTTTATCGTATAAATCAATGTTTAGGCAAGCTTTGCCAAAAAACATATGAAGCATCAGCTCGAGTTTTTGAGGGTTGAGGTTATAGCATTGGTAAGCGGAAACTAGCTTAACTGGGGCGTTTAAATAAGTTGGTTCTTGGAATGCGTTTTTGATGCGCTCCTCGGGTTTAATGCTAGAAAAGCCGATTTTGTACAAATGCTCTATAGCCTTGATTGCGGGTTGTTCGCTCTGTGACTTGAGGATGTATATATAGCCGGTCTCTTGATCTTCTGAGGTGACGTTATCAAATGGATTCAGTAGCTCGTCTTCATGATAAGTAACGCGTTTTCCGTCTTTGAATAATTCTTTGCCCAAAGATCTGAGTAATAAATCGGATTCAGTGCCATTTTCAAATATAGCTCGAAGACGGGCATCCCATTTTCCGTGTCTGTCTTTGATCTTCTCCTCGACATATGCTATGTAAACCAACATGCCCTTGAGTACAAAAAACATACCCTTGTCAATTTCATGATATCTATGAAATGCTAGCAAAATACGCTTTTTACTAGCTAAATCTTTGTGGCATTGCTTGAAAAGATACTCAAATTCCTCAAAACCACTGCAAGGTTTGCGCTTGGCTATATAGTCTGGGGCTGTTATCCCTTTGGGTACGTGCTTAAGATTAAAAATACTATTTGTGGCGTCATCTAAAAGCCCCAAATCATCATCGTCAAAAATATCTTCTATAGAGCTTATTTGCTTTTTATTAGCAAGCAAATTGAATTGGTCGCACTCTATCAAAGAGGATGCCATATTATTATCAGAACGAATGTTTTGAAGGCGTTGATGCAGCTTGAACTCATGTATGTCATCATTGTCTTCAGCTGGCTCTCGCCCATGCTGCTCTATGAATTTATTGATTTCTTGGAATGAAGCAATAAGTCTTTGGTCAGATGTTATTGAGCCCCTGATCTTGGATTTGCTATGTAATAAGCCCAAATCATCATCTGCAATCAGAGCAAGGAGCTTCTCTTTATCCATTTACGACCTCTATCATTATACCCCATGCTCTCTGCGTCTTGCTTTGATGTAAACAATAGCTTCCGCAAGGCGGCGTTCTAAAGGATCAAATGCATTGATGTTTGGCTCTCTCTCATGTGTTCTTACAAATGTTTTAGCCTTAGGCCATAGCAACATAGCTTCTTCTGTAGTCATTTGAATACGCGTCGACTCTATGGATTCCTGAATTAATTTCAAAACATGAGCAGTGACTGATTTTGAAAGTATTTCAAAGGCTTTTTGGAAGGGATTTATGCTATCAATTAAGTCAATGTTCAAGTCATCAATATTGACAAACTTTCCTGCCATGCGTATGAATCTCTGGTCTCCAGTATCCTTGATCTCGCTATTTTTGATTACTGAGTCAACTACGACGTATTGACGCAACTCCTCTACTTCAGCGTCGTTTAAATCCGGATATTTGATCTTGATAAT
>JAZKAD010000065.1:0-1624 GCA_040389305.1 Pseudomonadota bacterium | reverse complement strand
TACAAGAAGTATTATAATAATGGCGAGAAGTAGCATCTGGACTTGGTCTGTCAGAACGAGAATACGATAGAGAGAGCTTTTGTGTGTGAGTAAAGTTGCTATAGAACTCAAGTTTTTGAACAACGATTAGTTGCAGTCTAACAAAATTTTGTATAAAATGAGATTTAAGGACTTGTGGTACTCGGTCGACAAATTATCTCTGGGCTTCCTCGGAGGTTTTTGTTTTTATGGATGTGTATAACGCATACTAGAATTATCCAAGCACCCCTTTAGATAAAAAAATTACACTCAAGCCGAAGCTACCAGCGATTCCTTCAAAATCTTATAGACTCCGCTTCTGCTCATCTTCATTTTTTCAGCAATGGCTGAAGCGCCAAAGCCCGAAGCTTTGTGGTCTAAAATCTTGCTTCTATCAACAAATCTTTTGCGCCCAAACTTTATCCCTTGTGCCATTGCTTCTAACCTGCCTTCGTTAGTACGTTCAAGTATCCTATGACGCTCCGCTTCTGCTACTGCCGATAAGATAGTCACTACCATCTTACCCATAGTACCTTCTGTACTGATGCCGTCTCCTAAAAAGCGTACTGATACTTTCGTTTGGTCAAGGTGCTTTATGAGATTGATCATATCAGCCGTGTCTCTGCCCAGTCTGTCCAGTTTTGTTATGAGGACTATATCGCCTTCCTCTACTTTGACCAGCAACGAATCCAGACCGGGTCTATCTAAATTGGCACCCGTTAGTTTATCGCAGAATATTCTGGATTCTTTAACACCGGCTTCCACTAGTGCTTTTTTTTGAATTTCCAGAGATTGATTTGAAGTCGACACTCTTGCGTAGCCAAATAATCTGCTCATTTCTCTAATCTCGTAAATTTATACCAAAAACCGCCCACTAAATCGATTAGTAGACAAAACTGTCTACTATATGTCAGTTAGCGATTTAGTGTACATAATATAGGATAACTTTTTGCATGTCTACTATATTATGAATTAGTGGACGGTTATATGAGCAGCTTTGATATGTAGGGGAACTCTTTGCTTGGGAGCTTTAACGCAGACAGTCTAGGTTTTAAGGAGTCAATGTAATTATCAAAATTTGGTATCCCCAATAAATCCAGTTGATTATTTATGAAGTGATCCATGTATACCCACTTTTGACGAGGTTTCTCTTCCAATACATAGGTGCAAACATTTTGGTTTATAATTGCTTTTGTGTTAAGCATATCTTCTATAAAAGAAACAGGTATTATTCTTTCTGGGACGCTGCATTCAAATTGATAATAATCAGCAAGAGGGGCGACTACTTTACAGCCAAGATTTTTTTCATCCAGAATATAAGATAACTTGGGTTCTTTATATTTCCAGTTAGCGGCAACCTCACAAAAGCTTGGTGTGCATATAATTAATGGCTCACTTATTTTTCGTTCTTTTTCCAACCTTGCAATTTCCAAATACGCTGGCCCATAACATTGGTTATTTTTATGTCTAATACCCCCTATGGTAATAAATCCTCGGGACAAAAAGCCTCTTTTTAATAATCCAACGTATATTTTGCTCGCAAAATCGAACACATTATAACCACATTCAAGGGGAATAGATATAATGCAAGCATCAGAATCAATTT
>JAZKAD010000064.1:0-36815 GCA_040389305.1 Pseudomonadota bacterium | reverse complement strand
CGTTCGTTGTACAAAACCAACTATACACTGTTGCACTAGATTATTGAACTTGCCAAGTATTTCTATCTTAATTTTTGATAAACCAAATTGCTTAGTAACAATGCTTAATCTTGTACTAAAATCGTAACTTTAACTTTCTGGATTGACTCACATATGCTCTAGGTGCTTCGCTTAAGGACTACACCATCGCGTCATTGCTTCCTCGTAATCGCAAAAGCATTACCCTATTTTTTCAAGCCTCTTGATATGTCTGCCCCCCTCGAAGCTAGCGGAGAGAAATTTGTCTACTATCTCTAGATTAACTATATCATCTATTATTTTGGACCCAAGCACTAATATATTAGCGTCATTATGAAGCCTAGCACGTTCTGCCATAAAAGGACTGGTAGCGAGCGCAGCCCGGATACCAGAATGCCTGTTTGCTGCAATAGACATGCCGATACCTGTGCTGCATATTAAGATCCCTAACTGACTGGTCTCATCAAGGATATTTTCGCATACATAGTCAGCGTAGTCCGGGTAATCTACGGTTTTATCACTGTTTGTACCAAGATCCGTCACTTTATGTCCCGCAGCTTGCAGATGATGCAATACCTTATCTTTAAGTAAATAACCAGCGTGATCTGATGCAATAACTATCTTGTATAAATCCATATCTGAAAAAAATTTAAAGTTATAAGTTTCATTATAGCTTGCACATGCACCTTTTTTCAATAAAATTACTGCATGGAGAAATTATATGAAAAAATCTTTTATTATACGCCCAGCCATTAGTATTGTCAGTACTTTGGCTTTTCTGTCTTTATCGTCGTGCTTTACTCAAACTATGGCCCCCATAGAGTTTAAATCCTCTTCCACATCGTCGAAGTCAGGATATTCAGAGCGTACCGAAAGAGCTGTATCTGACGAAGCAATTATTGTAAAACGCGAACTCACAACTACCACACATTCAAAAAATACGTCTGGCGGAGTTTTGCATCATAAAGATTCGGAGCAAGAAGAAGTTCAGGCTCCAGCAAGGATAGAGAAAAACGCCGTAGAAGAAAACAAGAACTTGGAAGAGGAATTAAGCGATCTTGAAGCCCAAGATCTAGAAAATAACGCAATGCCAGCTGCTATAAAAGAAGCCCCAGAACCAGTTACTTTAAAAGAAAATTCGAAGGATAAATTTGATAAGCCGGTGACTGGGGAGATAGTTACTAAATTTGAAGCCTTAAAAGATGGTAAAAAAAGTAACGGCATTGATATAGCAGCAAAGCAACATGCGGATATTAAATCTGTTGGGGACGGGGTAGTAGTATACTCTGGAATGGATGATAAATTCGGTAACTTGATCATAGTGAAGCTAAACAATAGTGATATGTTTGCGGCTTACGCACATATGGATGATCTTATCTTTAGTCAAAATGATAATATATCTAAAGGCCAGGTTGTTGGTCATGTCGGAATGAGTGGAGAGGCTAAGCGGCCTTTGTTACACTTCGCTTTAAGAAAAGGAAAAACGCCAGTAGATCCCTTGATGTATTTAAAATGACCTCGAAACTCTTTTGTCAAAAGCTTCTTGATTAGCTCTTGAGATCTGATTATTATCTAGTTGAAAAAACATAGGCAGTCTACATGCATAAATATAGAACGCATAATTGTAACGAACTTAACCTTGACCACGTAGGTCAAACGGTGAAGCTTTCGGGATGGGTGCATAGACGTCGTGATCACGGCAACTTGCTTTTTATTGATCTCAGAGATCATTATGGTCTAACGCAGATAGTCTTTTTAGATAGCAATCCAGAGCTTATGGATAAGGCGAGTCATCTAAGATTCGAAAGCGTTATCACCGCGGTTGGAAAAGTAGTTGCAAGAACTAGCGAAACTATAAATGAATCTATGTCTACTGGGCATATAGAAGTCGTTATTGAAAGTTACGAGCTTGAGTCTGCAGCAGATACTTTGCCACTTTCAGTAAATTCAGATCAACCAGCGCCAGAAGATACAAGGCTTACTTATAGATTTTTGGATTTAAGACGCGAGGCATTGCATAATAATATTATTCTGCGCTCTAAAGTTATCGCAGAAATTCGTCGTCTTATGACCGCCCAAGGGTTTAATGAGTTTCAAACTCCGATTCTGACTGCAAGCTCGCCAGAAGGTGCGCGTGACTTTTTAGTCCCAAGCAGACTGCATCCCGGCAAGTTTTATGCTCTTCCGCAAGCGCCGCAGCAATTCAAGCAACTTCTTATGGTATCTGGGTTTGATCGTTATTTCCAGATCGCTCCTTGTTTTAGAGATGAAGATGCTAGAGCCGACAGGTCGCCTGGAGAATTTTATCAACTAGATGTCGAAATGTCTTTCGTCGCCCAAGATGATGTATTTGCTGCCATCGAACCAGTAATGCATAGTATTTTTACTACTTTTTCTAAGAAAAAAGTTTCAGATACTCCTTTCCCGCGCATTACTTACACCGATGCGATGTTGAAATACGGATCAGACAAGCCCGATCTTCGTAACCCTATAGAAATTACTGATGTAACTGATATCTTCCGTGATTCAGATTTTATTATTTTCCGCGAAAATATTAAAAAAGGCAGCGTAGTACGAGCAATTGCCGCACCCAAAGGCTCAAGCCAACCCCGTAGTTTTTTCGATAAAATGACGGAATATGCTACCTCAGAAGGAGCCGGTGGGCTTGGATATATACAATTTGCCGAAGATGGTTCTGCCAAAGGGCCAGTTGCAAAATTCTTAAGTCCAGAAAAACTAGAGACTCTTCAAAAAATGGCAGGCTCTAACTCCGGCGATGCGGTATTTTTCACTTGCGACGCAGAGCTCAAAGCCTCAAAACTCGCAGGTAAGATTCGCACCAAACTAGGAGAGGATCTTGGTCTCATCGAGCAAGATTGTTATAAATTCTGCTGGGTAGTAGATTTTCCATTCTACGAAATGAACGAAGAGACTGGTAATATTGACTTTAGCCATAACCCATTTTCTATGCCTCAAGGCGGGCTTGACGCTCTTCTTAGCGCCAAAACAAATGAGGATCTGCTAGCGATCAAAGCATATCAGTATGACATTGTATGCAACGGCATTGAACTATCTAGTGGCGCCATTAGAAACCATAAACCGGAGCTTATGTATAAAGCTTTTGAAATTGTTGGATATTCTAAAGATGAAGTGGATGAAAAATTTGGCGGCATGATCAGAGCTTTCAAGTTCGGCGCACCTCCTCATGGAGGCATTGCCCCGGGCATAGACAGGATCGTAATGTTACTTGCATCTGTGCCAAATATCCGCGAGGTGATAGCCTTCCCTCTGAATCAACAGGCGGAAGACTTATTGATGAACGCCCCAGCGCATGTTCCCGATAAACACCTGAAAGAGCTAAATATGATGCTATCTCCTTCAGTAATGAAAAAATTGCACCAAATGCAAAATGGCTAATCTACAAAAGATCAAAATTATAAGAGAGATATAATATGAAGCTTAACTTAAAACATAAATTGCTCTTACTTTGCATAGTATTCGCGCAAAATTTCGCATTCGCGTCGACTGCGGCCCTAGAAGTAGAAAATGCTATTGTTAAATATTTAGCAAGCCACCCTCTCAACGCTACTTATTTAGTCGCAGAAAAAGATGAGGTTCTTAGTAAAGGCTCTATGGGGTATTTTTCTTTTGAAAAAAAGAAGCACCTGGAGCCTGATCAGATCATGCCTATCGCGTCCGGCACCAAGCCTATGACTGCCGCCGCTATTTTACGTCTAAACGACAAAGGCCTTCTTAAAATCACAGATACTGTAGCCAAGCATCTCCCTGCGAGTAGCAAAGTCTGGCCGAATGATCAGGTACCTGAATGGGCTGAAAAAATTACTTTGCATCAATTGCTTACACATACCAGTGGCCTTGCAGAATATATCCCAGGACTCAAAATTGACATCACTAAAGAACATCACGACATCAATAAAGAAATAGTAAAATTTGCCGTAGACAACCCTTTGCAATTTACCCCAGGGAAAGAATATAGATACTGTAATACGGGCTTCGTTATGCTAGGCCTTATCATAGAAAATGTAAGCAAAAAATCATTTGGCGAGTTTTTAAAATCTGAGTTTTTTGACCCACTCAAAATGAAGAGTACCTTTTTAGTATCATTTGACGTTGCTCTCAAATATCAACAAAACCAACTAACCGATATATATCCAATGCGATATTTTGCTATACCAACAGGAAAAGAGCCGCAATTTGTCCCAGTAAATAGCGATTTTATCCTCTCTCCATTCGCGGATGGCGGGGTAATTTCGAACGTCGAGGATTTATACAAATGGAACACCGCATTGCATGAAGGACGCCTACTTTCAGAAGCCTCATACACTCTTATGACCACACCATATGTTCCTGCTCCAGATAGAGGCGGCCTAGAAACTCATATGGGTTATGGTTTGTTTATTTCCAAACTAAAAGATGGTCAGATTTATTATAACCATGGCGGCAATGCCTTAGCTATTCGCTCTGAATATGGCTACTTACCAGAACTTAAAGCCGCCTTGATGATTTTGAGCAATGTTATGGTACAAATTCCAGAAGATATGACTGGTAAAGTTAATATGGATCTTCCAGCAAATCAGATCGACATTATATATTTCAGGAATGCAATACTGGATGCTTTAACAAAAAAATAATTACTATTCCTCAAATTAAAATTCCAGATGGTGACTTGAGATCTGAGCAACCGGAAATTTTAATTTGAGGAATGATTGAGATACCTGGCAAATAAATCCTCTCTGTACTTTTCGGTATAAATCTCTTAGGATATAACAGATATACTGGAGATTTTCATGGCAGCTTTAAAATACAAACGCGTCCTTCTTAAAATGTCTGGCGAAGCGTTAATGGGAGATAAAGGCTTTGGTCATGATTATCTGACTTTGAAACGCGTAGCAGAAGATATTAAAGAAGTACAAGACTTGGGCGCTGAGATAGCCGTTGTTGTTGGAGGCGGGAATATATACCGCGGTAGCGATGCTGCTGTACTCGGCATGGAAAGAGCCGCGGCTGATTATGTCGGGATGCTAGGCACCATCATCAATGCCTTGACTTTGCAGAACGTGATGGAGGCTTGCAATATTCACACAAGAGTTCTCTCTGCTGTTCCTATGATGAGCATTTGCGAGCCTTATATACGCAGAAAAGCTAAAAGACATATGGAAAAGGGTCGAGTTGTAATTTTTGCCGGAGGCACAGGAAATCCTTTCTTTACTACGGATAGCGCTGCCGTCCTAAGGGCCATCGAAATGAACTGCGATCTTCTTTTGAAAGGCACACAAGTGGATGGGGTGTATTCTTCCGACCCAAATAAAGATCCGCATGCTAAAAAGTTTGCAGAGATTACATATACAGAAATGCTTAAAAATAACCTGAAAGTCATGGATATGTCAGCAATAGCTCAGGCTCGCGAAAATCAATTGCCAATTAAGGTATTTTCTATTAAAGAAAAAGGTAATTTTGCCAAGGTCCTTCAAGGTCATGGTAACTACACAAAAATTCAAGGAGAATGATTATGAGCAAGGCTCAATTAATGAACGATCTTAAAACAAGAATGGAGTCCACCATGAAGGTTCTGGACAATGAGCTGAAGGGTCTTCGCACGGGAAGAGCTTCGGTAAATTTACTAGATCCAGTGGTTGTGGAAGCTTATGGCAGCAAAATGCCACTTTCGCAAGTAGCTACAGTATCAACACCAGATGCACGTATGATCTCAGTGCAGGTTTGGGATAAAGCTATGGTAAAGGCAGTGGAAAAAGCAATTACCGAGGCAAATTTAGGCTTGAACCCCTCCTCTGAAGGGCAAGTTATTCGTCTTCCAATCCCAGCACTTAGCGAAGAACGCCGTAAAGATATGGTGAAGCTCGCGCATAAATATGGTGAAAATACTAAGATTGCTATCCGTAATATCCGAAGAGATGGGATGGAGACTTTGAAGAAAATGGAAAAGGATAACGAAATCGCCAAAGATGAGCATCATTCCTTATCTGAAGATATTCAAAAGCTTACAGATGATTTCACGGGCAAAATCGATACCACTGCTAAGCAAAAAGAGCAAGAAATAATGACTATGTAATACATTACTAACGCAAAGTAATATTATAGCTTGAGCTCTTTGTTGGAGCCATATATTATCATCATGAATTAAAATTATAAATAGCATATAAATATGACAAATAGAGACAATCCAGCAGTTAATCCAGAAATCAATCCATATGATGAAACACCTTATACAAGTTTCCCTTTTAAGTATACAAGGCCTGAGCATTTAAGAGCCGTAGGAATGCTATTTGGGATGAATCCTCCCGAGGTAGAGACTGCTAGAGTCTTAGAGCTTGGCTGTTCATCTGGAGGTAATATTATAGGCTTTGCCTCTACTTTCCCTAAGGCTAAAGTTATTGGTGTGGATCTATCTAACGTTCAGATCGAAGAAGGAAAGCAAATCATCAAAGCTCTAGGGCTTAAAAATATTGAACTTAAAGCTATGTCGATCATAGATATCGATAAATCTTTCGGTATGTTTGATTATATCATAAGCCATGGGGTTCTCTCTTGGGTTCCCGAAGTTGTCAGAAGTAAAATCCTTGAAATCTCCAAAACGCATTTAAGCCCTCAAGGTATAGCTTATATAAGTTATAACACGCTTCCTGGATGGAATATGGCTCGCACTACGCGCGATATGATGCAATTCCACTCGGCACTTTTTGGTGATATCAAAGATCAAGTAGCTCAATCTCGTCTATTTTTAAATTTCGTCAAAGACGCTCTTGCTGGCACTCAAAGCCCTTATGAAAAATTTTTAGAAGCAGAAGCGGGGCACCTACAAAATCAGAGTGACTATTATTTAAGGCATGAGCATTTAAGCCCAGAAAACACACAGTTTTATTTCCATGAAATCGTAGATATGGCAAAAAAACAAGGGCTAACTTATTTAAGCGATACAAATGTTGCTTCGATGTATATCGGTAATTTACCGGAGAAAGCCCGCTCTAAATTATCCGCTATCACCGACATAGTTCGCGCCGAACAATATATGGATTTTATAAACAACAGAAGATTCAGGTGTAGCCTTCTATGCCATGATAATGTGGCTTTAAATAGAAGTATTAATAGTACGGTTTTAGATAAAATGCTTATCAGCGTAAATGTTACGGCAGAAAAAGCTCTATCTGATGCTTCTTTACTTGATTCTAGCGAGTCTCTATCTTTTTATATAAACGATAATAAAGAGTCTGCCATTTCTACATCCTCTCCTATTATGAAAGCGATACTCTACGCATGCGCTGAAAGTAATGGTTACCCGACATCTCCCAAAGCACTGGCCAAAGACGCAACCAAGAAGCTCAAAAATGTCACAAGCGACGCTGTTAAAGCAGAAATAGATAACAACATGCCTCTTCTGCTGCTACGCGGAATGATCAATGTTGTTCCAAACCTCCCAACTTATATCAACACTATCTCAAGCAAGCCTAAAGTCTCAGATCTTGTAAGATTCCAGGCATCCAAAGACAATGCTATTGTAGCTACAAACCAAGTCAACGATGCCGTGAGTATCAATATAGTAGATCGTTTTGCCCTAAGGTATTTGGATGGCAAGAATACGATTGAACAGATAGTAGATAAACTGATTGAGTCACATGTGAAGTCTGGGGATCTCGTAATCAAGGAAGGTGAAACTCCTATCACAGACGCAAAAGTATTAAAAAGCAGGCTGCAAGAAGCCTTATTGCAATGCATTGAGTCTTATAGAAAAAATTGTTTGTTAGTGGGATGAGGTTATTCCTAGTAAAAGTGGGAATCCAGAAAAGTTACATTACTCTGGATTCCTGCAAAATAAATCTAGGTCGATATCTAGAGCTACGTCTAGGACATCATGCAGAAAATGATATATTATGACTACTCTAGATTCCCCTTCTCATCGAAATAATAACAACTCAATTAAATCGGATTTAGCTGCAGCCTATAGAATCATCTCACATCTAGGTCTAGATGATCATACATATACGCATTTATCCTCTCGGAGTGAAGAAAAAGATAGTTATTATATCTACCCTTTTGGCTTGCTTTTTTCTGAAGTCGCCCCAAAAAATCTACTTAAAGTATCCCTAGATGGAAAGATTTTGGAGGGTGCAGAATATCAATATAACAAGACAGGCTATGTAATTCATAGCTTAATATATTCGAAAAGATCTGACATTAACTCTGTATTCCACTTACATACTCCGGCAAGTGTTGCGGTCTCTGCGATGCGCGCTGGTTTATTACCAATTAGCCAATGGGCACTTCATTTTTACGGGAAAATTTCCTATCATGAATATAATTCCTTGGCATTAGATCTAGAAAGTCATGAAGAGAGGCTGGTTAAAGATTTGGGGAAAAACTACACTATGCTCATGCGCAATCATGGAAGCATTACTAGCGGAAGAACGATTCAGGAAGCGATGTTCTACACTCATCATTTGGAGCAAGCTTGTAAAGCTCAATGCCTCGCATATGGGATGGGTCAAGAACTGGTAATCCCACCTCCAGAAGTTTGCGAAAAAGCAGTGAAAGATTTGCTAGGATTTGAGGAAAATTTAGGGATGCGAGATTGGCTAGCATGGATTAGGTTATTAGGCAAGTAGCACAGATGTACCAATCAAGACTTAACCTTACAGGCACCACATAAATTCCCATCCGATTGTCAGTTTTGCTTTAACTGTCAGATAGATGTACTAGTTAAAACTTAATCTTACATTAAATGAAAGATTAAGTTTTAACTAGTACACAATATACTCCTTTAAAATAGATTAAAAATATTCTTCTTGACGCCCGCAATATTAATCTAAATGTATATAATACTAAAAGCAACTACATTTTTTCAGTAAAATTTACTTAACCAGACCTCCTAGACCTCGAAATTCCTTTTTTAATTGGACTTGCTAATGATATATGCACTATTTTAAGGACAATCTAGCTATGAGCAGCATCCTATATGTCATCTATAGAATTGAATGAACAATTTCTTCAAACCCTAGAATTAATGGAGCTTGGGCAGCAAAATCTTTTTATCACGGGTAAGGCTGGCACTGGTAAATCCACTTTGCTTAACCATTTTAAGACAGTAACTCAAAAGAAAATCGCGGTGCTGGCGCCAACCGGGGCTGCTGCTGTGAATATCAAAGGCCAGACTATACATTCATTTTTTGGTTTTAAACCCGATGTCACACCCGAGTCAGTTAAAGTAACGAAGAAAAAAAATATCTATAAAAGTCTAGATGCCATCATTATTGATGAAATTTCTATGGTGAGAGCGGATTTACTCGATTGCATCGACAAGTTTTTACGCTTTAATGGCAAAGATCCCAGTAGAGCTTTTGGCGGCATTCAGATGATATTTATAGGTGATCTATACCAATTGCCTCCGGTTGTACAAAGCAGTGAAAGGCAAATATTTCAATCACATTATCATAGCCCTTACTTTTTTAGCGCACATTGCTTTGAGGAGATAGAGATAAAGTATATTGAACTCAAGACTATCTACAGGCAAAGCGATCCTAAATTCATTAGCCTCCTCAATTCGATTCGGAACAACACTACTTCTGATCAAGAAATTGCGCTGCTTAATGAGCGATATAATGAATCTTTCAACTCAACTCCGCAAGATTTCTGCATCTATCTCACCACCACTAATGCAAATGCGGAGCTTATTAACTCTCAAAGACTCCAGCAAGTAACGGAAACTGAATTCACTTTTCAAGGAGCGATTGAGGGTGATTTCGCTAAAAATCAGCTACCCACCGCAGCTGATCTTAAATTAAAAATCGGCGCACAAGTTATGATGCTCAGCAATGATTTTATGGGTCGCTATATTAATGGCACGATAGGCAAGATTTTAGACATAGAGCGCGGCGATGAAGATCCCAAACTCGTTATTCTACTTGAGAGCGGAAAGAGGGTAAAGGTCTCCCCTTATACCTGGGAGCTATATAACTTCTACCTTGAGGGCGTTGAACTGAAATCTAAAGTTGTGGGTAGCTTTACGCAATATCCAGTGACTCTCGCGTGGGCAATTACCATTCATAAAAGCCAAGGCAAAACCTTCGACAAAGTCGTTCTAGATATTGGATATGGGACTTTTGCTCATGGGCAAATTTATGTCGCCTTAAGTCGCTGCAGAACTTTAGAAGGCCTTGTTCTTACAAAGAAAATCCTGAAGAAGCATATCTTGATGGATTCTGCAGTTTCCAAGTTTTCTCTGAGATATAGCGATATTTCATGAGATATAGTATTTACAATAAAGACGGAGGTCTTAATTGGCCCAGGTACTGCTCTTGGGCCTAAACATCACTTTGATGACCATCAACTTCGCCAGATAGACCTGAGAACCAGTCAGACATACGTCTTAAAGCATCAGCGATCACCTCTTCCGCGCCTTCTTTCGTCTGATTAAAAATGTAGAATTCAGTACCTTCTGGGTACTCACCCTCTGGGTACTCACTCTCTGGGTACTCCTTTTTCTTACTAGCTCCATCAACGAGCGGAGACACCCAATCATCGTCGGTAGCACCAAAATACACTCCGTGAGTTTCTATTCCAACCCTCCTTAAAAGCCATTCCACCCCTCTGAAACTCTTCAATCCATGCGCAGCGCCTACTAAAAATACCTGAAGTCCTGGATTAGCTTCGCATTGATTCTGAATATTCCGTGCCATAAATTTATTTCTCAGTACCAGGGATTCTTGATCATTACGTGTGCCCTTGACTCGATCATTATCTGACTGACCCTCTCTATATTCATTTGGTACATCAACGCCAACAAAGTTAATTTTGTTTACTTGAATAACGCGCAGCAACTCCAAGTAGCTCTGGCAGATTACCATAACCTTTGGATTACTCAGGTTTTCACTTATTTTATGCGCTATTGATTTAGCAGTCGATCCCAATGACTCCTCTGCAAAATAATTTACAACCTTACTTCCAACTGTTTCAAGTAGAAGCTTTAGAAAATCCGTGGCAACGGGTACATCGTGCGATTCATAAACCACCAAAGTTGCGCATTTTTCATGGGTAGTAGCATTCTTAAATAAATCCTCTGCAGCATTACGTGGGATCATATTCTGTATAATATCCATGGCAAGAGTTGCAGCACCGTGCCCCTCATGAACCATTGCGAGATTTTTAGAATCAGGAGTAGTATCATTCTTCAGCCACCATTGATACACTTGATAAGCAATAAAAAATATGCCACAAGAAGCAACTGAAAATATCAGCCAATAGGGTAGTTTGCTACCCTGATTTTCGTAATTTTCAGCTTTGCTTTTGCCTTCTTTTCTCGACATATTGTATACCCCCCGATTATAAGTTAGTCAAAAAATTACCATTAGATTAAAATCTAATCAAGTAAAATTAGAAATACAATATAAGTCTTAGCAGATACGATAGAACCACCTAATTTTATAGTGCATGCTTTTTAATACCAAATTCCAGATTAAATTAGATTTGCTACACAATAGCTTGTACGCAGGATATTTACGTGCTAGGTCTATGTTCAAGTAAGTTTTTTTGATTTAGAGGACGATATGCAAAGATTTATCACAGTATTTTTAATAATTTGTACATCAGGAGTGATTGCATCTTGCAACACAATGGAAGGTGCTGGTCAAGACATTCAAAAAGCAGGGGAAAAGCTCGAGCATTCAGCGAGTGAAAATAAATAGGAATATACAATCCGGGGAGGGGTTAATTGTAGCGATTGCTTCGCGGCCTCTTGGATGGAGAGTCTGTCAAAAATTCTACTCCTCCTGCCAACCTCCTTTCTCATTCTGAATATAATATTTTACGCTATTACTCGGAGTATTTAGCTTATGATAAGCTGCTTTGGCTGCAGTAACCATTGCCACGTCTCTTCCGTCTATAAGCACAAGGATTCTTTCAAAGTCGCTATACACTCCGTCTAAAGTTCCAATCAGCATTAATAGATTAGCTTGATTGGGATTTTCCATGCCTGTTGTAATATATATTGGCTGAAGAGCTGGGTGAGGATCCGCAGAGCTTCCATGAGGAATAAAAGCCTTTTGTGCGAATGTCCATAAGCTATTATTTATCGCGATTTGCGTATCCATATCGCTCGTTCTCACTAAACTACGCAAATTCCCCTGATAGCATTTTTCTAAAAGAAGGCAGGCGGATTTAGTCTGATTCTCCTCCGCAAGATGATAGAAGCTGATTTTTGTCATATGTTATATCTCATCTTCGCATTCAAGAACATAATGGATTCGTGCAAGTATCTATGATAATATATGCGGCAAGAATTCCATTATCTCTAAAATTAATTTATAGCAGTAATTGGCTAGCAGTATTGGGTGGTTATAATGATTACGATAACATATATTATCACCGTTTATAATAAAGAAAAATACATAGCTAATGTTATAAAGGCTCTTAAAAATATTCAAGGCAATTTTCGCAAAGAATTTATCATTATAGATGACGGGTCTACGGATAACTCAAGGGCAATAATTGAATCTGCTATATTGGGCCTTCCTAAAACAATAGTTGTTTCCCAAAAAAATCAAGGGCCCGCTATAGCAGTGAACCAAGGCATTGCTCTTGCGCATGGGGATTACGTTCATTTTACAGATGGTGATGACATAATAGCGAAAGACGCAACTGAATTTCTACTAGGCGCTTGCAAAACAATGAACTCTGAGGTCGCACTAGGTCTTAGAGGCAATTATGATATCGAAACCAATAAACTCGTCCAAAGCAAACGCGAAGGTGGCGAGGTAATCTTAATAGACTCTCCTATTAAAGCAATTTTAGAAGGTAAAATACCGGGTATTCGTAGAATAGGCTCATCAGGATCGTTGGTTCGCAGAAGCTTGCTTGAAAAAATATCTGGTGCAGATACTGGAGTCTTTGTGCAAGATCTGTCGATTTCTTTAAGATGTGCTAAATATAGCAAATTTGCATTTCTGCCAAAAACTACATCCTACTCTCCCTCCGTATATACCTCAAATAATCTATCTCATAACAAGGAATTTGAGGCTTATAGCACCTTGCTAGCTATTGCGAATTTCATGAGGGATAACGAAGAGATAGCAGAACAATTCAAGATTGAATTATACCGTAGTCTATGCTCTACGGTATGGAAGATAGATAAATACAGCTTAGAGTATTTACCACGATATCTCCTGGCAAAATTTATTAAAAGAAACATGTCTATTGAAGATCTGCAAGAGCTCTATAATAAATATATCGCAAGACTACTTTAGAGACATCTTCAGTATAACTTCACTATCTCCCACCTCAACACTCGCGCTAAAGCCTCCCGTCACCACTCCGAACTGCGACAAAGTTTGCTCCTCGATCAATTGCCCGTACAAAGCTACGGCTTCCGCTATCTCTCCCCCTCCCTGGCATTCAAGAATGATATGGTCTGAGATATCAAAATCCGCTTCTTTTCTTGTTTGTTGTACTGCACGAATAATGTCGCGCGCAACACCCTCAAGCTCAAGCTCTCGAGTAATAGACATATCTAGTATGACTATGCCATCATTACTCGCAAGGGATGCCGCGCCTTTGGGGTTTTTAGCCTCTAATTTAAGAGTAAATTCTTCTGCGCTCAGGATCTCGCCCATTATACTCAAGGAATCTCCCAAAACGCTCCATTCGCCTTTTTTGCTAGCAGAGATGATATCCTTAATCTTATGAGGCAATCTTTTGCCCAGTATAGGGAAGTTGATGGAAAGCTTGAAATCCGCATGAGATTCGAGATCTTCTTGATAGATAACAGACTTAATATTAAGCTCGTCTTTAATTAAGTCCTCAAATGCTTTAATGCCGGAGGTCCCACGCATCACAAGCATTGCGCTCTGAAGAGGCTGTCTAACCCTTAGATTCTCAGTATTCCGAATAAATAATCCCGCATTACAGATTTCAAGAATTTTGTCCATAGTTTGAGTAAGTTCGCTGTCAACTTTAATTCTACTTACATCCGGAAATGGCGCTAGGTGAACACTTATAGCGTCACCCTCTTCCTCGAGGCTCTTTTTATACAGCCCCCGATATATCTCTTCTGAAATCAGTGGAAGCATAGAAGACATTGCCCGGCACATATGCTCAAGGCTAGTATATAAAGTATTATATGCAGCTAGTTTATCTCCATCCTTTTCCGTCTTCCAAAATCTTTGCCTCGAACGTCTTATATACCAGTTATTTAAGACTTCAAAAAAACCACTTACTGCTGAATAAGCGATTTGACTATCAAAATTATCTAAACCTTGTTCAATTTTACTTATAGCGATGCCGAGCTTAGACAGGACATATTGATCTAACTTGTTTGTAGAATCGTATGAAATTTTTGCTTCTATACCATCCGCATTAGCATACAAAGTGAAGAAATGATATGCGTTCCAGATTGGCTTGATATGAAGCCTTAAAGTATCGAATACCATCTTGCCTTCTTTATCTATTAAAAGCTCTTGGCCTTTTACCACGGTTGATGAGAGCATTGTAAATCTTAGGGCATCCGCTCCGTATTTAGAAAATAATTCAATTGGGTCAGCATAATTATTAAGTCGTTTAGACAGTTTTTGTCCGGTAGAGTCAAGAATCACCCCATGACAAACGCAGTTCAAAAATGGTGGGCGGTCAAACAGCGCAGTGGAAAGAACCATGAGAGTATAGAACCAACCTCTAGTTTGCGCCGTGTATTCTACTATAAAATCAGCTGGGAAATGCTTTTCAAACCAGTCTTTATTCTCAAAAGGATAATGAACCTGCCCATAAGGCATAGACCCACTTTCAAACCAACAATCAAATACGTCTGGTACTCTGCGCATCATAGATTTTCCCGTAGGATCATCGGGATTTGGTCTGGTAAGCTCATCTATAAAAGGCCTATGGAGATCTGTAACCTTCACTCCAAAATCTTTCTCTATTTCGGCAATTGATCCATAAACATCTACTCGAGGATGGAGCGGATTATCCGACTTCCATATAGGAATAGGAGTACCCCAGAAGCGGTTTCGACTGATTGACCAATCCCGTGCATTTTCAAGCCATTTTCCAAACATTCCATCTTTGATATGCGAGGGCGTCCAGTTTATTTGCTGATTTAGCTCCACCATTCTGTCTTTAAACTCCGTTACCTTCACATAAAAAGAAGGCACGGCTTTGTAGATTAGTGGGGTATCAGTACGCCAACAATGTGGATAATTATGAAGATATTGCTCGGTTTTGATCCAACTACCTTGGTTTTTGAGCTTGATTATTATGGGGTCATTAGCATCAAAAACTTGGAGGCCTTGAAAATCAGGAACTTCAGTGGTAAATTTACCAGCGTTATCTACAGGACAAACTACTTCGATATTATGCTCTGCGCAAAGTAGTTGATCGTCCTCACCAAAGCCAGGGGCCATATGGACAACTCCAGTACCGTCGCCTTCTAAGACAAAAGTGCCTGGTAAAATACGGAAAGAATTCGGATGATTTTTAAAATAATCAAATAAAGGTTCGTAAGTAATGCCTACAAGCTCTCTGCCAGAACCTTTGTTATACGTCGCTTCGTTATCCAGACTTAGTTCTTTCTGATGTGATTTAAGAGCAAAAGATGCAAGTATATAGCAAATTTTACCTTGCGGTACTGCGACGTACTCCATTTCAGGATGAACTGCAAGAGCTAGATTAGACGGCAAAGTCCATGGGGTAGTAGTCCAAGCTAAAATTCTATATTCCTCATATCCTTGAGGGACAAAATTTGGCCTTTGATTCAGTTTAAAGCTAACGGTAACGGATTTATCCGCACGCTCGCGATATGAATTGTCTAGCCTTGTTTCGAAATTCGATAATGGAGTTTCGCATGCCCAAGAATATGGCATAACACGCATAGATTCATAGATATAGCCTTTGTCATATAGGCTTTTAAAGGCCCATAGGGTAGATTCCATAAAATTAAGATCCATAGTTTTGTAAGAATTCTCAAAATCTACAAATCTTGCCTGCCGTGTTACGTATTTTTCCCATTCCCCGCTATATTTCATCACAGAAGAGCGGCAAGTATCGTTGAATTTGCCTATTCCATATTCAGTAATGGCAATTCTACCGGAAATCCCCAACTCTTTTTCTGCGCCCATTTCCGCAGGAAGTCCATGACAATCCCAGCCGAAGCGTCTCTCTACCTTCTTTCCTTTTGTTGTTTGATACCTTGCGTATAAATCTTTAATGAAGCCAGTAAGTAAATGCCCGTAATGCGGCAAGCCATTAGCAAAAGGTGGTCCATCGTAGAAGATAAATTCCTCGGGCTTTCCTAAGGGATCATCACTCTTTCCTGAGCCCGGAGGATTATCTACTGATTTTTGGAAAATATTATGCTTCTTCCAGAAGGCTATGATTTTTTCTTCAAGCTTTGGAAAATCAGCGTTAGATTCTACGACTGGGTATATATTATGTTTTTTTGTCATCATGAATAAGACACAAATTTAAATTATGAGCTCTTGCGCATCTATGTAGTAATATAGCGGAGTTCATCCCTCATGTCTTCATTGTTTTATGCTATATTTTTGTAAGATTACCTTTAAAAATTGGCGCAGAAATAATAAAACCCACTGCAGCGATGCAGTGGGTTTCATTAAATTCTAGACTTTAAGATAGACTTCTAAAAATCGGCTTAAAGATTATATATCAAATCTTACACCAACTTTCACGCTATGTGCATCACGCTTAGGAGCTGAAATTGTTGTACCGTTAAGTACTGCGCTCTTAGCTTTACCATAACCACTGAAGTTGTATTGAGTGTCAAGCTTAACGCCATCAGCCACATCAAAACCAGCACCAGCACCTACTGTGTAAGCTAGGTTATTTTTCTTCTTGAAACCTACTGAACCAGCAGCAGGAGAGCCCCAAGTTAATTTATCTTTAACTTGAGCAAGACCTACACCAGCACCAAGGAAAGCTTTACCAGCTGAGAAATCCATTACATCGATGTAACCTTTAAGCATCAAAGCTGTAATAGTTGCTTTAGTTTTGTATCCACCTACACCTTTACCTTTCGACTCAGGATTGAATGGTTTATGCAAAACAAGTTCAGCTCTCATGTTGTCCATTACAGAGTTACCAACACCTAAATCAAGCGATCCAAAAGTTTTACCTTTGAAGCTTACTGCATTAGTTGTTTTCTTAGTAAACATGTTAGCTCCGCCGTCCATTCTAAAATAGAACATGTTTTCAGCTGCCATTGCAGATGTTGATAGAACAGCAGTAGTTGCTGCAGCAAGTAGTAATTTTTTCATAATAAGCTCCAATATTTGTTTAAGTTAGTACACTTAGTACAGGTCTCAAGCCATAAAAAAATATGACCTACCTTCACTAAAGGCTTTTATAGCACAATAAGTCTTGTGATCTATAGATTAATTATATTCAATACTATAAACTGCAGTAGTTATACACAACATGTGATTTTTTTACAACAAAAGAATAATGGATTTATGGTATAAGTTAATGATGCGATCCTATAACTGATGATATTACCTGTGAAATCTCTACAATCTCTACTAATTTAGGCAGATGGGTATTGGCAATGCTATTACTAACAATGATGCGTGATAGAGGTGATTCATTGACAAGCCTACATGTCTCTTCGGAAAATAATGCATGGGTAGTAAAGCATTCTACCGATCTCGCTCCATTTTGCATAAGCATCTCGGCGGCTAAACAAATAGTGCGGCCTGTATCTATGATATCGTCTATAATAAGACAATCCTTCCCATTCACATCGCCTTGCAGAGCTAGGGACAATAAACCACCCTTCCTCTCTTTGGTAAAATGAACGGTAGCTTTAAAAGCGCTTCTCTTGAAACCCCCAAGGTCCGGAGATACTATTATTTTATCTTTGGAAACATTAGCTGCCTCAACTAAATCCATTCCAGGAATATTCACCACTAGCATAGCAAAAAGATCTATGGAACTGGAGGAATGTAGATCAATAGTAGTCAAACTGGCTATACCACTATTATTCAAAAAACTAGCTATAACTTTCAGGCCAAATGAGGAATTGGCATCGAGCCTCCTATCCTGACGGCTATATGCCATATATGGAATAATCACGTGAATCTTTTTTGCGCCTGAATTTTTTGCAGCCTCGATAGTAAACAGAAGTTCGATTAGAGAGTTATTTACATCATGAAGTCCGAATGATTGCACAATATATACATCTTGAGTATCTAATCCTCTACCTTCTGGGAGAAGGCAGATGGCAACTTCTCCACCAGTAAAAAAACGTAAGCTAGTTTCTATTGTTTGAGATTTGAGCTCAATACTTAAAGAGGGCTTGAGATGCTTTGCACTCGAGCAGAAAATTATATTATTCATGAGGGCTGAGAGCTTAAAAATTATCGTTTAGATGCTTATCCTCAAAAATCAGCAAGAATATATCATCCTTATCGTCCCACCCGAGGTGTGGCGGGAACGGCAAATTGCAGTTATTCTACATATTCTTTTACAAATTCTTCTAAAAATGCCTTGAGTTTAGCTTCAGTCTCTTCCGCAAGCTGCTTCTTCGTAGCTATATCATCCATTATATCTTTGTGGTGAATATTCAACGCCTCATGCATTTTAAGCTCAAGCTGACGAAGTTTTGCTAGCGGCACCTTATCTGCGTATCCTTTAGAGCCAAGATACATAGTAACTACTTGCTCTTCAATTTTCAAAGGAGAATGCTGATGCTGTTTGAGAAGCTCTGTCAAACGCGCCCCTCTTCTGAGAAGACCTTGAGTAGATTCATCAAGTTCAGAACCAAACTGCGCAAAGGCTTCCATCTCGCGGTACTGAGCAAGCTCTAGTTTCACGGTGCCAGCTACTTGTTTTACAGCTTTAATCTGAGCGGCAGATCCAACTCGGCTAACAGAAATGCCAACGTTAACAGCAGGGCGCATTCCTTTATAAAAAAGTTCGCTTTCTAAGAAAATCTGCCCGTCTGTGATAGAAATCACATTAGTGGGAATGTATGCAGATACATCTCCTGCTTGGGTTTCAACGATAGGCAGAGCGGTTAATGACCCACTACCTTTCTCATCAGACATTTTAGCTGCGCGCTCTAAAAGTCTTGAATGCAAATAAAATACGTCCCCAGGATATGCTTCGCGTCCTGGTGGTCTTCTAAGAAGTAGTGACATCTGACGATAAGCTACCGCATGTTTACTTAGATCATCATATATAATAAGTGCATGCATGCCATTGTCGCGAAAATATTCACCCATTGTACAGCCAGTGTATGGCGCCAAAAACTGCAATGGCGCAGGATCTGAGGCCGTCGCGGCTACAACTATTGTGTAGCTAAGAGCACCAGACTCCTCGAGAAGCTTAACTACCTGCGCTATCGTCGAGCGTTTTTGGCCTATTGCCACATAAATACAAAATATTTTATCAGACTCCACATCTAGTGAATGCGCATGCTTTTGATTGATAATTGCATCAATCGCAATCGCAGTTTTCCCCGTCTGACGGTCTCCAATGATAAGCTCGCGCTGCCCACGACCAATAGGGATCAAAGCATCAATGGCTTTAATGCCTGTTTGCATAGGCTCATGAACGCTCTTTCTGTCTATAATACCAGGTGCTTTCACTTCTACTACAGCATCCTTCACATCGCGCAAAGGACCTTTTCCATCGATTGGCTCGCCAAGTCCATTTACTACACGCCCCAGCAAACCCTTGCCCACCTGAGCTTGCAATATTTTTCCGCTTCGTTTAATTTTATCGCCCTGACGTATAGTGGAATCATCGCCCATGATTACAATACCCACGGAATCTCTCTCGAGATTAAGCGCGAGTCCCTTAGTACCACATGAGAATTCTACCATTTCACCAGCTTGCACATTGTCAAGCCCACATACTCTCGCAACTCCATCCCCTACAGTAATAACCTGCCCCACTTCTTCAAGATGAGGTTCTATATCCATAGACGCGATTTCTTTCTTGAGCATCTCAGAAATTTCTGCAACGTTTAATTTCATATTCTTCTCCTTCTACGCGTTCTTTATTAAGCTTACCTTATAGAAACTTTCTCTATAAGAACGCTTTATATTACTGATATTTTATCAAGCGCTCCTTTGATGGAAGCGTCCAAAAATACGCTACCACATTTAACAACAATGCCGCCAATTATACTTGGGTCTGTTGTATATTTTACAACAACCTTTGCACCTAATTTGGATTCTAGTAAACTAATCAGTTCTATCTGATCGTCTTTATTAAGAGCTTTAGAAGATATAACTTCCGCCATTTTTTCACCATTCATGGTATTTAGCAATCTGGTGTATTCTTCCAGAATGCTTGGCAACTCTTTTAAACGCTTATGCCTTATGATCAATTTAAGAAAATTTGAAGCAACGTTACTAGCCTCAGCGGCGCTAAGCATCTCTGATAAAACCCGCTCTTTCTCGGTCTTATTTGCTGGAGACGAGAAATATCTAGAGACCAAGCTATCAGCACAAATTCCGGAAGCAATCAAAGATATTTCATCGAGCGTTACTTTATCGCGCGATTGCTCAAAAAGTAGGTTAGCGTATTTTTGTACTATCATCTATGCCCGATTGATCGAATATTTATGAAGCATAATAGGTTTATGATTAGCTTGCAATCCTATGCTTAACCTCGAGCACTGTTTTCTTTGATAATGATAGCAAGGCATCGACCTGAAGTCTTGTCTTATACCCTTTCTTGCAGTTGCTTTACCACCATTTTATCTCTTCCGAGCAGGACTTATTTGCCACAAGAATAGCATCCTTCGTGTCTATAACAGCTATATTATCTAAACCTATAATAACTAGTTTTTTTTGACTCGAGATTTTTTGATTAGACACTATGTATGAATTTGTTACATTATAAGTGATGACATTATTACCTTCGAGATAATTGCTCAATTGGTCTTTGGTTTGAAGTTGCCATAAAGACTCCCAAGAACCAATATCACTCCACCCAAAATGCCCTTCAACTAACCTCATATTTGTTACATGCTCCATAATAGCATAATCTACTGATATGGCCTCGATCTTGGCATAAGATTCTGGGGCTAATGTAATATCAGCGCCTTTGTTTGTAGCCTGCGCAAAAGAATTGCATATATTTTCATAGGAAAGAGGGTGCAAAGAATGCATTTGCTTCAAGAGATATTCAGCATCATATATAAAAATGCCTGAATTCCAAAAATATGCGCCTTGCTTCAGATAATCCTCAGCCCTTATTGAGTCTGGTTTTTCAACAAACTTCTCAACATTATGTACATAATTAGCAATAGATTCTCCTACTTTGATATATCCGTATCCTGTGTGAGCAGAAGTTGGCGTGATACCGATTGTCACAATATTTTGATTTATAACCTCGAAGCCTCGCTCTAATGTAGCAAAATATAATTCATTATCAGAAACATGAATATCTGAGGGGATCAGCAGAACATTATCATACCCTTCCCGCTTAGCAAGTAGCGCTCCTATAACCGCGCAAGGAGCAGTGTTTTTTTGATACGGCTCTATAATAAGTTGAGCTTCGATATCTATCTCAGCAATTTGTGCAGCTGCAATATCACTATGCTCAGTATTCACAATAACTGCGGGGATACCCAAATCTTTATGCCGGAGTAGGCTACGCTGAAAAGCACTAAGCCCATCTAAGGTTTTGATAAATTGCTTAGGATGAGACATATCCGATAGAGGCCATAACCTTACGCCAGAACCCCCAGCCATAATCACTGGTTTAATTGTAGCTTGCATATTACAGTTAAATAAATTTTTGTTGAATATAAACATTGAATATCATGATATATGCAATCTTGAGTAGCACAAGTGTTATTTTATCGTTATTTTTCACCTTGGGGTTGGGGGTCTTATGGCCGAGAACTTAAGGTCATGCCGATAAGTATATAGGATCTTCAGTAGGGTAATGGTATTTTGCTATGTTATTCTCAAGTGGTATATTCGATGCTGCGGAGCGCCTACGAAGGGCTTGCTGAAGAAGGCGATTTACACGCAGTCTATATCTATAAGCTATTAAATTTCTCCCAGATATATCTGTGTGTTCGAAGCTGTGAAGTGGATGATTAATAATAAATGCATAACAAGTAAATATTAACGCTATGCCACTAGCCAAAGATATCAGCTCTGCTCTATCAATATATATTATTACACAGAAGAGCATTATATGCATCGCTATGCATGCGACGCGCACCTCTATCTCCGCTTTAGCGAGCATTTTTTTTAATAAATAAATAATCTTATGCGTATAGTTATTATATAGTCTGGCTCTTTCTTCTAGCCGAATATATGTTTCGTATTTTTGCTCCGCCGTAGTTTGGAGATTGTTTATACCTAAATACCCCAGCCTTATTTTAACTTGCATTAAACTTACAATGAACGCTTGACCATATTCTTTAGATAGATCAGGAGCAGTACCGAAATTCTTTGAAGCGTCGAGTCTTGCGCCTATAATTGCCGGAATGACATACTCATAGAATTTATAAGATAATGTAATGCAATTTTCATATAATCTACTTAGTTCTTCGTCAAATGATATAACGTTCGAGTTATAGCTTAGTAAATTTTTGAGAAGCTTCGGGGTTGGTAAAAAAACATTACCCTCGCAAATTTCTTGTATTACTTGCTCATCATCATTATTAAAGAAAAAAACTAGATACTCCAGCAACCCTAGGCGTAATTCATAACCTTCTATGGCTTTTAAGTAATTTTTATGCATCTTACTGCGTGCCATAGAAAGTTTTTTTGTTTCTTGATTTCTGGATTGTACCAACTAAAGATTAATTTTTAGTTTACAACTATAGATTATATTTTAGCATCTTGAAATAATTATAGGTAGGTGCATAAAAGTCACAACAAACTTGCATAACTATATTTCTATTGTCTTCCTCGTGATGGCGGATTATTGGTTTTAGCAGCAGTAGGAACCCCTAGCTTTTCAGGGGCAAGTCGCAAACGGTTATTACTTTTCTCCTCAAACCCTTTCTTTATCTTGCTTGCTAAATCAATGGCAACTTTCTTTTCTTCGCTTGCAAATAACTTACTACACCAATCGCTTACTGCGTCTATTATGCGATCTTTTCTCCCATACTGACCTCTCTCTATTTTTACGCATGCATCGGCGAGCTCGTCTGCCGCTGCTTCTAGCATTCTTTTGTCAGGGATGACTCCATCTAAAATTGTCATTGCCGTAGATTTAATGACTTTCTTAGTCTCAATCTTATCAATCTCTGGCCCTGCTTGGTCAGACTTTCTTTCCACTCCCTCTACAATCTTATCAATTTCTATTATTAAACTTTGCGCTGTAAACTCCTGTACCTCGGCCTTTCTGAAGCTTGTTGGGTCTTTGTAAGCCTCAGAAGAAGCTAGGGCGGTTACTACCTGAGCAATAGCTTCTGGACCTTTATCCATCATAACTTTTATGATTTCTGAATCTAAAGGCTTACCATCAGTATATTTATCCATTTCCCGAACTGCCGTGGCTACATTAGCGCTCTGTCCAGAATGAATGGCTTAACTACATTTTGGACTATTTGCGATTCAAGTGGCTTTCTTGGAGATCCTATCTTTGCCATCCTCTTTTCAAACATAGCCTTTGGATTCGCTTCTGATGGAATCACTAGTCGCCTAGCTTCCTGTGCTTCTATGGCCTCATCTGCAGTCATACCTTGCTTACGAGGCGGTATTGTCGCTCTTGGTACAAATTCATCTTCTTGCTTTAGAACATCTGCGTAATATTCACGCACCATTTGAGGATATCTGGATGTTGAAACTTCAGTAAAAGGAGATTCCTGCGAAGGAGATTCCTGAGTATGGCGAACGTTCCTTTCTCTATCTTGTTCCATGGCATTTATTCTAGCGCTCTCTTCAAGCTCCCTTTTTACTTGACCAGAAATAGTGAGTTTTGCTACTGAGGGCTGGGCGTTAGACTTTCTCTTCTTTTCTGCCTCTGCAAGCGCGAGATCTTCGGCAGCTAGCTTCGCACTCTCTTTTGCTTTTTGCTCTGCCGTTAATTCTGGAGGCATATAATCCTCTTATAATCTATATAGTAAAATTAATTGCTCTAAGCACTCTAAAAGTCTATACTTTTTGGCATATAAATTACAGAGATAATAGTTATGCAAGAGTTTGATTTAATCGTAATTGGAGGCGGTCCTGCTGGGTATACAGGAGCTATCAGAGCAGCTCAACTTGGATTTAAAGTAGCGGTAGTTGAAAAACGCAACACACTTGGTGGGACATGCTTAAATGTTGGCTGTATACCCTCTAAAGCTCTTTTGCATTTCTCTGAAAAGTACGAGGATGCGGCTCTGCATTTTGCAGATATCGGAATAAAAACTTCTAAATTAGAGATAGATTTATCTCGTATGATGAATCGCAAAGATAAAATTGTTGATGATTTATGCAAAGGAATAGGCGGTTTATTCGCTAAAAATAAAATTACACGTTTTACAGGAAATGGGTCTATTATGTCACATAGCGTAGTAGAAATTAAGAATGACACTGAAGTTCAGCAAATTTCTGGCAAAAATATTCTGATTGCAACGGGGTCAGAGGTAGCAAGCCTTCCTTCAGTCAATATTGATGAAAAATCCATTCTTTCTTCAACGGGAGCCTTGGCACTAGAATCCATACCAAAATCTATGATCGTAATTGGCGGAGGCGTTATTGGACTGGAGCTTGGCTCTGTATGGAGAAGGCTTGGAACGGAAGTGACCGTAGTAGAATATCTAGACCGCATTGTTCCTGGTTTAGATATAGAAACTGGTAGTCAATTCATGAAAATTCTAGAGAAACAAGGTATTAAGTTTAAATTAGCCACGAAAGTAGTTAGCGCTACGGTGGATAAATCTTCTGTATCTCTTACAGTTCAGCCTGCTGGGGGTGGTGTTGACTCCCAAATGACTGCCGAGAAAATTTTGGTCGCAGTAGGAAGAAAACCTCATACCACAAATCTTGGTCTTGAGAAATTAGGAATTAAAAGCGACAAACGCGGGTTTATAGAGGTAAATCATAAATACCAAACTTCTGCTCCAAATATATATGCAGTTGGAGATGTTATCCCTGGTCCTATGCTCGCCCATAAAGCCGAAGAAGAAGCTGTTGCGGCTGTAGAGATCATGGCAGGCAAGCATGGGCATGTAAACTACAAGGCAATACCTAGCGTTATATACACATATCCTGAAGTAGCTTCGGTAGGAGCTACCGAAGAAGAGTTAAAACAAGAAAATATCAGCTACAAAATTGGTAAATTTCCATTTTTAGCAAATAGCAGAGCAAGGGCCAATGATTGTTCTGAGGGCTTCGTTAAAATACTTGCGGATAGCACGTCAGATCGAGTACTGGGCGCTCATATAATAGGCAAAGATGCTGGTACAATGATTGCCGAACTGACTCTCGGTATAGAATTTTTTGCATCCTCGGAGGATATTGCACGTACTTGCCATGCTCACCCTACCTTAAGCGAAGCAGTTAAAGAAGCTGCGCTTGCTGTAGACAAAAGGACAATTAACTTTTGATACCCTCCTGAAATTAATTTTCCAAATACAATTTTTCATGAGTTTGTAAGTACTATTAGTTATAATTATATTCTCTGTAGTATCGAAGCCACAGACAATGCTAGGTTCAAAATAAATTGTCTTAATACAATGGATAAAGGCAAATGATATTTGTTGATATTTGTTGTAATATGTGTTACATTCAGCTTCAAAGTCTAAGTTAGCAAGAGCATTAAAAATGTCTAAGCTCAAAGTATTCAAGCTCTATTTATCACAAGTATCTAGGAAATCTGCTGCAGTGCCAACCACAGCGGCTGCTACCGTATCCGTTCCAGTCGAATTAACCTCTGGTCCTGAATATGATGCAGTAATTCGTGAAACCGCAGTTTATTCTATTACCCCCAGGACTTTTGTTCAGAGAACTCTAAAACAAGAGACGAGCGCTGCCTCAAGGTTTGAAGATGAATACAGTCATGGTAGAACTACAGTCGTGCGCTTTGGTATTGACCCTCATTCTCCAGATGTACAAGCAGAAATTACATCTTGTAATGCTAGAGCTCAAAAACCATCAGATGTAAAATCCGTCGCAAGTACTAAAATACCTAGAGATACAGAAATTCAGACATATCGCGATGAAGCAAAAAAGCAGCTTACACAAGTTGAAAAGACAAATGTCGCTGAAGCGATAGCTCATTTAAATAAAGGCCCAGGAAAAACTGCACTAGTTGATGTATTTGTAAGGGATGATGCTGGAAAAATAGATCCAACAAATCCTGAAATACATACAGTACTTTTATTTGCGCAAGCCGATGTTACTACAGGTCAATCAAAGTATCTAGTAATTGACCCAAGTAATAGTTGTTTTAGTCATATTCTTGCTGGTGGTAATGACGATATTAGAGTGTGTTTTAATAAAAAATTCCAGATTTATAAACCATTTGGAGCAGCTGGTCCAAACCCAGATCAGTGGAGAGATTGCATCGATATTGCAGTCAAATTAGCTTTCAGTATTGAAGTTAACGCCAAACTTTTTCCTACAATGAGAATTGACGTACAAGAATTAGCTAGTAATATTGGAGAAATTGACCCCACTTCTTTAAGTGCAAGCTTTGCAGTAAGAGAAATCACAAATAGTAAAGCAATGAATGATAAGCTACCAAAACTAGTTGAATCATATCCTGTAAGAGTTAAGCAATCATCTAATGTGGCGGAAGAAAAACAGACCACAAGTGTTTTAGCATCAATGCGTCATGCAGTTGAAGAGCTAAAATCAATGATTCAAAGCATGGGATTATCGCATGTACAGTTAAGGTATCATGAAGACATGGAGCAGTTGCTTGCAAGAAATCCCGATCAATCTGAATATGGTGCATTTATTGGCGAATGCCGTAGCTACACCGATCGCGTACTTAGGATGACAGATGCGACAACATTACTGGGAATGGAAATGGCTGCTATAGATAGTCTTACTCAAGGAGTGATATAGTTATGAGCAAAGAAAAAGATTATAGAGATTATATAGAGCTATCAGACAGTGCGCCTGGACAAAATATTGCATTAGTTAGTGCAATATTAAGGTGTAATACTAATCTAGATATGACGCATGATGATGGTGAGTTTTTTTTTCTATCAATCAAAAATAATAGAGTAGAAACAACAAAACGTCTCATAGAATATTACGAAACAGTACAATTACCAAAACTCACAGTTGGCTCACCGGAATATAACATCTTAAGATTTCGTTTTAAAAATGCACTTGAGAATGCTATAGAAGGACGAACATTATCAGAGGCAATGAAGAATCTGCTTTCTGAGTACATAGATTTCGATTCTGACGAACGTGTCTCTGTACGAGATGCAGAAATTCATAATGATGAAGAGGATTTATCTGAAGAACATAATGGCGCCACCACTGAGGAGCATAGTACTAACAGTAGCCTAACTCAAGCCATAGAGCAACTACCTCAAGCACCAGCTCTTGACTTAGGCGTATGGCTTACTGGTCAGCCCAGTGCAAATGATATTGTTGATCACCCAAATGACTATAATGCCTAAAAAATGCTCACACAGAGGATAGATCTCAAACAGAATTTCTACTTGCAAGCATTAAAACCAAGAAGTTTTTGGATATGATGGAGAGAATATATAACAACTGAAAGAGATAAAACTGTGGAGTACCAACAACACAAAGGATATCAAGCATTTCAATCCAAAAATCACTACAGAAGAAGAGAAAAAGTAGCAAATACTTTCTTCCGCTTCAAGGCCACTTTTGGTAGTCCGTTTCTATCAAGAGATGACACCAATATGACAAACGAAATGACTATCAAGCGCCAACTTCTCAATAAAATGCTAGAAATTGGCAGACCAGTCTCCATGCGCCCTGCATAGACCATTATTATGGGGAAAGGGGAAATATGCGGTAAATTGGAATTGTGCAACAGGGTCATCAATCTTTGCCTGAAATTAATTTTCCAAATACAATTTTTCATGAGTTCGCGCACCTCTGTACCAATGTACGCTCTGGGCGCTCATCACTCTAGAAGTCTTAATTTGAGGGCAGTAGAAATTATGATGGTTTTGTAATTGCTGGTAAGTCCACTCGAAATTACTAGATTTTTTTGAGGGACTTTCCAAGTTTTTGATAGGAATTTTATAATTGCTTTATTAGCCTTACCTTCCTCAGGTATTTGTTTAATACTGACTTTAAGGATCTTATTCTCATTTTCAGTAATCCACCCTTCAATTCTATCGTGCTTCGCTCCAGCCTTAACTTTGATCTTGATCTCAGTTACTTCCATCAATTAGCAGTATCTATACCAATACTATTCGAGAGAGAAGGTGCGTGCGATGACTGACCTCGGTTATTACTAGGCTGCAATGGATCTTTAGGTTTTTGCATAGGACAACGATATTTCACCATCTCTTTTTTATTCTCTGAAAGCATTTTCTTTATTTCAGCTAGTTCTTTTTGCATATCTGACGTAGATTTACCTCCGTCTTTGTCAATTTTTTGGCGAGACTCGCTAAGATTAGGATAGTCTCCGCTTTCGGCATCAACGGCTTCCCTGTAAGCCCTATTTCCAGCTCCGCCTTCTTTTTTCTTGCGCGCCTTATCGCGCTCTACCATATCACGGTACATCATACGATTCCGAGATGCAGGTTCTATAGTTTCATTTTCGTCGATTTCACTATTATACTCATCTTCATCGTAATTACTTTCTGCAATATTGCGTTTGGCTTTGGTGATATATTTTTTGTTATATACGGGACGCCTCTTATGCCCTTCAAATCCACTAAAGTCTACTAATCTATTGCTAGCAGAACGCTTCAAAGACATAGGCGCACAGTTACTTAGAAGTAAAGAAGATATTAAAATTATTAGAAGATGCTTTACCATGTATTCCTCACAAGGATATTTAGACTTAGAATATAAGTACGTTTATGGCAGATAAATTAGTTATCTGCAACCTCAAGAAACTTTGAGGCTAAGTTTTATGCATTGATTATTTAAGTACTGTGTCTGCTAAGATTTTCTCGGACTCCATGCGCAGACTTAGCAAGCGCTCAGACATTTTTTCTAAAGTTTCTGGAGTATTTGCTATCTCAATAATTTTATCAGATAAAATCTCTGGTGTAAGATCTTTTTGCCGAAAGCACCAAGCCGCGGATTTACTCGCCAAAACATTTGCATTAAAAAATTGATGATCCTCCGCTGCAAATGGATATGGTATTAAAATAGCAGGCTGCCCTAGGTGAATAAGCTCCGCTATAGTCGAAGCTCCCGATCTACAAATTACAAGATCACTCTCGGAATATTTTCTAGGCATATCATGAAAAAATTCCTCAAGTTCGCATGGGATCTCGAGGGCGGTACTATAGGCCGCACGTAATTTTTCATGATCTATAGAGGACGCCTGCTGAGTGATAGATATTTTAAGTTCAGGTTTTATGGATTTAAGGATGGCGATAGCACGAGGTACTATATCTGCAAACACCTTCGCCCCCTGACTACCTCCGATGACTAGTATCTTAATGCCGTCTTTCAAGAAGGTCCTTTTTTTATAAGCTAATTTTATTTCTGGTCTTACAGGGTTACCCACAATAATGATCTTATCTCTGAGATCTTCAGAAACGTTGCTAGTCTCGGCAAAATTTAAGGCAATAACCTTGGCGCTTTTGGCAAATAATTTATTTACCTTACCAAAGAAACAATTTTGTTCGTGTAGCATGATGGGGATGCCAAGCAATTTTGCAGCTATTAGCGGGGGGAAAGCTGTATACCCGCCAAATCCTACAACTATTGATGCTTTGCGCCTACGCAATAATATGATTGATTGGAGGGATGCAAAAACAAGCTTTATGGCCATTAGAGCCTTTGCAAAGAAAGAATATTTCATGGATCCAAGAGACAAGATATGAGTCTCCAAGCCAAGCTGAGGCCCTATATATCCTTTGCATCTAGTATCGGTTATTAAAGCTACTTCAGACCCAAGCCTTGCTAGCTCTTTCCCAAGGGCTATAGCTGGGAATAAATGACCACCAGTACCTCCGCCTACTACAAAAATTGTCATATTTCCTCAAAAACTCAAATACTACTAATTACATTCATAATACTTTGTAAATCTTCTAGAGTTTCCACTCCACTATCCATATCCTTCATTTTATATTTCTTCGACGCTACCTCATCGCTGCCTATAAACACAACATATTTGGCCTTTGCTTTATCGGCATTTTGCATGCGTTTACCTATTTTGCCCTTATGCTCAAAAATCACCTGCGCTCCAACTTTACGTAAATCTTGAACTACGGCTACTCCATGCTCAAAATTCTCATCGCCTATGGATACAACAACACAAGGCCTTGCGGGAGAGATAGAGAATTCTCTTAGGAGCATAATTCTCTCAAGGCCTGCAGCAAAGCCGCAAGCTGGAGTATCGGGGCCACCCATGATCTTTGCAAGGCAATCATAACGCCCCCCCCCTAGAATCGAGAGAGAATTAAATTTGGGAGCTGTAAATTCAAAAGCGGTATGGCAATAATAGTCAAGGCCTCGTACAAGCTTTGGGTTCACGACGTAGTTGATTTTCATCACTTCCAATAAACGTAGCACTTCATCGAAATATTTACGTGATTCATCGGTATAGTGATCTGCCATCACTTCAGCACCAGAGACAATTATTTTATCCCCCTCATCTTTAGAGTCCAAAATCCTCATAGGATTTTTGAGCAACCTTCTTTGACTATCTTCTGATAGTTTATCTTTATGGCTACTAAAATATTCAAACAAAGTTGCTTGATACGCTTTGCGAGATTCTGCACATCCAAGCGAGTTCACTTCTAGTGTAACGTCTTGAAGTATACCCCATCCTTCGCATAGATCACGCGCAAGACATAGCATCTCAGCATCTGCATATGGGGAATCTAGTCCCAAAAATTCATAGTTTAAATGATGAAATTGACGAAAGCGTCCAGCCTGCGGACGGTCATAACGAAAACAAGGGCCATTAGTAAAAAGCCGAAGAGGTAACTGATGCTGAAGCCCCTCTGAGATAAAAGCGCGCATTATGCCCGCCGTAAACTCCGGCCTCATAGTAAGACTATCATCGCTTTTGTCTAAAAAGCTATACATTTCCTTGCTGACTACATCGGAAGACTCTCCAAGACTTCGCGAAAAAACACCGCTATGCTCAAGCACTGGAGTGGCCATGCGCTGAAAACCATAGCGTTTAGCTATTTCCCAAGCGGTATTCGTTATATGATCCACCACCAGATAATCGTCTGGAAGTATATCCTTCATCCCTCGAACAGGTTGTATTTTTTGCGACATCGTAAGCCATTTATTTAATTTTAGTAGATTATTCATTACATCAGAGATTTTGTCTAGCGGATCTTGCTCTTTAATAAAGACATGACTCCATCCCGACACAGGCATCATAATTTTTGCCAAGAAATAGTGCATTCTCTTATGAGTTATGATATGAAGAGTATATCTTCATATTTTAGGCTTTGATTTTAGGTCTTAAATTTGAGACCTCAATTTTGAAGATTCTTAATACTCATTATTTTTGATAAATGACATTATTTTTCTATATCTTTTCAAGCCTTATAATCTTAAGTAGTATCGGAGTGATTGCTAGCCGTAGTAGCGTCCATTCTGTACTCTGGCTGATTTTCGCTTTCTGCAATGCTTCAGGGCTTTTTGTACTACTCGGTGCTGAGTTTATAGCCATGACTCTTGTGGTAGTTTATGTAGGGGCGGTTGCAGTGCTTTTCTTATTTGTAGTGATGATGCTTGGCAATCATTTCGCCGGGATCAAAAGCAATGCCCTCGGAAAACGGAACATCCTTCTTGGCTGCCTGGTGCTATGCGTCCTTTTATTCGATTTGGTACTAGTGATGATTGCTGGAAGTAGTAGCATTACTGCGCAAAATATCGCAGTCACTGCCTCGTCCCTTACTAATACTCATGCTATAGGAGAAGTGCTCTATACTGACTACATATTGCCCTTTCAAGTTTCTGGTCTGATATTATTTGTAGCAATGGTAAGCTGTATTGTTCTAACGCTAGGATCCAAAAAACCTAGAAAAAGACAAGATCCTAAGGAACAATTGGCGCGGAGCAAAAAAAGTGGTATGTATCTTGCTAACGTCCCTTTAAACCAAGGCGCTCAGGACATAAAATATGATTGAAAAAATATGATGGAAATTGGCCTAGTACATTTTTTAATCCTCTCATGCATAGTATTCGTTATTGGCGCTGTGGGGATTTTTTTAAATCGCAATAATATTATTGTGATGCTTATGTCAATTGAACTTATGCTACTTGCGAGTAACATCAATTTCGTAGCATTTTCCTCGAGCTATGGCAATCTTACTGGCCAGATATTTAGCCTTATAGTGCTTACCGTTGCCGCAGCCGAGACAGCTATCGGACTTGCTATTTTGGTCATTTACTTCAAAAACCGTCGCTCAATTTTAGCAGAAGACGTGAACGAAATGAGGGGTTAAATGGTTATTTTTGTACTCTTACTTCCCTTATTATCTAGTGTTATTTGCGGCCTATCTTGCTACATGAAGAATAAAAAAATCTCTCATAAATTAGCGGGCAGATTAAGCAGTTTTTCTATGGTAGTGACGGCTATTTTAGGCATACTGATTTTTAAAAATCATATAAATACTCCGCATATTGAACATGTTATCCTAGCTAAATGGTTTAGTTTATATGGGCATGACGTTAATTGGGCAGTTTATGTAGACCAGCTTACAGCCCTTATGTTCATGGTTGTGACAGTGGTATCTGCTATAGTGCATATTTACTCTCTGAGTTACATGGAAGAAGATGAAAATCTCCCACGCTTTATGTCATTTCTCTCTCTCTTTACATTTTTTATGCTTCTTCTGGTATCTTCCGATAACTTTATACAATTATTTTGTGGATGGGAAGGAGTCGGACTCTGCTCATATCTACTTATAGGATTTTGGTATACCAAGCCCTCCGCCTGCGCTGCTGCAGAAAAGGCTTTTATAGTAAATAGAGTAGGAGATTTTGGATTCATTCTTGGTATAGTTCTTATCGTCTATTATTGCCATTCTGTAAATTTTAGCGATGTATTCGTTCGGGGCGAAGGACTTTCCGCCGTATATCTCCTGGATCTACATTTCTCAGTCATTGATGTAATTTGCTTCCTACTTTTTATCGGCTGCATGGGTAAATCTGCTCAAATAGGGCTGCATGTATGGCTTGCAGATGCGATGGAAGGGCCAACGCCAGTCTCGGCCCTCATTCATGCAGCAACAATGGTCACCGCTGGTGTTTTCTTGGTAGCTCGTACCTCCTTCTTATTTGAATTATCTCCAATAGTTTTGCAAATTGTAGCTTGGGTTGGAGGCGTAACATGCTTATTTGCAGCTAGCATCGCTATAATGCAAAATGATATCAAAAAAATTATTGCATACTCAACATGCAGCCAACTCGGCTATATGTTTATCGCATGTGGCGTATCCGCATATAGCGCCGCGATATTCCATTTAGCAACTCATGCTTTTTTCAAAGCCTTATTGTTCCTATGCGCTGGGAGCGTGATTCATGCGACTCATGAACAAGATATTACAAAACTTGGCGGGCTGCGCAGGAAACTTCCTTATACTTATTGCCTCTTTTGGCTAGGGTCACTTGCTATTATGGGGATATTCCCTTTTGCTGGATACTACTCAAAAGACATGATTTTAGAGTCGGCTTTTATAGCCAGAGAAACTATGGGTGATGGCATTTTTGTTTTGGGAATTGTGGCTGCATTTTTTACAAGCCTTTATTCGCTAAAAATTATTATGCTTGTTTTTCACGGGAGTTCCCATTTACCTAGAGATGCATTAGATCATGCTCATGAGTCTAAGATAATGATCACCTCGGTACTTCCACTGGCAGTAGGAGCGGTTTTGGCTGGAGCTTATGGTCATTATTTTATGCATATAGGAGAGCCAGGAAATTATTTTGGTGAGAGTATTGCGGCGGGGAGCTTTATAAAGCATGGGGAAATTAGTCCTTATATACAGTTCTTGCCTCTTATCGTTGCGGCTTGCGGTGCAGGTCTAGCTTTATATATCTACAGAAAAGCATCGAGAAAATCTCAGGATGTGTCAGGAAGTTTTTCTTGGCTCAAAAATTTACTCGCCAATAAATATTACTTCGACGAAATTTATGATACTTACCTAGTTAAAAAAGTAGAGATGATTAGCCTGCGCTGTTGGAATTTTGATATAAATATAATAGATAAATATGGCCCCGAAGGAGCTACACGTCTAGTACAATCTCTATCCTGTGTTGCTAGGAAAATACAAAGCGGCTATATTTTTAACTATGCTTTGGTAATGCTACTTGGCGTAATCATAATAATGAGCCTGTATTTAATAAGCTATATTAGTAAAGTTATATGATGGATTTTCCTATTCTCTCCATAATGCTCTGCATTCCGCTATTCACAGCGCTTTATATACTTCTTTTTGTAACACAGTCCATTAGGGAAGATAAAACTATATATATAAAATATATCGCAGTGCTTAGCGGTATTTTCTCTCTAATTACTAGCATAGCGGTGGCTCTTAAGTTTGATCGCAGGGGCGACACCTTTCAATTCGTAGAAAGAATACAGTGGGTGGAATCCATTGGCCTTGAGTATCATATTGGGCTAGATGGGGTATCTCTGTTATTCGTTATTCTAACCACCTTGCTTACTTTGATTTGTATCATTATCAGCTTATTTACTATCACGAAAAATGTTAAAGAGTATCTTGTATGCTTTTTACTCATGGAGTTCTTAACTTTAGGATTCTTTTGCTCAATGAATCTGCTGTTATTTTATGTATTTTTTGAGACCCTTTTGATACCGATGTACATAATTATTGGAACATGGGGGGGCGAGCGTAGAATATATGCAGCGCTGAAATTCTTCTTATATACTTTTTTTGGATCTGTCTTTTTTTTAGTGGCCTTGGTTTTTATATATCAGATGACAGGGACATTCGATATGGAGCTACTCATTCCTAGCCTCCGCCATATACCTTTTAATACCTCTCAAATCTTATGGATTGGGGTATTCATAGCATTTGCAGTAAAAGTACCAATGTTTCCGTTCCACACATGGCTTCCTGATGCCCATGTGGAAGCTCCGACTGCGGGATCAGTGATTCTGGCAGGAATATTACTAAAGGTTGGAGGATACGGCTTCTTCCGCGTTCTTATACCGATGCTTCCCGAAGCCAGCGTATTTTTTGCTCCTTACGTTATTCTCCTAAGTGTTGTCGCTATTATTTACGCTTCTTTGGTAGCTTTAGCTCAAACCAATATGAAAAAAATGATCGCTTATTCTTCGATAGCTCATATGGGATATGTGACTGCTGGCATGTTTAGTTTTACTAAAATTGGCGCAGAAGGGGCCATATTTCAAATGATTAGCCATGGCCTCGTCTCTTCGGGTTTATTCTTAGCAGTAGGAGTATTATATGAGCGCCATCATACCAAAGACATTGAAGCTTACGGCTGCGTTGCATCTAGAATGCCAATTTTTGCGAGTATCTTGATGATATATGTACTTGGCTCAGTTGGACTTCCAGGCACAAGTGGCTTCATTGGTGAGTTCTTTAGCTTAGTTGGGTTATTCAATAATTTTCCATATGCTTCAGTGCTAGGAGCGAGTGGGGTGATCTTAGGCGCTTTATATATGCTGAAATTATACAGAAAAATAATGCTAGGAGAAATGAAGCATCCAGAAATCGCTCTCTTTAAGGATTTGAGCATTACAGAAATCATAGCCCTCCTGCCTCTTGCTATACTTGTGATATATTTAGGACTATATCCAAAAGCAGTGATGCAGTTTATACATCTTCCAGGATATTTCGTATGACAACATGTATTTGCCAGGACTTATTACTGATATCACCAGAGCTCTTTTTGGGGTTCTTAGCCTTATCTCTTCAGCTAATTGGCGTAATAAAAAAAATCAGCAAAAAAACTTTTTGCAGGATCGCGGTTTTTGGCCTGGTAGTCACTATATATATGCTCCTCTCTATGCCCTCGGTGTCAAGCTCTGCATTTGGAGAAAGCTACGCGGTAAATTACTACACTACCTTATGTAAATTGCTTGTAATGATTACAACGTTCTGTGTTGTAGTATTTTATATAGGTCATAGTAAATCCACTGAGACTGCTTTGCAGAGCGAATATATTGTGCTTATTTTATTATCCTCTTTAGGATCTTGCATTGCAATTTCTGCAAGGGATTTGATAGTGCTATTCGTAGGGCTTGAGCTAATGTCATTACCTTCATATGTCTTAGCTGCATTTGATCGTAACAGCTCTAAATCCTCTGAAGCTGGTTTGAAATATTTTGTCCTAGGAGCCCTCTCTTCTTGCATCATGTTATTTGGAATGTCGATGCTTTATGGCTTTGCAGACAGCACATCCTATACTGTAATAAGCAAGGTGCTTGCTAGATCTTCCAATATAGGGCTTATAATTGGCGCAGTTCTGCTTTTGAGTAGCATTCTGTTTAAACTATCTATAGCGCCGTTTCATGTATGGACACCGGATGTTTACGAAGGTTCTCCTATAACTTCAGTCAGTTTTTTTGGTGGAGCGATGAAAATCGGGGCCATAACTGTTCTTATTAACATTCTCTTTATCATGCTCCCCAGCATGGAGCCTAGCCTCGTATTAATGCTAAAAATACTCTCTATACTTTCAATGGTGATAGGCTCAGTTGGTGCAGTGATGCAA
>JAZKAD010000063.1:15459-18005 GCA_040389305.1 Pseudomonadota bacterium | reverse complement strand
AAGGCGCGAAAGAATTTGTAAAAAGAAGGAATTGGAGATTTTCCAAACAGTCCCATACAAGATACACATCTAGATATACTGCACATATTGAGCAAGTAGAATGTAGCGCTGAGACTGGCCGAACCTTACCACATATCAGTACAAACAGATGTACTTTGGTACCTCTTCGTGTTGCAAATACATCAAACCTGGATATATCAAACTTACCTCCAGAGATACACAGTCTTTACGAAAATGTCTTTAATGATCCACAAGTGATGCAAAGTTATGCATCAGGGATGACAAGTAAGCCAGAAGCTTTTTGTGCAAATGTCGTAAGACAATCAAAGCGCTGGGACAATGGATATCCGTTTGCAGCATTTATTGTAAAAGATACCGAAGATTCTGAGCAAAGAGAGGAAGGAGAGGATGTAATTTTAGGATATGAAGTAATCGGTAACAGCGAAGTTCTAAATGCAGCCGAACTTGCGTATTTACTAAGAAAAGATGCTCATGGTAAACATATAGCCTCAGAAACCGTTGGAGCTCTAGTATGCATCTATGGACAATCCTTATTTGATACTCATAGATCTGTGAATCAAGTAATCGGTTCTGATAAATCATTCACAGGTGGTCAACTTTTTCAGAGGGTTGTCGCAACAGCAAGACAAGATAATGCACCCTCGCAATCAGTTCTTCGAGGACTTGGATTTGAACCTTACGGAGTTACAGAAAAATTTGGACATACACGAGATGAGTTTAGTAGGGGTTTTGATGAAACAATAGATCTTGTGGGAGCTGCAAGTCACCCATCAGAAGATGCGGGCTTGATGGTATAAAACTAGCGCAAGTATATAAGGCACGATAAAATATCTCATGTTCTATGAATTTTGCAAGTGGCCCTGAATATAATTATTTGCTGGTTCGAGGTATATGGGACAAGAGACAATAAAATGACAATTTGCAACTTAGAATAGCATTGCCATACCTTTTTTCTTGCCTGAGTACTAATTTAATGCAAATACTAGCTAGATTAATAAAAGAAGCAGGTTACTATGGCTGATACCGAGGCGCTTGCGCTACAGATTATTACTATGATGTGTAGTGCCGTCACTACAGGTGCAGCAGCTTTTGGAGTCTTTCAGTATCGAAAGCACACTCAACAAAAAAACAAATCTGCAAGCGATGATGCGAAAATAAGCTGCGATGAGTTTACTTTTAGAGCTGCAGATGGTACTACGACTACTTTCAAAAACCTTAAAATACATATAAGTGAAAGAGATGCAATCGTAAGCTCTACTACAGATCAGGCAGCGTCTGTAGTCTCCATAAAACCCACAAGCGCTTCTAGTGCTCAAGCAGTTAATTCTACGACAGCAACAAAAACTGTAGTTGAACACCATAAAACCAAGGGCGGCAACCAAGTTACTACAGAAGAAAGAACTGAAGAGCGGGTTTTTACCACCGCAGGGAGTACAGAATTTTCAGATTCTAGCCCTCATCATCAAGGCAACGGAACTAGACCAGCTGATACTCATATGGTTTCAGGTCTGCGAGATGCAGCATTCACATTTGCTCAGCAACTATTATCCGTGATGCAACCAAGAGCATCTAGAGCTGGATTAGACTCCCAGAATCAAACCCTAATAGAAGTGGTATCTCTCCCTGAACATGCTAACAATAATATGAACCCTGCAAATCTCAGCAATGAGACTACGGAGCATAGAGTTTTTATCATGGGCAACCCTCCTTTTCCCGAAGATAATGGTACAGGCGGTGCCGCACACTAAAGCAATTACTCTCTTACGGCGCTCTACCGTAATCTTCTCTATGACTGCGGCGTACTGGATTAGTTGACCTCTCTACTCCATGAACAACGTACTTCGAGATAGCTTTTCGCAAATCAGAGACTTCTGCAACTTCATGGTCTTTGCGATTTTTGATATTTAGAATGGCATCTTTTTCTCCGGCAACTATTGAAACATTGCCGTTTTGTACCCTAGCTAACGCATAGCCTTTTGAAGTTTTTTGCGGCGGAATGATGACATCCCCCACCCCCGCTCCACAGACCCAAGACTCTTTGCCATTTTCATTTCTATATATTATATGATCATCTGGATTATCATGATTACCGCCTGGCCTCAGCCATGTTACAGTTGTGATACCTTTTTCTGTTTTTGGAGTTCCTAGCATGGTAAATTGCTCGTCCTTAGGAACTACATTTACGGCATCATTATAAAGCTCTACCGCATCCTCATAGGTCTTTGCTTTACTTACATGAGAGACTAAGTCTACTGCATAAGAAGCTGGATGCGATGCCTCTGACACTGCATGCTGCTCATGATCAGCAACCGCATCCCCCGAGACTCTCTCTATAGGAGATTTAGGTAGTTCTTGTGCCGTTGAAGCGCCGCGCAGAACATCCATATCATTAACATCTACTTTGGATTTCCATTCCTTCGGTATATTTAATTCTCCAAGCTTGTCCGAATCGCCTCCAAAGACTATCTTGGTGGATGGCTTACCTGAAGCGCAGCCAGGGGTAAAACTCTCAGCCTGAAGATCGG
>JAZKAD010000063.1:6013-15449 GCA_040389305.1 Pseudomonadota bacterium | reverse complement strand
GATATCAATGTTAGTAGACATTGTGCAGCGCTTAACCTTAGGCGCCGCAGGATCGGTCATACTCTGATCAGACAAATCTTCTCTGCGTATTACATACGTCCTACCATCTTTCTGCAAAATACTAGTTTGAGATTCTGTAGTCAGAATTACGCCTTTATTATCCGCCATATCCTGCATGACGGGAACGGTTTGTCCGCCAGCAAATTTTCCTTGGTCGCATAATGTAGTAATAAAACCCATTTGCTCACCGGTTAAGCTGCTAAAATTCTCTCTAGTAAAAACCTGGTAAGGTCCAGTCTGCCCTCCCTCCTTAACGTCGAGAACTTTTACGCCATCATAGAATACTATATCGTTTCTATCAAAGTCTTTGCGCGCTTGCTCTCTTGATGTCTGGACATAAGATTCCATAGCATCATCTAAAGCCTCTTTGATTTTGCCCGGAGGATTACCACCTTCTAAACCGCGCAAAACGATAGCCACTACTTTTTCTACCTGGTTGTGCGTCCACTCTTCTCCAAGAGAAGTCACTTTAGCGCAATGTTCTACAAATTTCTTTCTAGATGTGGAATTTCTGGACTTAGCATATTCTTCATAAGCTTCTTTTACTCCGTAACCTGGATTTCTATAGGCCCAATCTTTCAAGGATTTAAAAAGATCATTCGAAAGTTTTCTTTTTTCAAAAAATCCAAATGGTTGATTAGGCTTTTGCATCAACCTTGTTCGTAAGTTTGATAACGAAGGAAGGGTTAGATTGGTATTTAAATAATCTAAATCATGATAAAGAGAAGGCGCGGCTTCACTAGAAATTGACTTTCGTACTTCAGAAAGATCTACCGTAAAGCTAATATCAGGCATCTCTATTCACTTTTAAAAGCTTCATTGAATATACAAACAACTTTTTTTCCAAGGCGAGCAGAAAGTTTACGGAATACTTGCTCTACTATAATAAGCCCCGGGGTATTTGGACTAACTCTGGAATTTACCATGGCTTCTCTGAGGTCTTCATCTACAGCAAATATTGCTGGCATTTCTGCATTTTTATCGTGAAATTGTAGGTAAGTAAACTCCCCATCATCAAAAATTTTTATCGGGGCAATTTCTTCATTTCCACTTATAGCATAATTAAAATTATATTTTTCAGGATGTGATAGGTCTGGACCACTCACGCCTGCATTATAACTTTTTATAGAATTCTCATCTTTTGAATCGGGGTATAAAAACTTAACGTTAAATACCATATCGGGATCGTTAATATCCTGAGCTTCTTCTGCATGAAGCTCGAAGAAATACGTCCTTTTATTACTAACCAGAGTCATATTAGTAGTAGCTTGGCTCTCCATAGGCTTTATGAAAATACGAAAGCCCGCAGGAACTATTTGCCAAGCGGTTGTATCGCCCATTGAGATGCTTATGACTTCTTCGTCTCTAGCTAGCTCTATGCTAGCTTGATAGCCGTAATATCCCGTGTATTTAAATACATCATAAGGATTATAAACCATCACTCTAATACGGCTATCTACAGCGGTTGGAGTAGGCTCAATAATTGCATATGCATTCCCACATAAAAATATGGATAACAATAAATATAGCGCGTAATAAGATTTAGTTTTTAGCATTTTTATCACCTAGCATTTGAATTTTATAGTCTGTAACTACAAAGTTAAATGCACTTTCAGCTGGTTTATTAAGAACAATATCGTCAGTCTCAAAAGAAATAAATGATAACCAAGAAATATTTTCAAATATTTTGTTTGTGGCGTCTGTGGCGGTAGATGTAAATTTCACTTCCGCGTGATTATTGTCAAGGAACTTAATGCCGTCAATAAAGATTTTTCTTTGGGCTTCTTTTTGGTATCTAATAACAGGAGAATCAACGTTATCCATACTGAAGTAGTCAAAGTATTTCTTGAATACCATACGTGTGGAGGTCTTTTGTACATATTGCATTTGACTGTCTAATTTGTCGTAGGTGTACTGTTCGCGTGATTTAATATAATCTTCGATCAGAATCTGAGCTATAGATAAAAGTGGGTTATTCGCCACTTGATCAGCTTTAGTAACTTGCGCTGATTGTTGACTCAGAGAATTTACAAAGATAGAGTATTTTAGCTGCTTGGTAAGAGGAAGAAGAGATTGGATGGTCAAAAAAATAAACACGAGAAGCAGAACCCCAACTGAAGCCGAACATGCAACAATCGATCTATGAGACAAAGGGTGAATATATTTACTATTATACCACTTCCTGGCATCAATAAAATATTGCTCACTAGTTACATAGTTTTGCATGCCTTTTATCATTTCGTTCATGTCATTTCGTCCGTGAGACATATCTACAATATACTTTCCACCTTGGATTCTAGCAGAATTCCTACAGTATCAAGTTATTATTTAGAGCTTCGCCTTATATCTATTAAAAAAAACCCAATCTGTTGTATGAGTACATAGTCTTATGCCACTCCTCAAGATAAAGTCTCTTACAAAACATATATGGAAGAGTCGATTGCTATAGTTTTTAAACAAGAACTGCAAAATATTTCAAGCAGTTTTATTAGTAATAGATTTACTTGTGTATGCTTCTGCAATAATCTCGCTTTAACAATAGCTTGATTTGAGTATTTATGACTAAAATATTTGTAATATTGATAATGTCTGCAATCGGATTATCTTCATGCGTTCAAAAAGAGCCTTATGAAATCAAAAGCCCTTGTGTATCTGGTGATTCTGATAATCCTTGGGCCATTAATCCTTGCATCAAGAAGCCTCTGTTTCACGATATTGGATAATACACCGACGGACTTCTCCATCCCATGATAACTCCATCTCCGTTCTTAGAAAAGGGAGGATCTTATCCGCCACCTCAGGCCACTCTATAAGACATATATTGCCACTTAAAGCCTCTTCTATACCCAACTCCCAGATCTCTTCCACGCTCTTTAGCCGATAAAAGTCATAGTGATATATCCTCCAGTCTTTAGCTTGGTATATTTGCACTAAGTTAAAGCTCGGGCTCGGAACAATTGTATCCTCGCCGCAAAGAGCTTTGATAATTTCACGACATATATAAGTCTTACCCGAGCCCAAATCTCCAGATAAAGTGATAATATCTCCACCTTTAAGTCTGGAAGCTATCTTTATTGCCAGATCTTTCGAAGCTTGCGTATCTGTTAGCGTATATTGTTCGCGGTTCATAATCTTATACTTCCGTAGATTGCTTGGCTGCTATAAAACAAGATTGCCGAGCGTTACTACCTAAATCTTAAGTTTGGTAGCTTGAAGTAATAAGCGCCTAGTCTTGTTGCAATCGATCCTGCCACCACGAAATACACTGTGTACTGGATAGTATCTGGGTCGGGATTTAATGCTATATACGAAAGACAAATAGAGAAAATAGCACCCCAAATTATCGAGACTTCAGCGTCAATATCTCCTGATAAAAATCCAACATTGTTATCTTTTCTCATGCTATCACGTAATATAACGCCTCCATTAGCAGTTAAAAAGGCAAAAAATGGACCCCATAACTCTATGGGCTCTACACGACCCATAATCACTACAGCAACTCCTATAACAATAAGTGAGGCCTGCCCTATGGCATCACAAATGATAATAGTATGGCCCCATATACGCTTAACTGCGTTATCTTCAACATCGTCCACTTCTTTATTCAAGACTTTCATGACGGCAAACCCAATGAGCACTATGATGATGATATAATATATATATGAAGGCGTTAGAAAAATCCCTATCTGATCGCGATTTAACATTACATCTCTTACAACCCCCCCTCCTACAGACGGTAGGAACGCAAATATAAAAGCACCAATTAATGTTGTATTATCTTTAGCGGCAATTGCCACCCCAGAAATTGCAAATGCTATGGTACCTATAATACCCAATAAATAAAACCAATCCGATCCTATTGTTTGCAATAATAATGTAGGATATAGGTAGTTCCTAACAATCCTTTGATACTCATTACTAGGTAGCAGATTAGCAATAATGCTATTGATTTTCTCTACAATATCTACTGATACCGTTTTTTTACTAAGCATTAGGTGGCTAGGTGATTGAATATGAAGTGGAATTTCTTTGGCTTTGTTACTTGCGCGGTTTGACATAATAATCGCCGCCCCAACCACTCTATCAGTGATAAAGCCATCAATTCCCCCTCGCATTAAAGCTTGAAAGCTTGAAATATCATCTGGGAAGGAAATAACAATATCTTTATTGGCTGGGTCTTTGATAAAATTATTGATGTCTGAAGAGGCATAAACAAAGCCATTCACAACACCAAGACGGTAATCTTGTAGGCGTATTTGCGCCAAAAACTCTTGGATATTAGCGAAGCTTAAGTTTTTTTTGGCATCACGGAGAGTAAAAAGAGAGTTAACCTCAAAGCGATATGGGATTGAATAATATGCATACTTCGCACGTTCATCTGAATAGAGTGCCCCGTAAGCTAGATCTAAGGCACCAGTCTCTAATCCCTTAAGATTATCATCCCAGTTTATTTTTTTTTGTAAAATCCCGATCTTCAACCTACTCATAATAGCATTGACTATTTCAATATCCATGCCAGTGAGAACGGTGCCAGCATCGGTACTTTTTTCCATTTGATAAGGCTCCCAAGTATCCCAACCCCCTATCAAAACATCTTTAGGCTTAATTTCTGCACAGGTGTTACCAGCTACCGCGGTAGAAGCGTTATCATTTAAGGAGTCATCAGAAGCATAGGTATTATAACTTAAGCTAAGCGTGATAAGAAGTGAGAGGAATATTTTCATGAAACCAGTCTGGTAATTAATTACCTCTACTCTATTTGCTTCTTATCTAGAAGGCAATAGTAAGGATAGAAGAATAGTACATAAGAACATAGCTTGGGTATTTATCGCAACAGTTTTGATACGAGATGAAGAATGTATAAGAAGAATGTATAAGGTGGGGTAATTTAATGGGGCGGGTGACCGGGTTTGAACCGGCGACCCCCAGATCCACAATCTGGTGCTCTAACCAACTGAGCTACACTCGCCACGAATATGACGCAGACTAAGAGATACATGCGTAAAAGTCAAGTGTCTTTTGTTATTCCTTCGCGGAGGCAGCATCGCAACAAACTACTAGAGCGTGCTCTCTATCAGCTCACCATACCTTAGCTCGTATACTTTATCCATTTTGGCCGCGATTTGATGGTTATGAGTCACTATAATAGCGGAGAGTTTACGCTCTTTTGCAAGGTCCATAAATATCTGTATTGCATTTTCAGATGCTTCAGAGTCAAGATTGCCTGTGGGCTCATCCGCTAGAATCAACTGAGGATTATTAACCAAGCTTCTTGCAATAGCAACCCGCTGCTGCTCTCCTCCGGACAGTTCGCCTGGAAAATTAAAACTACGCTTAGCAAGACCTAAGCGCGCTAGTAACTGATCAGCCATCTCTAGACTCTCTTCAAGATCATCCCCAGCTATCAATTTTGGCATGGCTACATTTTCTCGTGCATTAAAATCTGAAAGTAAATGGTGGTATTGGTATATAAAGCCCAAATGCCTTAATCTTAAAGCATCACAAGCACTTGGCTTTGCGTCATTAGTAATTATGCTATTTATTAAAACACTCCCAGAGAAACCTCTATCCAAGAGGCCGGCAATATGAAGTAGGGTAGATTTTCCACTGCCAGAGGCTCCAACTATGCCTATGAGTTCTCCGGCTTTTACCGTTAAATTGATGTTTTTTAGGACCTCAACGGCAGACCTACCCTGACGGTAATCCTTGGAAATATTTTGAAGTTGCAATATATTATTCATACCTCATAGCCTCTACCGGATCGAGATTAGCAGCCTTATAGGCTGGATATATAGTGGCTATAAAGCATAGACCAAGGGACATAAGGCTAACCGATATCACATCAGATAGTAAAATTTCCGATGGAAGGTTCGAAAGAAAATATATAGCCGGTTCAAAAATTTTTATACCTGCAATATTTTGCAAGAACTGCCTTATACTTTCTATATTACTTGCAAAGCTTACCCCTAGTATTACGCCCATACCGGTGCCGATAACACCCACCAAAAGCCCGTTTATAATAAAAATAATCATGATATCACTCTTAGAAGCGCCTATGGTCCGCAAAATCGCAATATCCTTGGTTTTGTCTTTCACTAGCATAAATAAGCTAGAAATAATATTGAATGCCGCCACTAAAATAATAAGACTTAAGATTGTAAACATTGCCACACGCTCTATTTTTAAAGCGCTCAGGAATTGCTCATGGGTCATTTGCCAACTGGTTACCTTGAGCATTGGTAGTGCTTTGTGGATATGTTTAACCGACTCCATGGCAATTTCAGGATTCTTGGTATAGACTTCTATTAAATTGATGTCAGGCAGTGAAAAAAATGCCAAAGCACTTGGGAGTGACATAAGAATAGTTGCCGAGTCAAAGTCATATAGCCCGCTTGTAAAAATTGCGATTACAGTAAAATCTTTAGACCTTGGCATGGACCCAAAAGCAGAGGAAATAAAATTTGGAGAGATTAGCTTTACTTTATCTCCTTCCCGCAGGCCAAGAGTAGCCGCAAGCTGGCTACCGATAGCTACATTATTCTTTTCAGATAGTTTTGCTATATCACCAGAGATTATATTATCCGTTATTTGAGTTTTATATTTTAAGTCTTTGAGTTCGATGCCTTTTACTATAACCCCGCTCGACGCCCTAGGACCCGCTGCAAGCGCCTGGCCCGTGGCTAGCTTACTTGCGCGCTCTACAAACTCAAAACTTCGCAAAGTGTTTATGGTATTTTCAGGTCCCTCGATAGATTTCTCGAATGGTGAAATAGTAATATCGCTATTGAGACCTATTATTCCCTTTGTGAGTTCAATATGAAAGCCGTTCATTACCGCCATAACAACAATCAAAGCAGCAACGCCTAGCATAACACCTAGCATCGAAAATCTTGCAATGAAGGAAACTAATACCTCATTCTTTTTTGCAAAAAAATATCTGACAGCTACCCTAGCAGCGAATCTATAGGACATATAGAGCTCCCGAGTTATTGTACTGAGAGGTAGCAGAACAAGCGGCATCATTACGAGGAGCGCTAGCTCCACGGCAATCACAAAAGCCTCGCCTCAGCATACCAATCTCCACGCTACAGTATATGTACATTGCCAGCAATTTTTTTTACCGCGACTAAAGCCTCTAGATCTTCCACCTCTCCTGTGGCTCTATGCTTAAGCTCCACAAGATTCTGAGCAGCTTTTTTAGCTCCAATAATAATTTGCCAAGGAGATCCTATTAGGTCATGTGTTGCAAATTTTTGTCCAGGCCTTGCATCGCTATCGTCATAAAGCACTTCAATATTTGCGTCAGTTAGCATTTTGTATATCTGCTCTGCCATAAGAGTGCAGTCTGCATTATCAATCGCCAAATTTAAAATAGATACATCGAAGGGAGCAACATGACTTGGCCAAATAATACCCCTCTCGTCGTGATTTGCCTCAATCACTGCAGCCACGAGCCTTGAAACGCCAATTCCATATGACCCCATATGGACAGGGACTAATTCTCCTTTGGAATTTGTAACTACTGCATTCATTTTTTCAGAATATTTTGTGCCGAAATTAAAGATATGCCCAACTTCAATTCCACGATTATGAACAATTTGACTTATAGGAATTGGACAATTCTCTGCATCGTGCTTTTCATCCGCAGCTGCGTATAAAGACTGCATGAGCTCTATATCAATAGATGTGTCCTCTGCCAAAATATCAAATTTCTGATCGTAGTACAAAGCGCTCTCGCCCGTATCTGCGACTACATGAAATTCATGGCTTAGGCTTCCACCTATAGCACCTGTGTTAGCCCGCGTAGGAATTACAGCCACACCAATGTCTCTGAATGTTTTGATGTAAGCTGCATACATTTTATTGTAAGAAGTCAGAGAAGATTCGTGATCTACATCGAAAGAATACGCATCCTTCATAAGGAATTCACGCCCCCTCATTACTCCAAAACGCGGCCTGATTTCATCCCGGAATTTCCACTGAATATGATAAAAGTTTTTTGGTAAATCACGATAAGATTTAATGTAATTCCGAAAAATATCAGTGATCATTTCTTCGTTAGTGGGACCAAATAATAGATGGGTATCATGCCTATCTATTATTCTGAGCATCTCTTTGCCATAATCATCATAGCGCCCAGATTCATTCCACAGCTCAGCTGACTGAATGCAAGGCATAAGAAGTTCTATGCCACCAACTTCTTTCATATTGTTATGCACAATATTTTGTATATTTTTAAGCACCTTAAGCCCAAGTGGCAGCCATGAGTATATGCCAGAGCATTGTTGCTTTATCATGCCAGCGCGCAGCATAAGCGCATGCGAAATTATTTGTGCCTCTGCTGGCTTCTCTTTTAATACTGGTAGAAAATATTGCGATAATCTCATATATGTACTGAAATATTTAATATTAAGTTAGCTAGGATATATACTCTGAAGTTTGCTAGAAGTCGAGCGCTCAGTTAACCTAAGTTAAAATCTCTCTTCAATCCAGTTCTTTACCAACCGGATTAACTTTGCCTCTGGGCTAATGTTTTTTACGGCCCATTTTTTAATCCAAGGCTCTGCAAGTTTCCACATATTGATGTCACTATTTAGGCTAAGACCAATCCCCTCTAGTATCACCATACTTTTCTGCAAGAGAATTAATTGAGGTTGCGCCGTCATATCAAATTCTTCAGTGAAATTGAATAGTTGTTCTAGAATTTTTGCAAGCGAAATGTCTTTAAGCGCAAGGCCAGCAATCGGTTCACAAATAGCTCTAGTTCGTTCTGCAAATAGATAAATGTCTGTATTTTTAGAGATATACCCAGCGTGCTTATAAGTTTTAGCAACAAAAATATAATCACGCTTTATTATGCCAAAAACAATTTCCGCAACTGCGAATCTATCTTCCTCTCGGAGGCGTCCGGTAATACCAAAGTCTATGAGAGCTATCCTCGCATCTTTCGTTACAAAGATATTCCCAGGATGAAGATCTGCATGAAAAAAACCATCGCGATATGACTGGTTAAAGAACATCACCGCGACTTTTTCAGATAAAGAGATTGGATCAATCCCTAGTTTTAATACCTCTTTGCGGTTATATATAGACACCCCATCTACCCAGGAAGTGACCAAAACCTTTTGCGTAGTAGCTGCCCAATGCACTTCTGGTATATATACAGAATCGTCATTTATAAAATTATCGCGCATTTCAGAATACGCGGAAGCTTCCAGCCTAAAATCAAGCTCACGTTTCATGGACGCATGGAAGATATCAATCATGGAGACGGGCTTTAATTTCGGATAGCGCTTTTCTAGGATTTTCGCAATAAAATATAAAAACCGAATATCTTTGGCATATTCTTTTGCAATATCAGGGCGCATAATTTTCA
>JAZKAD010000063.1:0-6003 GCA_040389305.1 Pseudomonadota bacterium | reverse complement strand
GCCGCCCTGCAAAGTAGCTTTATGCACCTGCGCTATTGATGCTGCTGCAACTGGGGCTTTATCAAATTCGGCAAAAATATCTGCGATTTGCCGCCCCGTTTCTGACTCGAAAATCTTGATGGCTTTATCATGCGAAAATGGAGGGAGTTTATCCTGCAGCCCAGCCAAGGAGGAAGCAAGATCAGGTCCTATAATGTCTGCGCGAGTAGATAAGGTTTGTCCAAGTTTAATATAAACTGGACCAAGTTTTTGAAGAGCTAGGCTAAGAGCCTCGCCGAAAGCGGCATCATTGCTTTTTCGGTACAAATAACCCCAAATTCTAAAGCGAGTCAAAATATAGATAACGCGGAAGAGCTCTAGCATTTTTTATATGCCACATGTATTGCCGCAACGCCAAAGGTTAAATTCGTATGACGCACAGCCTGATACCCAACTCCCTCTATTAAGGAGGTGAATTTGTGCTGGTCCGGGAACTTACGTATGCTTTCCACTAAGTACTGATATGCATCCCTGTCGCCCGCAATGCATCTGCCAATTTGGGGTATAATATGCATAGAATAAAGATCGTAAAATTTTTCTATGATTAGAGAATTAACCTTAGAGAATTCTAGGCACAAAAACTTCCCGCCCGGCTTTAAAACGCGGTAACTTTCACTAAGAGCAGCATCGATATTAGTAACATTTCTAATACCAAAGGCAATAGTATAACAATCGAAGGTATTGTCCGGAAATGGCAGATCCTCAGCGTCACCTTGAACGTAATACATATTTTTTAGGATATTGTGATTTACAGCTTTCCCCCTACCCTCTAGTAGCATTTCATGATTGATATCGCAGATAGTAATCTCTGGAGTGCCACTCTTCGCGTTATGTAATTTTTCGTGACATCTAATAGCGACATCGCCAGTACCACCTGCAACATCAAGTAAACGCATTGCAGAGCTAGGCACGAGATCCACAAACTGCCTTTTCCAGATACGATGCACACCAAGACTCATTGCGTCGTTCATAAGATCGTATTTACTAGCTACAGAGGAAAAAACTTCTCCGACCATCCTTGCTTTATCTGCGAAAGGAACTTTTTTGAAGCCGAAGAATGTTTCTTTGTCTGGGGTTTTTTGCACTAAAAGTATCGCATCAAAATTAATAGCCTATATTATGACCCAAGATCTATGACCTTGTCAAGAATGCATAAAAAAAGCGAGCCGTTCTTAAAGAACAAACCCGCTTGTAATATCACTAGGTAGTCTATAGGTAGCTTTAATTTTGACTGTATAACCTTGCTTCTTCGCACCTTCTTTTAGCAAGCCCCGCCAAAGCGCGGCCTCCCGCATAAACCCATCTCATGAATTCATGAGTGATTTCATCTGTAGCTGCATTTACGTTAATTTTTTGTCTTAAAGTTGATCTTTGCAAAGCAGCAGAGCCTATATTGAATGTTAAGGACACCAAAGCGTCAAATTGATTTTGACATAGGGATACATTGATATTCCGAAGCACAGCTTGTTCTGAGATACATAAGTCCTGTCGTAAAATTTCCTCAGCAGACTCTTCGGAGATAGTTTGCCACTCTTCTCCATCTAGCATTACATGTCCGTAGCCTATTGTTTTCTTTCCGCCAGCGCAGGTATATGGCGCACCCATAAAACCTTCAAATTTTTTAATGAGGTTAAAACCTCCCTCCGATGTATAGCTTATCATTATTTACCTCGCAGCATTTTGCTAAAGGTACGCTGACCGAAATAAAAGCTTATGATTCCAGCAAAAATTGCTTGGTCATCTATGCTCCATAGAACATCCATATATTCAATTGCTAATTTGCTGCTGCAAATAGCGCTAAACTGGATATACTTCATTGCGGCATAAAGAAGAAAAAAGCTATAAGCTAGCACTGGACGGACCGAGCCATTTAGGGCATCTATCCATGATATGCCTGTTTTGTAAGTGCTATAGAGAGAAATATGCTCTGCTATATCTCTTGCAATATGGATTTCTTCAATAGCTCTCTGGCTAGAGTTTTGAGTGTATTGGATCTGCCTATCCATAATTTGTAGTTCATGTTTTTTATCCCGCATATCGCGCAAGAATTTGAGTATTTCCGGGATAATAGACGTGACAAATCCCGCAATGGATGCAAGTAATGTGATCATATATTGCTCGTGTTTGGATTAATGAGGTATAAGGGGGTAGGAATTTGTAATTATAGAGATGAGAATGATGTAGAAGTTGTGTTATGCAATATATAGACTTAGCGCCCTATCGCTAATACCGATTCAGTTTATATCGCAAAAAATAAAGAGAACGAATTAAAGCCCTCAAAAAGAAGCGAAATTGCATAAGTTCATACCGCTTGAGACTATTCCCTACGCCGCTAGTATCTTCTTTAAATACCACATCAAGGATAACCCTCCCATTATACACTTACTATAAAACTTCTCTTAACAATCATCAACACTTATGCTACTGTGATAATAATCAATCATGTAGTGAATAATTGTTATGATTTCATTAAGAACTTCGTTTCTAGAATCATCTGCACCTGTTAGAGTTGAACTTGTAAATAGTAGAGTAGCACCTGCACCAGCTGATTCTTCATTAAGCACTCGTGCTCCAGTCGATGCAGTAGTAGTGACCCTCTCTCAAGAAGCAATAAGGAGAACGACGATGCCAACAAATGAAGTTCCAAAACATCTAAAAACTATAATAGACACTATAGATAAGATGAGTCCAGCCGATAGGTATTTAGATTTACATGACAAAAGTTTAACTGATGACGATATAATAATCATTTGCAAGCACCTAGAAGGTAATCCACGTATCACCAGCCTTGATGTGAGTTACAACAACATTGGTCCTGCTGGAGCAATTGCACTCGCTAGAAACACTACTATTACGATTCTTGATGTAGCTGGCAATAACATCAGTGATGCTGGAGCAGAGGCGTTAGCTCAAAACGAAACTATTACCCATCTTTTTGCAAACCGCACCAACATCGGTGATGCTGGAGTAGAGGCACTATCTCAAAACAAAACTATCAGGACTCTTTGGGTAAGCCACAACAAAATCGGTGATGCTGGAGCAGAGGCGCTAGCTAAAAACGAAACTCTTACAACTCTTAATGTAAGTGGCAACAAGATCGGTGATGCTGGAGCAACTGCGCTAGCTGAAAACACTACCATTGAGTATCTTCATGCAACCGACAACAAAATCGGCCCCGCCGGAAGAAATGCATTATTTGAGAGCGCAACAAGAAGAAATCTAAGAAGAAATGCTCCCACTGTAGCAGAAGTAGCGCGTCCAGGAGCAACTGCGCTAGCTCAAAACATTACTCTTACACCTCTTAATGTAAGCGCCAACAACATCGGTGATGACGCTGAACGCGCACTAAGAGCTAATGCTCCCGCTGCAACAAGCCCCCAAAATATTCCCGGTGTTAGCGAAGTTATAAGCTCTCTCAGGGAGGGAAGCGCGTCAGTTTCTGAGACTGGAGCCCCAAGAGGAGCCCCTTCTCTAAAAGAAGGCCCAGCTAAAGGTAGATAAGAGTGGTAAAAAAACCTTCTACGAAATCGTTTGTAGCAAAGGAGAATCTTTGATTCATAGTCCTTTGCAAACAAAGAGTCTGTCGGATTATTCACGAAGCAGCCCCGGCGAAGATTGCCACCTCACCCCCTAAGAGTTGCTTCGTATTTTTGGCTAATCGCATCTATAATTGCAGCGCTCAAAGCATTGATCTCTTCTTCGCTAAGAGTTCTGTTGTCAGCCTGGAATATAACATTAAAAGCTAGAGACTTCTTCCCTGGAGCAATTTTATCTCCGGCGTAAACATCGAACAAACATACTTCGCGTATCAGTTTTTTATCAAGACTTTGTATCAATGCTATCACCCCTCCAGCTGGATGTTCTGCGTTCACTAAAAATGCAAAATCTCTGCGAACAGATTGATAATTCGACGTATTAAATGCACCTTTATTTCCATATTTTAGCTTACCTTCGGGGATGGCATTTAAGTTAAGCTCGAATGCTGACACAGGATTTGTAATATTAAAACTTTCCAAAACACTTGGATGAATCTCTCCAAAATAACCTATTAGATTTTTTCCAAGATTGATGGATGCAGATCTGTAAGGATGGTAGTATGCAGGAGCATCCCATAGCGAGAATTTATCTAGCTTCAGCCCCATCTCACTCAAGACCATTTCCATGTCGCCTTTGACATCAAAAAGATCTGCTTTACGTAGTGCCCCGTGAGGATTTTTAGCGCATATATCACCAGTTTTAGCGGCTGCAATAGACAAAACCTCCTCTTCTCCGAATACAGGGCCTATCTCAAAAAAGGATAGATTTTCAAAAGATCGTGCTAAATTTTTCTCTATAATCCCAAGAATATTAGGTATTATGGATGGACGCATATAGTCAAGCTCTGAGCTTATAGGATTCTGAAGTTGCAAGGAGGGGGTGAACTTTCCAAATATTTCAACTTTTTTGCTGTCCATGAAGGACCATGTCACAAGCTCATCATAACCTTTGCTAGCTAGAATACGCCTCGCGTCAAAACTTCTTCGCTGAGTTGATGTAAGCACCCTTGAAATGCGGCGATCAGGAAGCGCTACAGGTGGCAAATGCTCATATCCATAGATACGTATGATTTCTTCAATGATATCTTCTGGCAGGCTAATATCATGACGAAAGCTCGGGATGGTGAGATTTATATTATCTTTCTCTATCTCCGCGCCAAAGCCGAGTTTGCACAATATGCTAACAATTTCTTCCCTTGGCAAACTAAGGCCAGTGACGCGACTGAACTCTGCTGGGTTAAACGCAAGTTTTTTAAGCTCTATCTGGCAGGTATTTTTCTCTACTACTTCTAGGCACTCCCCGCCGCATATTTCTAGGATCATAGAGGCTGCAAGCTTTAATGCAGGGATAACAATTGCCGGATCAACTCCTCTTTCAAATCTATGTCTAGAATCGGTATCGATTTTATGCCTTCTGCCACTCTTTGCGACCAAGATAGGGTCAAAGATAGCGGATTCTAGGGTAATGTTTTGCGTCTCCATATCGCAGCTGCTTAGAGCTCCTCCTATAATCCCCGCTAAAGCTTGTATACTAGAGCCGTCACGCACCACGAGATCCTCGCTTGAAAGCTCATATTCTTTACCATTTAAGGCTGAGAATTTTTCACCATCAAGGGCATAATTTACTTCTAGCTCCCCATGTAATTTATCCGAGTCATATGCGTGCATAGGCCTTGCAAAACTCATGCATATGTAATTTGTAATATCAACAACAGCAGAGATTGGGTCCTGCCCAATATTTTTTAGTAAAAGCTGCAGCCATTCAGGGCTTTGCTTATTTTGTATACCACGGATATTAAGAGTGGCAAATTCTGGATAAGAATAGTGACCACCAGCATCAACCGAGATGGCTGCGTCTAGTTTATGGTCCAGAACCTCTCCGAGCCCTTTCGCGGCAAGCTCCTTGGCTATGTAATATACTCCAAGGCAGTCTCCGCGATTTGGCGTCACCGAAATCTCTATCACGGGATCGTTTAGGCCATAATATTTTGCAAACTCTTCGCCAACAACAGCATGACTTGGTAGTTCCGCGATACTTCCAGATTCAGATCCAATCATCAACTCTACTTCGGAACATAGCATTCCGTTACTCGCAATACCTCTAATCTCGGCAGCCTTAATTTGGAAGTTACCATTTGGGATTATGGCTCCAACTTTTGCTAAAATTACTTTAATCCCCGCCCTAGCATTGGGAGCTCCACAAACTATTTGCAAAATACCATCGCCACTTGCCACAGTGCAAATTCTTAATTTATCGGCATTCGGATGTGGTATGGCTTCTAATATTTCGGCAACGCAGAAGACTTCTAGTTCTTTGGATCTGTCCGTAACGCTCTCGACTTCAAAGCCTATAGCATTTAATGTATTTGCTATGACGTCGATTGAAGCATCGGTGTTTAAGAATCTTTTAAGCCATGATAATGTGAAT
>JAZKAD010000062.1:0-25813 GCA_040389305.1 Pseudomonadota bacterium | reverse complement strand
CAGAAATCTTCGGATCAAAGCTTATTCGCAGCTCCCCGAAGCTTATCGCAGCGTAGCACGTCTTTCATCGCCTTCTAGCGCCTAGGCATTCACCAAATGCTCTTAGTTTATTTACTTTATTATTCTTGAGATCACTTACTGTATGCAGAACTAATTCTACACAATACTAACCTTCTATCCTTTAAATTGTTAAACTTAAAAGACTTTAGGATTTGTTCAGTATCCACTCACGATATTAATTTTTTTATCGCGGTGTTTTCAGTTTTAACTTAATATCAACTTGTCAAACAGCTGCAAGTTAAATTCAAACTTGCGTGGAGTGGTTATATATTATTTCCCCTCCACCTGTCAAACACTATTTTGCATTTTTTGCATTTTATCTGATACAAAAAAATATGCATCCTTGAATAAACTCTTATATAGCCTTTAAGTTAAGCCTTGCGGGGACTTTTAGTTTGATAGAAAATTTTCGAGAAGAGACCCGAAAGATTTTTCATACTGGCACAGGCCTTAATTGACCTGACTTATACCATTCTTAAAATTAACTTTCTGAGTAGTGACTGGGGGAAAGCTGCTATTATTGCGTCAAGGTAATCTTTACCTTTTTTAATACTCTCGGAGTGGACTCCATTACTTCAACGCTAACCTTCTCTGAGATTGCTATAATCTCTCCTTTTTTAGGAATATGTCCAGTGCGAAGAAGCACAAGCCCCCCTATAGTATCACATTCATCATCTTCATTGCGAAGTGTAATTGAAAGCGCTTGCTCTAATTCCTCGATTTCTACCCTTGCGTTTGCGAGGACCTCTCCACTACTCAGCGAGACGTAAGAATGATTTTCATCCATATCATCATGCTCATCCTCAATCTCACCTACAATGGCCTCCATGATGTCCTCAATGGTCGCTATACCATCGGTGCCTCCATATTCATCAATCACGACTGCTATATGAGTGCGTTTTTTTTGCATTTCAGCCAAAAGATCAATTAGCTTCATGGAAGGCGCGGACACTATTACCTTTCGCATCAATTTTTTTACAGAAAAGCTGCGGTTGTGCGATAAAACTTCAAAGAGGTCTTTGATATGGATGAAGCCAACTATATTGTCCAGGTTGTCTTGGTATATCAAGGTTCTTGTGTGAGAATGCTTGCTAATGGCGCTAGTGAGATCAGTCAAGCTTGCTTTTGTGCTAAGTGCGAAGATATCCGACCTTGGAATCATTACGTCTTCTACTGTCTTATTACAAAACTTAAGAAAATTGCCAAGCAAATGCTTTTCACCTTCGGACATCTTTTTGCTTTTACTCTGAAGATTACGAAGTGCGCCGTGGACTAGGTCCGGAGTTTTGGGTTTGAACCAAGATTTTATCTTGCGAAGCAATGCTGTTCCCGAGGGGTAGTCTGTTTTTTTGGAATTTTTGGGCATATATTTTATATAAATGTTAGTGGTTTGATTTACAAAAGCTTGCTGTAGTAATTGAGTGAGTTAATAAGGAGAGACAATTTTAAAGCTCTTTAATATTTCGACCTCTAAGTCTTGCATAACTTTTGCGTCAGATTCTTGCATATGATCTAAGCCGAGTAAGTGTAAGATGCCATGAATTAGCAAATGCGTAAAATGATCTTGGAACGCTTTTTCTCCTTCCGATGCTTCGCTACAAATCGCCTCGTAGCCAAATGCAATATCACCCAAATACATGTAATCCTTTGGCGGAATAAATTCAAGTATGTCCTTGGGGGCTATAGCAATGCCAGGGAAAGATAGGACATTTGTTGGTTTATTTTTGTCACGAAACTCAAGATTGAGCGATTGCATATATGAGTTATCTGTGAGCAGAATTGCTATCTCTATTTCTTGGGTATCTTTATATTTCGGAAAATGTTTGAGTGTTTGTGCTAGAACGGACTTTACGAGACGAAGATTGATATCCTTGTGCTTTTTCCAAGGCGCGTGGGATTTTATGAGTTCTGCGGTGATCTTCATAAGAGGGGAGTATTAAAGAGCCACCCCTCACTTTCGCAAGGGGTGGCAATAGTATTGTAGTCAGCTTAGAAGTTCACGCGAACTTTAAGCGATCCTTGATGTCCAATGTATTTATTAGACAATTGTGAATCATAACCAATGCCGTATTCCATAGCACCTGATGCAGCTGTTACGCTAGTACCAAGATTCCATGTTACTTTTGAAGGCTTAGATCCTTTAGTTGCTATTGAGCCTGTAAGACCATTTAGTCTTACATCAACTTTAGGAGCTTTCGCTTTAAAGTCGTAGTCCATAGAAGCATGGAACTCAGGAGTAATAGCCATGTTCTCTATTTCAGTAGTCATAGAAGCTCTCGCTCCGATAACACCCACAACTTTGTCTCTTGATACTTCTTTCGATGAAGTGTTATAAGCACCAGCACCAGTTACTGTGTAAGCACTGTCAGTAGTTCTAACAAATCTTAGACCAGTCATTGGTATTACAGAACCTGTCTCACCAGTGTTGAATCTGTATCCGCCAAGTACTTCAGCGGAATAACTCATGGAATCAAATTTACCAGTACCTACTAGGGTGTTACCTACACCAAGAAGAGATGTGTTTTTGATAGAGCTGTTGCCCATCATAGCAGCACCTTGCACGAGCCAGTTATTACCGAATTCATGCACACCATAACCTGCGAACAGGTATGACGTTGCTTTGGTTTTGTCTCCAACCTTAATGTCTTTAAACTTAACCTTAGTTTGAGCCATAGTTGCTGCAACACCGATTATTGTTGAATCGTTGATTGCCGCATCAAAACCTATGATACCACCTTGAACGTTAGACTTGAATCCAACAACTTCTTTGTAGCTTTGCTGTGTACCACGACCACCGAATACGCTACCCCAAGCACCAAGGTTTGTTGCAGCATCACCAGCAGCAACACCAGCTTTATCAGCTGATGCTAGAGAAGCGTTAGTAACTACGTTAAGACGTACACCTAGAGCTGACGAAGTATAACCAACAACTTTTCCATTAGCTTGACTTGCAGCGCCAGGACCAGTAGCTGCAAGACGGTTAATAACGTTAGCTACTTCTGCATCAGTAACACCTTCAGCGCCCAAATCATTCAATATAATGGCAGCTTGGCCTGTCACATTTTGATTAGCAAAACCTGCAGCAAGATCATTACCGCCTTCAGTACCACCACTTGAAGCAACGCTAGTTTTGATAGATGAGGTGTCACGAGTAATAGTCGCTACACCTTGATCTACTCCAACTGTTATATATTTATTAGCAAAGTTTACGGTCGCTTTATCACTGTCAAATGCTGAAAGCGCTGCTAAGCTCTTAGCATCCGTACCAGACACAGTTAAGATTGTTAGCTTGGTATTATTCTCAGGCAAAGTGTTTGAGATTATAGTAATGGCACTCTGTGATGTACTATCGGCGCTAAAATCAGCACCTGAAAGAGCTAATTTACCAGTACCGGCTTGAGTACCATCTGTTGTAATAGCAAGCGTTACAACACCAGTAGCAGTAGTTAAACCAGTTACAGTCAATGTCTTCTGACCAACGGATACAGTACCGCCATTTAAGTTATAAGCACCATTGAATGTTACGTTGTTTTGAAGCTCTACTATACCAGCAGCTTGTGTTATTGAGGCTGCATATACATCGTTAGATACTTTAGCAACTTTACCTTCTGCGCCCTTGAAGTTTACTGCAGCAAGCTCGTTACTTGCAGAGCCAACTTGACCATTCAGAGCGCCAGCACCAGCAAAGTTAATAGTAGCAAGAGTGCCGGTAGGAGCTGCGCTTGTTACGGCACCGATAGAACAACCGTCTAGAACATTTAGTGTACCGCCAGTAGCAGTAAAGTTAAAGTTACCGTTTAAAGCACCTTCTACACCAAGAGTATCCGCGGCATTAGCTGCTACGAAGTTGATATTTCGAGCATAAACATTCTTATGTAATGTCGCACCTGAACCTGTCACCTCGACTGTAGCAAGACTATTTGTCGCATCACCAAGACCATAAACATCAGTAACTTTAGAAGCTGTAATATTTACAGTACCTGAATTATTAGCAGTAGTTTTAATGTCTGCATACACAACTTTATCTACACCAAATTTTGTACCAGCAAGTTGTATGGCTTTAAGTGGGTTTCCAGCAGTGCCATATGCATCAGTACCAACGATAGCGTCTACAGTCAAAGCAACAGTACCTGTATTTAGAGTGGCTGTTGTGAACGCAGTGCCTGTATTACCAGCATATCCAGTTAGTGTCAGTGTAGAATCGTTAGCAAATTTCACACTAGCAACGCCCATATTAGCTGCTTTACTAAATACAACATCACCAGCACCAACTTGTACTAGTTTCAATGCATTAGCTGCAGTACCAACTGACCCATCTACTACGACTGCAGTACCTTGAGCATTTGTGAAATTCACTGTACCGCTACCACCATTAGCAACGGTGCCAGCTATAGTTGCAACACCACCAACTTTTAAGTTTCCAGCAAGATTTGCCGTACCATTAGCTGTGAAGACGATACCAGCTGTTGAATAGATATCTCCACCTGTGAATGTAGCAGCAGTAGCAACGTTAATTGCAGCAGCAGCAGCGCCAGAGGAGCCAATTGGGCCAGTAACAGCATGAGTTCCGCTGAATGTCAAAGTACCAGTACCTGTGATAGCAGTAGCATTTAAATCTACGCCATCTTCAAATGTAGCAGTATTAGCGCCTGTTACTTGGAATGACGCAAGTTTACCAAGGTTTGTTACAAATCCCCCTGTTGTACCAAGAAATTTATTAGCTCCGGCAACTACAATTTTACCGCCATCAGTATAAACGATGTTAGTGTTGCCAGCTCCAAGGGTAATTGTACCAGCGGTTACGCTATGTGCAAATAAGTTGCTAGTAGTTACTAATTTAGCAGCACCAACATCCACAGCAGCAAGAGCGCTTCCAGATGCACCAACAGCACCAGTTAAAGTTACTGTGTTTCCAGCAGTAAGACCACTAGCACCAGAAATTGTACCGGTATTGTCAGCTGCAGTGGTAATCGCACCAGTTATGCTTTTACCAGAGGCTAGAGTAACCGTGCCGTCTGCTGCGAAGTTAAGAGCGCCTGTAAGACTATCGCTTAGAGCAAGAGTACCTACACCACCAACTGTTGTAGTTGCAGCATAAATCGCACCTGTAACTGTATGAGTATTACCTGCACCTACATTAGATGTTAGGGCTTTCAGTACATTACCAGCAACACCAACTGTACCCTTAATGGTTGAGTCACCATCAGCTACAGTAATGGTACCATTACCAGCGCCAGCAATGGTAGTAATCGCACCAGTTATGTTTGCATCAGCACCTAGAGTTACTTTACCGTCTGCTGCGAAGTTAAGAGCGCCTGTAAGATTACCTTGTAGAGCAAGAGTACCTGTATTAGCTGTTACTGTTGCAGCATAAATGTCGCCTGTAACTGTTGTAGTGTTATTAACAGTTGCAGCAGATGTTAAAACCTTCAGCACTTTATCAGAAGCACCAACTGTACCTGTAATTGTTGTGTTACCATCGGCTAAAGTAATTGTACCATTACTTGTAGTAGTGGTAGTGATATTACCAGTTATGTTTTTACCAGCGGCTAGAGTAACTGTGCCGTCTGCTGCGAAGTTAAGAGCACCTGTAAGATTACCACCTAGAGCAAGAATACCCGCATTGACTGTTGTAGTTGCAGCATAAACGTCGGCTGTAACTGTATGAGTAGTACCTCCAGCTGCATTAGATGTTAGGGCTTTCAGCGCTTTACCAGAAGCACCAACTGTACCTGTAATTGTTGAGCCAACACCAGCGACAATAGTAATGGTACCGTTATTTGTAGTAGTGGTAGTGATATTACCATTTATGTTTTGGGTAGTCGCTAGAGTAACTTTACCATCACCCGTAAACTGAATGTTATCAGTTATTCCGGCGCTAAGAATGACGCCACCCGCACCAGCACCAACTTTCAACGATCCCGTACCATTGGCAGCAGGAGCTACAGTGAATGTAACTGCATTAGTTGCATTAGATACAATGATATCTCCGTTGTTCGCTACAGTTGATACTACTCCAGTAACATCTACTGTATGAGCGGAAGCATCAATAGTAATATTACGTTGAGCTGTTATGACACCACCAGCAATAATTGCACCAGTTCCGCCTGCTGCAAAAACTACGTCTCGTCCAGATGTGATAGCTGCCATCGTGACAGCACCAGTTCCAGTTGTGACGGTAAGGTCATTAGCGCCACCAACAGTAATTGCAGCAGTAGTTACCCCACCAGCACCGCCAGTAATTGTCATAGCACCAGCGGTAGTAGTAGCTGCTGCACCAGCAACAGTTACCAAACCAACACCGCCAGTAATAGCAAGATTAGTAGCGGCAGTGATACCAGCATTGAATGACATTGCACCTTTGCCAGAAGTAATAGCAAGGTCAGCATCAGATGATACTAATCCAGTAAAAGTTGTAGCTCCATTATTTGCAGCATCAGAGTTATTAATAATACGAGTTTTTGTAGCTAGACTGAATGCTGTAGTATTTGTAGCATTAGTAATATTTACTGCCGCTAGAGAGTTAGTAGCACCGACAGTGCCTCCAACAGTTACAGCGCCATTCGCTGTAGAGATTAAAAGAGTACCGTTATTTGCAGCAGCACCATCAATTGTTGTGCCACCCACTAATGTCAAAGCAGCAACTTGAGTAGAAGCTAGAGACAATGTAGATCCAGAGCCTAATTTTGTTGCACCGGCATTTGCATAGCTATTGGTATTACCACCATTGAAAGCAGTGCCAGTGAAGGTAAGAGTATTACCAGCACCAACAGTTATAGTAAAAGCACCATTGTTACCAGTAGTTTTATCATACATCGAACCGATAGACACAGTTGTAGCATTTGTAATAATTGAGCCGCCTTTATCAGTATCAATACCTTGGATTACAGCTCCAGTCTGGTCAATGGTAAGAGCTAGTGGACCAGCAGTACCGAAATGAATCCAGTCACCTGCATTGGTAGCTGTATTTGCAGTACCCCATCCACCGTTACCTACTATTGTAAGCGCACCACCACGTGCAAGAGTGCTAGTAGGACCGGCAGCGGCGACATTTACTGCAGCAGCACTTGCTATATTTGCTGAGCCCATTACGACTGTCAGCGCGGAAGCACCAGCAAGAAGGCCTTTTAAAAGTTTTTTATTATTAGTCATAGATAATTACCTATTTAAATTAATGAGCTTATGTCTTGGCCTTGGGGGCTTTGCGAGCCCTTTCCGGTTTTTAAGTATGCTGTTTGTGTTTATTTGTTATGGATAACCATTTCATCATTGCGAGGAGCGATAAGCAACGCGGCAATTCATTTAAACAACAAACAACTCAAACAGCAGTACCTATCGGCCTTCGGGCAAGCAAAACGCCTTCAGCCAAAACCAATACCAGGGCAGTATATATTATGCGGGGCATATCTTGCAAGGTAAAATATTGTAAATACATAGCTTCGTAACTATATTTGTGGTATTTATACTACAGAAGGTTATGTGAGATTAATGCTGCAGTTTTGTTACTCCGCATCACTCGAGTGTAAGTCGTCATCGCGAGGAGCTTTTGGGTGGCGGACATAAACCCTTAAGATGACAAGGATATCCTTCTGTGGTATACTTAAGGGCACGAATTTATATAGTCCTTTATATATGTCTGAATATAATTTTTCTAGGTATAACTTTTTAAGAGGTTGGTGGAAGAGAATAGACCGGCATACTGTAGTTGCACTAGGTATTCTTTTTGCTATGAGCCTTATGCTTGTGACGACTGCTGGCCCCGGGGTTGCCATCCGCATCGGCCTTGAAGAATCATATTTTGCAACAAGGCATGTGATGTACCTTGCTGCCTCTATCATCATCATATTGACTCTTTCATGCTTTAACAAAAAACTTCTTCGTAGGTTTTCGATTTTGGGGTTCTTCATGACCTTGATCTTACTCGTGCTTGTACAATTTTATGGCTATGAAGTGAAAGGCGCCAAAAGATGGATTAGTTTTTTTGGACTGAATATGCAGCCATCAGAATTCGTCAAACCGTTTTTTGCCGTAGTCACTGGATGGATTTTGTCTTTAAAGCAGAATTATTCATCCCAAGATCATGGATTTCCAGGCTTCACCATAAGCCTTGCCCTCTATGCAGTTACCGCAGCAACCCTTGCGGTGCAACCAGACTTTGGCATGCTGGTGATGGTCACTAGCGTATTCGCTGCGCAGCTCTTTGTCTCCGGGATGCCATTTTTGTGGATTATGCTGGCTGTTGTCGCGGCGACCCTTGGGGTGACGACGGCTTATATGTTGCTTCCCCATGTAGCGCAGAGGATCAATAATTTTCTAGACCCCGGGCTTAGCGAAAATTATCAGGTAACAAAATCGCTTATGGCATTTGAAAGCGGGGGTTTTTATGGCAAAGGTCCTGGGGAGGGGGTTGTGAAGCAGGTGCTTCCTGATTCTCACACTGACTTCATCTTTGCTGTTGCCGGAGAGGAATTTGGTGTTTTAGTATGCGCGGGGATTGCTGCTATTTTTACTTTTATAGTAATACGCGGCCTTATAAGGCTAGTTCAGGAAGATGACCCCTATGTCGTTCTTGCCGTGACGGGGCTTTTAGTGCAATTTGGATTGCAGGCATTTATCAACATGGGGGTGACGTTGAATCTTTTGCCAACAAAGGGAATGACCCTGCCCTTCATTAGCTATGGTGGGTCTTCTAGCTTTGCCACCGCTATATCAGTCGGAATGCTCCTTGCCTTTACCAAGAAGCATGTAAGCCTTACTAATTACAGGATGAAGTTTTAGATTCTCTCGTATAAATACAGATCTTGACTTTGAAAGCATAGATAGATATCTATTCCGATATCGCATTTACAAGAGGAAGCCATGACCACTACACGCAAAGCAGCATGGTTCGTATGGATCATTGCCTCAGTATTTTATGCATATCAATATGTCCTTCGCGTTATCCCTAATGCGATGTTTAGCGATATCATGCAGCAATTCCATATGGACGGGGCAATTTTTGGGCAGTTTTCAGGTCTATATTATATAGGCTATAACATGATGCCGATACCTATTGCTATATTGCTTGATCGTTATGGCCCCAGGAGAATAATGACGGTTTGCATTCTGCTTACAGTCATTGGCCTCCTCCCGATACTTATGGCAGAACACTGGGTATATCCAGTGATTGGCAGGGTGCTAATTGGCACGGGATCTGCCGCAGCTATTTTGGGGCTATTCAAAATCATTCGCATGACCTTTAGCGAACAATACTTTACCAGAATGCTTAGCCTATCTGTGACCATAGGCCTGATTGGCGCGATCTACGGTGGCGGGCCTGTAAGTGATATGTGCGGAAGTCTTGGATATAAAACCGTCGTAAAAATCTTTATTCTCGCGGGGCTTGCTCTTGCGGCCACTACATATCTTATAATCCCTGATGTGGAACCTGACAATAATGAGAGGACGGTGCTATCTGATATCAAAACAATCTTCGCAAATAATAAGGTGATGCTACTTTGCATATCAGCGGGGCTTATGGTTGGGCCTATTGAAGGCTTTGCCGATGTTTGGGGATCGGAGTTTTTAAAGCAGGTCTATGGGTATGACCTGCATCTGGCGGGGAGCAGGCCGTCTATGATCTTTGTGGGGATGTGCTTTGGGGCGCCACTTCTTGGTATGATCGCCGACAAAACTGGCAATTACATCGGGTGCATTATTGTGTCTGGTATACTAATGTGCATTATATTCTCAGTCCTGACGCTTGGACTATTCACGCCATTGTCTATGACAATTGGTTTTTTGATAGTCGGCTTTTGCTCTGCGTATCAAATCTTGGCTATTTATATAGCTACAACCTGGGTGCCCGAGAATGTAACTGCGCTTACCGCGGCAGTGGTTAATATGATAATTATGAGCTTTGGATACCTCTTCCATAGCGCCATTGGTTTTATCGTTAATGCTTATCAAGGGATAAGCGGTGCGACAGCTTTTACTTATGCCGTTAGCGTTATTCCAATAGCTCTTGCTCTTGGCACTATAGGGTTTATAGCTCTAAAGCTTCGGCAATAGATGAGGGGAAGTAGGCTCTGATCTTAAGCTCCTCTATCATATCCTCTTCTATTTAGGTCCTTCCTCTTTTGGGCCTTCTTCTATACAGCCTCAGCGCCGGAGATAATTTCTATGAGCTCTGTAGTAATAGAAGCTTGACGCGATCTGTTTAGTAATAATGTCAGTTTTTGCACCATCTCCCCCGCGTTCTTAGTGGCGTTGTCCATCGCTACCATACGCGCCGCTTCTTCGCTGGTCCTACTTTCCAAAAGCGCATAATATACCTCTGAGGTAATGTACATTTTGATAGCTTTATTCAGTAAATCTGGGCCCTCTGATTCGTAATCCTCTGCTGCACTCGGATCGCTTTCAATAGACATAGGGGCAACTACTTTTACCTCTGGAACTTGAGATACGGCATTTTTAAATTTAGTGTAGTATATACGTAAGCCATCATAGTCTCCGGCTTCAAGTTCGCGCAAAATACTTTCGCATATCGCCCGCCCCTCAGTTTGCATGACCTTAGTTTGAGGGTTAGCGTAATGCGCAATAATACTATCCGCGCCATAACGGAAAAGTATCCAATCTCTTCCTTTTTTGCCTATCGTGATAATCTGAACCTTGGCGCCATCTGATTGCAGCTTGTCTATATCTTGCTTAGCTTTCCTTAGGATATATTGATTAAAGCCCCCGCATAGACCGCGCTCGCTAGTCACCACTACAGACAAAATCTTTTTGCTCTTGTCTGCGTCACCGAACATAATTTTTGCAAGACTTCCCAGCTCTTCATCAAGCCGCTCTTCGTCCTGCTCTAGGTCTGAGTTACGCTTTAGATTACGTAATGTTTGAAGCATTAGAGTATTGTAAGTGGAAGCATCTTCCATGTCGTTTTTGGCACGCCTTAGCTTGGATACGGAAACCATCTGCATAGCTTTGGTGATTTTTTGAGTCGACTTAATGCTTGTGATCCTGACTCTGAGGGCTTTAAGGCTGGACATGATGCAAATTCCTTATCTACTAGATAAGGATATTTTATCTGCTTTTTAAGCATAGTCAAAGCATTACGACTTTAACCTTCGCAAATTTTGCAAGATATAGGCAAGCAGAGTGATTGGGTTTTTCAGTATAATGGATGCAAGACTAGCATAGGACCATATGTCTCTCTTTCCTATAAACCACATGTATAATTCATATATATGCTGCAGATGCCCGGGGATTTTATATTTACCCTCGAACGTAGCTTTTAACCGATTTTTAGCGAGCCTAATTTCCTCTTTGCGTGACTTTGTAAGACTGCCATCATGAACTCTGTATAGATACAAAGACTCAGGAATATGGTGCATTTTTGTAATCAGCCCCATACGCAGGAAATACTCATAATCTTCAATTAGAAATAGTTCTTCATTATATTCACCAGCCTGACGTGCCGCGTCCGCACTATATAAAAAACAAGCCCCAACGCAATCTCTTATAGGCAAAAATTCAGGTGGCTCTTGATATATACGAGCTACCTTAGAGCCCCCATCGTCAATGGTAGTGTAATCTGCATAAACGAGACCGATATCTAGGAATTTCTGGATCTCGGCTAGCATTACTTCAAGGGCATTAGGGGCAAATAGATTATCATCTGAGATCCATGTGTAATATTCACCCCTGGCCTCTCTAAAACCAATATTTAAAGTAGCTGGAAGTTTTTTATTTACAGTATTTTTTATAAGCTTGATGCGCGAATCTTGGAATGCGTATTGCTCTATGACTGACGTGCTATTATCACGAGAGAAATCATCGACGATGATTAGCTCAAAGTTTTGGTAACTCTGAGCTAAACAACTTTCAATCGTCTCTCCTACATACCCTGCGCGGTTATACGATGGCAGAATTATGGAGATTAGGGGGGTAGTATTATTCACCAATTATCTCATGATTTATGACTTTGTTATTGATAATTGCATAATTATATACCTCTTCTCCATCTATCAATTATAACGCATTTTTCCATCGTCTTAAATTTATGCTCAAATTCTGAGACATCTTCTTGTCTATAGAAATAATAATTTAACCCGTCAGACATACCGAATAAATACCCATTATTTAACATGATAGGAGTAAATTTTTGATAACCAAATCTACCAGTAGGCGAAACATATTCCAGCACTACTACTTTAGGCCTATAAGTACTAAAATCTAATCCAGCCACTACTTTATCTTCGTAGCCCTCTACGTCTATTTTAAGAAAATCTATATCTTTAATATTATGCTCTTTGAAGGCCTTAGTTAGCGTTGTCGTTTCTACAGTCACTTTATCGACCTTGGCGTCACTAGGCAATGACTGCAACAGATTTGGGTCAAGACTTGATAAGACATCGGCGTCCTGAGGTATATAAAAAGTTACTAAATCGCCATCAGTATCACTGACAGCTTTATTGATGTTAATGTCACCTTTCCTAGCCAATAATAAGGCTTCGTAATGTTTTGTTTGCGGCTCAAAGTTCATTCCATGCCACCCCATAGCATAAAAATACTTTGAAACATTTGCACCATCGGGGTTGTTTGCCCCTACATCAACATAAAACCCATTTTTGACATCGGTGAAAATATTTCCCAATACATAGTCTTCGTAAGCTTGGCTAGAATATTTTTCGCGCGCTCCAAAAAACGGAGTCTTCGGACAATGATTATCCTTTGAATAGAGACCCAATGAGGCAGAAAAAAAATGCTGCCTCATTGGCGTCTTGCTTAGTAGCATTATTACAAATGCTACTACCAAAAATAAAGCTATTACCATTTTTGAAGATTTTATTTTAGATGCCATACTTTAACTTCCTTTTTTTATATAATCATTAATATAGTATTTTTATTTCAATGTCATTACCCGCTTCACTTCCCGAATTTCTTAGCCAGGATCTCATCTAGCTTCTTAGTTACTTTTGCTCTTACAACACTATAGTCTTTTTCTGGATCTGTCAGAAGACGCTCATTCCAGATTTTGCAATATAGCTCATCATCATTATCTACTTTTTTGATATATTCAACAAGCTCTTCTTCTGTTTTAAAGTCTCCTGCATAAATTACTGCATTTTTATTTATATCTACAAGACTATCTGGGTGAGAGTTATACAAAGGAACGGTTCCGGCAAACCAAGCTTGGAAAGGTTTTTCTGTAATATATCCCGGATAAGATATATCGTTTTCATAAGCTATAGTGAATTTACATTGAGATAGCCATTCAAGCTCTGTGCCTCTTGGTATAGGGCCTCTTGTGTTATTAAGCCACCTGCCACCACTCATCACTGGTTTATATAGAGAGAGTAAGTGGAAGAGACGATTACGCAAATGAGCACCGTTGAAATCATGACCAGTTAGAGAATGCAAATTTCCATGAGAATCCAATGTGTGAACTATGTCATAAGCACCATTACTCGCTAAAAAACAAGCAAAATGCTTTTTCTTTTGAGGCGCGCATTTCTGCTCCTTACGCTCGTAGTCATGCCTTATTTTATCCTTAAAAAAGAGATAATAGAATGGCAGTCTAATGTAATTTGGGGCATCGATAGAATCAAAGCCCATAACCAAATCGTGATCCTTAAGATGCTCAGCGGGTTTGCCTGTGTATGTTTCGTATGTGTAGTGTATTTTAATTAAATTAGGATTTGAGTTTTTGATATACTCTGTCTCGGGTAGATATCCAGTAATTAAAATATCATAATCATTCTGGTTTTTGCTATCTACTTTCTCTACCGTATATTTATCAGATAACATGCCCCAAAAAGAATAAGCGTTATCTTCATTCCAAAATCCATCGGGTCTGGTATCTTCGAACCTCACTACCCCAACTCTTAAAATAGGCTTGCTAGAAATCCATGATTTAACATGGATTTTAGCTCGGTCAAAGTAATGGGATTTGTAAAATAAAGTAGAAAGAATTGCTAAAGCTAATATAGATAGAATCTTTGAGTAAGATAATTTCATTAATATACCCGCTTCACTTCCCGAATTTCTTAGCCAGTATCTCATCTAGCTTCTTAGTTACTTTTGCTCTTACAACACTATAGTCTTTTTCTGGATCTGTCAGAAGACGCTCATTCCAGATTTTGCAATATAGCTCATCATCATTATCTACTTTTTTGATATATTCAACAAGCTCTTCTTCTGTTTTAAAGTCTCCTGCATAAATTACTGCATTTTTATTTATATCTACAAGACTATCTGGGTGAGAGTTATACAAAGGAACGGTTCCGGCAAACCAAGCTTGGAAAGGTTTTTCTGTAATATATCCCGGATAAGATATATCGTTTTCATAAGCTATAGTGAATTTACATTGAGATAGCCATTCAAGCTCTGTGCCTCTTGGTATAGGGCCTCTTGTGTTATTAAGCCACCTGCCACCACTCATCACTGGTTTATATAGAGAGAGTAAGTGGAAGAGACGATTACGCAAATGAGCACCGTTGAAATGATATACCTCATATCCGCCGTTACTAGCTAGAAAACAAGCAAAATGCTTTTTCTTTTGAGGTTCACATTTTTGCTCTTTGCGCTGGTAGTCATGACGCATTTTGTCATTTTGACTTTCGTCGTTATAAAAAATATAAGCAAAAGGCAGTCTGATATAATTAGGAGCGTCTATAAAATCAAAACCGAGCACTAAGTCGTGATCCTTCGTGCGCGCTTTTGGATCTCCAACGTAAGTTTCTGCTGTATAATGTATTTTGATTAAGTTAGGGTTTTTGCTTTCAGGTACTTTTCTATCCTCAAACCAGCCAGTGACTAAAACATCATAATTATCACTGGTTGTGCTATCGACCTTTTGAATTGTGTATTTTTCACTAAGCATACCCCATAAAGTATAAGGGTTATTAGTATCGCTCTTTTCAAAATTCATTACCCCTACCTTCAAAACAGGTTTTCCTGTTAGGAAAGCTTGTAGATGAGCCTTTGGCGCAGTAGAGTAGGAGGATTTATAAAATAGAACAGATCCTATAATGACTACTAAAGCCAATACAATTTTTGTATAACGTACTTTCATAATATTTCCTACTTAGTCATTAATAAAATGTTTGGATATTGAACTCTTTCGTGCGCATCTTCGAGATCTACCTTGGCATTATGCATTAAGCTTTTAAATGCGGGCATAGTTAAAAGGGGGCTATTTTTTTTAGTTATGAATAATGCGTTATCAAAATAACAACCATATCTTTCCTTAAATTCTATGGGGCAAAAATCTTTATAATACACGATCTCTAGTAATGTATGGTCGACATCAAAAAATCTTTTGGGTCTCTCGGTCGTTATGTTTTTATTAAAAATAAAAAATACTTTATAGTTTTTTTGAGTATAGGCAACAGCTATTTCTCTAGCCTTTGATGCTTCTTTATGGTCTATAGGAGCTTCCGATAACACGAAGCATACACCCTCAATATGGCGCCTCTTTGTTTCTATCTGAGCTTGATCTTTTTGATACTCTAGAAAATTCTTATATGTTAGACCTAAATATCCCGCAAAATCAAACTTTATCCAGAATAAATATCTATCTTTAAATTTCAATAAATAGCTGTAATCCGTATAAAAATATGGCCAGAGTCCTATCTCAAAATTCGCTTTAGTATACCTTGAAATTTTTTCCTGGGCTTCCTCTAGAGTTTCAGGATGCTCCCAATAAATAAATGCCGCTTTATTGAACACCCATTCCTTTGATACTTTTCTATATTTATATGCAAATAAGGTATCTTCGCCAGCATATGTCAGATATTCGGGATACAAACCAATTTTTATAGCAGTATCCTTTTTATATACGAGACATGCTCCGTAAGGATCTTGTCTATCTTTGAAGTGCTCAACAGGAGAAAAGCTTTCTGACCATGGATATTGAACATGCGGGTAATGCACGCCACAAACAAGATCTAATGCAGGATTTTCATGAAAGGGACCGATGGCATTTGCAGAATAATTCTTATCGAGACGAGTGCCAGCGTCAACGTTCATTATTATATCGTACTTTGCTTGCTTTATGCCAATATTGCGTTGGTAACCAATATTTTTGACTTCAGAAAAAATAAGTATAATATTTAATGAGGAGCTTTTTTGATGTGATTGAATTTTATCAATTGTAGAGTCGGTAGACCCTCCATCAATAATTATTATTTCTGCTGGCTTATAAGTCTGGGCTTCAATGGACCGCAGCAACTCCAGAATATTTTTTTCTTCGTTTAGGACGGGCGTAATAATACTATATTCAGGAAAATTAGCGCTAACTACAAATTCTTTATGCATCACTTGTATATTTAAGTCGGCTGGCGATAAAGAAAGATATTGATAGGGATTGCTATAACACCACTTTCTTAAAAAAAGAGTGATAGTATTTTTGTGCTTTCTTAGAAAGTAATATACTATTCTTATAGGCTTTTTAATAATCTCAGGCATTTGCTTATAGGCAATCTTATATTTCATTTGTTATTACTCCTAATATCTTCTCGCTTGCCTTTCCTTCACCATAAGGGTTTGCTGCAATAGACATAGATTTGTAATGATCTTCGTCTATAAATAGCCTCTTTGCCTCAAGGTATATAGCTTCGGTATTAGTTCCGACTAATCTAGCGCCGCCAGCTTCTATGCCTTCCGTACGCTCTGTAACATCACGCGTCACCAAAACGGGTTTACCAAGTGACGGAGCTTCTTCTTGGATTCCGCCAGAATCGGTGATAATGATATACGACTTATTCATAAGATAGATTATATGCTGATAGTCCAGTGGCTCTATTAAAAAAACATTTGGTAAATCAGATAGCATATTTTCCACTACGGATTTTACATTTGGATTTTTATGCACCGGATATATAAATTGCATATCGGGATGTTCGAGGGCAAGGCGTTTAATAGCTATGCATATATTTTCAAGGGGCGAGCCGAAGCTTTCCCTTCTATGTCCGGTAATAAGTATTGTTTTTTTAGAAAGATCAAGATACTCAAAAAATGCTATGTACTCCTCTTCTTCTGACCCTTTAATAATATCAAGGCCCATAAAAAGAGCATCAATCACAGTATTTCCTGTGATATGCACATTTTTTGTAACATTTTCTTTCGCTAAATTTTCTGCCGCAAGTTTAGTGGGTACAAAATGATAATCTGCTATATGGCTTACCATCTCTCTAAACCCCTCTTCGGGCCATGGAGAAAATTTATCTCCGCTTCTAAGACCAGCTTCGATATGGGCTACCTTGGTTTTGGTATAATATCCAGCAAGAGCTCCCATGAACGCCGTAGTAGTATCGCCTTGCACGAAAATAACATCTGGTTTTGCCCTAGATATCACATCTTTAAGGCGGCTAATACCAATACTCGTCACATCAAATAAATTTTGACCAGGAGTCATTATATCGAGGTCAAAATCTGGCGTAATGCCGAAGAATTCGAGAACTTGATCTAGCATCTGTCTATGCTGCCCTGTCACGCAAACAGTTACATCAAAATTCTTGTTCTCCTCGGCCTCGCTTTCCTTAGCAAGCTTTATGAGGGGCGCCATTTTAATGGCCTCAGGACGGGTGCCAAAAATAAAGAGTAGTCGCTTATTCATAAGTTATCCAAATACTCTATTTTGGCTTTTACTTCTCCGAGTCCATCTTGCCTTATAGCCTTACTCGTCGTGACATTTGCCAAATCACGCAGCAAATCTTCAGGTAGTTGAACTCCTGCCGAGAACTCTAAAACCTCCACTTCGGCTTTGATAGATAAGTTCTTCTCAGCTTTTGATTTACGGACCAAGTCTAAAACAGCAATAGCATATCCTCCCGCCTCTAAAGATGCAAGATCAAAGCTGTAGCCGTCGGTTCTTGGCCAGCTTCCCCTAGCATGTAGTGACGCGGGTTTTTCGGAAGTATTGCCAAAAGCCGCTTGGTATAACTCTTCTGTAATATATGGCATAAATGGTGCAAAGAGTTTTAATATTGTATCTAATGCTATATGCAGCGTTCTGATAGCGCTTTGCTGCCCATCAGCATCACTAGCATCTTCGTTATAAGTTCTAGATTTTGCCATCTCTAGATAATTATCACAAAAATCCTTCCAAAAGAACTCTTCCACTGCGGCTAAAGCTCCGGCATATTCAAATTTTTCGAATTCTTTTGTTGCAGTATCTACCACCTGATGAAGCTTTGAGATAAGCCATTTATCCGTGGTATGAGTGATATTTCCTTCATGCTTATTGTTTAAATGCTGCCCCGCAAACTTTGTAGCATTCCAAAGTTTGTTCACTAGTCTTTTTCCGTTTTTGATAACGTCTTCGGAATATACTGTATCAGCTCCAAGCTTTGAGCCTCCAGACCAATATCTTAGAGTATCTGCGCCATATTGAGATAGCAGCCCGTCTGGAGTAACGCTGCTACCTTTAGACTTAGACATTTTGCTTTTATCAGCGGCCAAACACCACCCACTTATCATGATATTCTTCCACGGAAGTACATCTTGATGCAGATGGCTTTTTAAGATGGTATTAAAGGTCCAAACACGAATAATTTCATGAGCTTGAGGCCTTAAGTCACCTGGAAAAAGTTTCTTATGCCGCCCTATATCCAAGGCAAATTCTTCTGAAATGCCGTGACTACTAAGCTGCGGAGAAACCGCACTAGTAGCCCATGTATCCATTACATCATGGTCAGCTTCAACTTCTTCCCTCTTATACCCGCGAGGAAGATCTTTCAAAGGATCCACAGGTAATTGATCAACTTCTGCAAAAATTGGTTTGCCTTCTTCTCCTTCGCGCTTTGAATACCATACTGGAAAAGGCACTCCAAAAAACCGCTGGCGGCTGATACACCAGTCCCAAGATAAGCCATTAATCCAGTTATCAAGGCGAATTTTCATAGATTTCGGATGCCAGTTAAGCTCGTTTGAGCGTCTAAGCATCGCATCTTTATATTCAAGAGTTTTCACAAACCACTGAGCTGTCGTCAGTATCTCGAGAGGAGCTCCTGAACGTTCTGCGCATTTAACATTTTGAATTATAGGAGTTTGCGCAAGAAGAAGATTTGCTGCTTTTAACTCCTCTATGATGTTTGCCCTTGCCTCAGATACCTTAACGCCAGAAATTCGGCCCATTTTATCCACAATAACCTTTAAAGGTAGATTGTGTTTTTTCCACCAAAGCACGTCAGTGTTGTCGCCAAAAGTACAGCACATAACAAGACCAGTGCCTTTGTCTATTTGCACCATATCATCTTCAAGAAGCGGGACTTTCGCTCCAAATAACGGAGTAACAGCATTTTGGCCTTTAAGATGCTTATATCTTACATCATCAGGATGATAGAACACAGCAACGCAGGCAGGAAGCAATTCTGGTCTAGTTGTTGCAATAACGATTTGCTCTCCAGATTCTACTTGAAAAGCTATGTCATTCATTACAGATTCGCGTTCTTTATCTTCTATATCAGCTTGTGCTAACGCTGTTTGATCTACAGGATCCCAAAGCATTGGCTGCTCGCTTCTATAGATCTGATCCTTACCCACAAGATCCAGGAAAGACATTTGCGAAATCGCACGCGAGGATGGGCTAATTGTTTGATATTCTAGGCTCCAATCAACAGACAAACCAACACTATTAAATAGGTTGCGGAATATCTCCTCCTCAGCCGCCACTACCTCTTCACAAATTTTGATAAATTCTTCGCGAGGCATGCTATTTGCCCTAACTTTTCTTTGCTTCTCCACGAGGCGCTCAGTAGGAAGGCCGTTATCATCGAATCCCATAGGGTAGAAAATATTCTTACCCCTCATGCGCATGAATCTTACAACAAAATCTGTTTGGGTATAGCTGAAAATATGCCCCATATGTAGCTGGCCTGATACCGTTGGAGGCGGAGTATCTACAACGAAAGTGTTTTTTCTAGGCTCACTCTCTATCCATTGATATACCTTCTGTTCCTTCCAAAATTTTTGCCATTTTTTTTCCGAAAGAGCGAAGTCGTAGTTTTTTGGGAGATCTAGCATATGTATATATTTGAATAAGTAGTAGCGCATAAAAATACACTAAAGCTTAAGATATGCCAAATAGATTCTGCACGTGCTTTTTTGGCCAGTATTTTTGACATAGAAATGAAATTGTATTCTCATGTCACCCACATGTAGACGGGGGTCTCGGAGTGTACTTTAGTACATGAGGACAGGAATTCGCGATAAATTGCATTTAAAAAATTAATTTCAGACAGAGAATATACCATTCCTCAAATTAAGATTTTTGGATGTAATTTGAGTGATGAGTGCCCGGAGTGTACTTTAGTACATGAGGACGCGAGCTTACGATAAATTGCATTTAAAAAATTAATTTCAGGGATGGTGTCAGCGCGAAAGATCTATGGCTTTAATATGATCCATAGCTTCTTTACTAATCATCCTCCCTCTTGGGGTGCGTTGCACGAATCCTATTTGGATAAGATAGGGCTCAATCGTTTCTTCGATAGCATCACGATGCTCGGACATAGCTGAAGCTATCGTCTCGACCCCCACAGGACCTCCATCGTAATTCGTTGCTATAAAATTTAAATATCTGTAATCGTTGCCATCAAGCCCCACAGAATCGACATCGAGACGATTTAAGGCGTCATCCGCAGCAGCCCCATCTATTATATCCTTGCCGCTTACAGATATAAAATCACGCACTCTTCGAAGCAGTCTTAAAGCTATACGGGGCGTACCTCTAGCTCGCCTAGCTATTTCTTCTGCTCCTAGGTCGTTAATACCCACCTCCAGAAGCTTTGCTGCTCTTGTGATAACCGCTTTAAGCTCGGACGCTGTATAAAAATTCAATCTAAGAGGTATACCAAAGCGGTCCCGAAGTGGGTTTGAAAGAAGCCCCATTCTAGTGGTCGCTCCAACTAGTGTAAATTTCGGCAAGGTTATGCGTACAGATCTAGCTCCCGGGCCTTCTCCTATGATGATATCAAGCTCATAGTCTTCCATAGCGGAGTAGAGAACCTCCTCAATATTAGTACTAAGCCTATGTATTTCATCTATAAAGAGTACGTCATTTTCCTGCAAATTCGTTAAAATTGCTGCAAGGTCCGCGGCTTTTGAGATAGCTGGGCCTGACGTAGACTTCATATTCACGCCCATTTCGCGCGATACTATATATGCAATAGTAGTCTTGCCAAGTCCTGGAGGGCCGTAGAGCAGAGTGTGATCCAGAGGTTCCTTCCTCATCTTTGCCGCTTCCATAAAAACAGAAAGATTGGACTTCATGTGATCTTGACCAATAAATTCCCTAAGTAAGCTCGGCCTTATAGAAGTTTCTTGATCATCTAGCTGCAAGGCTCCATCCAATATGCTATCCGAAGTATCTTTGCTCATGATTTAACCCTCTTTTGAAGCGCTATCCTGATCAGATTATCAATAGAAATATCTGGCTGTTCTTGCATTGTATTTTTCACTAAATTTATTACCTCATTACGATTCATTCCAAGATTAATGAGGGCAGAAATAGCGTCGTTCGCAACCGACTGATCCTGCGGAGCCTGCGGAGTTATCATATTGCTGCTAAATGTCTTACCTTTTAGCTCAACTAAAATACGGTCTGCGAGTTTTGGCCCCACCCCAGAGATCTTACGGAACGTGTCCTTGTCCGCATGAGCAACTGCGTATCCCAGTTCTTCAGGGGTTAGTATTGATAATATAGCAAGAGCCATACGCGTACCTATTCCACTGACAGTCTGTAGTATATTGAAAGAGGATTTTTCTTCAGCGCTATGAAATCCGAACAGCGAGATATTATCTTCTCTTACATATGTCTCGATAAGTAATGATGTCTTGATGCCCTTTCCTAGGAGATTCAAGGTTTTGCTAGAACACAATACCAGGTATCCTACCCCTCCCACATCCAAAATAATATGATCTTCGGAAATGGAGTCTACTAAGCCCGTTAACTTACCTATCATATGTTCTTTATTCAAAATCGACTTCGGCTATAATAGCTATATCTCTTATCAAAACGCAAGTCATATGAAAAAATCTGCACTGGGTATAGCTTTCTTCGCGACGATCGTGCAATATTATGATTATGCATTATTTGGTATGTCAGCTAGCTTTCTGACAAAAGCCTATATGCCCAGATTTAGCTCCGGCCATGAAATGCTCGGTTTTTTCAGCATTATAAGCGGAGCTGCTCTGATGCGCCCCTTGGGCTCTTTAATATTTGGCTATATAGGAGATCTTGGCAGCAAAGCGAATGCTCTAAAGCTATCTGTTTTGGTGGCTGCCATCTCCACTCTCGTAATTGGAATTATACCTGAAAATAAAAGCCTATTGTCAGCTTGCTTTCTCGTGATGGCCAGGATGATTTTTATGATGAGTATGGCTGGCGAAAGTGATGGAGTCAGGCTATATGTTGCAGAGATTATAGGGCGGAGGCGGGAATTTGCCGGCAATGGCCTCGTCACCTTTTCCTCTCAGATTGGAGTGCTTATCGCAAGCTTTGCATATTTTGCAAGCACCCGTAGCAATATGCCCGAATATTTATGGAGAATAAATTTTATTGCCGGCGGAATTTGTGGTATCGGTATCTTTATACTTCGAAGATACTTGCCTGTGAATAATAGCCTTGCAAAGCCACAGCTTACAAAGGATGAAGTAATCAAAGACGCACCTGTTATCACGGCACGTCTTTTCATTCTAGCTACTATCATAGCTGGCTGCATCGGCGGTATGTATCATTTTCAAGTTATTTTTTTTGGCGTATTCATGAGCCAGATGGCCTGCATGATGACCTTAGAGCACGCTGCAGCCTTCAATGTTATTGGGGTCGCTATATATGCGATATGCGCAATTATCTCGGGTTTTTTAGGAGATAGATACGGGCCCAGAAGGCAAATAATCCTTAGCCTAGCCCTTACAATACTCCTCGGTGCAGCTTTATGCATCTCTCCCTCTATGTACGCTTCTTTATGTGTTACCGCGCTAATACCTTTCTACTCCGTGCCGCTTCAGATCCTCATAAAACGCATGATGCCCTCGCATATAATGCTTAGGAGTTTTAGTCTGTCGCATTCTCTGGGATCTATGATTTTTTCAGCTTCTGTTCCTATGGTTGCAAGCTTTCTATGGTATAATACCCATGAAGTCTGGGTACCTATAATGTATGTGGCTCTTATGGGGGGAGTTTTGCTCATAAGTTATTTTTTACTAACTACTAGGTCCAGAAGGCATGCGAGATAATCTTAAGCTACTCCCCAGGCGCTATAAAGCCCTACGAAAATAACCTAAGTATTGGTATATCTTCCATCTTTGGCATCTTGTACTTTATGCTAGCAATTTTCAGCACTTTCTCTATCGATCTTGCAATAAATTCCTCTGTATCTTTAAAACCCTCCGAATCATCTTTCGCATAATGCCTTTTGCTCGCAATATATACTGCAGACAACAAGCCTCGCTTAGTGTAGTGATTAAAGTCCGTAGAAACATCTCCGGCGTAATACCATATAGCGTCCGCGGTAGACCAAATGGATTTAATTGAAGGGTTTTTATAAGAGCTTTTGAGGTCAATTATTCTAACCTTTAAAGCAAACCCTATACGCTCCCTAATTTTATCGGGTCTTGGCATTTCCGCTAGCATTTCTAGCATTTTTGCGTCCATCATCGCTTCATAAAACTCACGCGCCTCAGAAACTCCATCTGGAAATAATATTTGATGATACTCAGGATCTCGGTCCAGTAGTATTGCTGCTTTCTGCATAGCTTCTACGCTCCAGCCATATTGAGGTATCAATTTTATCAGCGCTTCTATGAATTGATTGCGCATAAGGCTTTTATGCATTTTAGTAACTCCTTGACTTTGTATCTAAGATACTGCTATTATTAACTCCGTTCAATCTTTAGATACACAAAAAGGGGGTAATTTAAGTGATTGTCATAAACGTTCATGCAGGCAACGGCGAGCAAGCTATCAGGAATCTGAAGCGCAAAATGCAACGTGAGCTAGTGTTTCGTGCGATGAAGATGTCAAGGTTCTACGAGCCTCCATCCGTCGAGAAAGTCCGCAAGGCAGAAGAATCAGAGCGCAGACGCCGCAAGCTAGTGCGCAAGAAAATGATGGAAGACTAAACTAAAGAGACTGTAAGAAGAATAGTAAGAAGGCTAAAACGTCATCTTATATCATCATTTCATGTCATCCCCGCGCAAGCGGGGATCCATTTTTGTATCATCCCTGATATATCCATCCAAACACGCATAAACACTTCAGTTTAATCGACATAAATACCCTAAACACGAATTATTACGCTCAAATTTTGTATTCTTAAATTTCTGAGGGGTTTTTGAATGAAGGGCTTCTGCAATAGCCTTTGGTAAGAAGCACAAGAAAAATTCTTTTAGGCAGTTCAAATAGAGTCAAGGCATTGCTAAACTCGTAAGTAAGCAATGCCTTGTTGAAATATAAAAGTCGAATTAAAGCCTAATGATGCTTTATTCGTCAGATGAATCTGCTACTACGCGCCCTAACAACTGCCCTTCTTCTGTTGCACACGGCATGGCAGAGAAGTCTAGTAACTTAATTTTTTCTACATAGGATGAAAGAATATATTGCTTTTCGTCATTCCCTACTTCTAAAGCTCTGCCGAGAGCTTTCTCTATAAACACAAGAGCTCCATCTAGAGTAGATTTAAGCGCAGAAGCTTCCTCGCTATTCTTATCACAAAGCTGTTGTTTTATATACAAAGGCTCTGCTACCCCCTCTAATTTAGCAAGCAATTCTTGGCATTTTCCCATGAATTGGGAGTTCTTATCAATAGTACCACTTCCCACTTCCTCGCCTTTGCCACGAGGCCCACAAAACTTTTCTATCGCTTCAGAATCTTGACCGCTTGCCAAAGGATGCAAGATACTATGCAATTCTTTAATTTGATGAAAATAATCCTCTGTACTTAGAGCCTTTTCCAACCGACCTTCCAAATCCTGAAGCGCATTCAATCTAATGTATTTTAGATCTTGGTCCATCGCAGCCTTATCAACACGAACCTGTGGTGCATAGGGTGTAATAAAATCTTGAAATGTGTATACTGATGATGATTCACTATTTAAATTCTGCAACAAAGTCTTCACTTGAAGTGCATTGTAAGCTTTAGCCATTGCTTTTTCTAATTCTAATTCCACTTTTGGCCTCATTTCTAATTCTAGCGTCATACTTATTTCCTAATTTAGTGAAGTTGTATTTACATAATACCGATAATTTAAGTTTTGTCAAAAAAATTATGTATATTTATTACTTTCTATTAGAAAAATTAGTGAATAAAGGGTGAATTCAAGGATCTAACGCAACAAGGCGCATAGTTTGGCTATAAAACACCTCTTGTGGAGTTTTAAATCCGAGGCACTTCCTTGGTTGATTATTCATAGAATAAGAGATTTTGTCTAGTAGATCTTGTGATAAATTCTTGGGGTTGTAGTTTTTTGGTAAATATCTCCTAAGTCTTCCATTGAAATTCTCGTTTGATCCCTTTTGCCATGGAGAATGTGGATTGCAGAAATAGGTTGTGAGTTCAAGGTTTTTGTAAGCAGCAAATTCTGTACCTCTATCAAAAGTGATGGTTTTTTTGTGTTTTGATGGAATTGTTGAAAGTGCGTTTTGGATGCCACCAATGACTTCCTTGGTGTATTTACTATTATTATGGGCGAGCTTTACGAATCTATATTTACGCTCTACTAGAGTTGTAACGTTTGAACCTTTGAGAGATCCAAAGACGATTAAATC
>JAZKAD010000061.1:32720-35992 GCA_040389305.1 Pseudomonadota bacterium | reverse complement strand
TAAAAGATAGACATCACAGAGTAAAAATCTCAGAGATCGATATTAAGCGTGCCACGAAATACATAATCTCCGCAGAAGACGAGCAAAGTGATGAAACTGGGCCACTTATTATAGCGGAAAAAGAAATTTCAGTGCCTAAAATTACCGTATCAGAAGCAGTTATGAAAATGGAGCTTGAAAACCTTCCGGCATTGATGTTCAAAAATTCCAAAACCGACAGAACAAATGTTGTGTATTTGAGAAATGATGGGAATATATCCTGGGTTGACTCGCAATAACCCTGGTAGTAACCTTTTATGAAATTTTCTCATCTCAGAAGGCTATATATAACCAATATGCTGAGCGATGTGCCTATTTTCCTTACCAAAGAACAGGTGCATTACCTAACGAATGTTCTTAGACTAAAAAACGGAGATCTTTTTAAGGTTTGGAATGAGGCGTCTGGAGAGTATTTAGCGAAACTGAATATCCTTAGTAAAAAAGCCTGCGCCGTCGAATTAGTAGAATGCCTAAGGAGGCCCTTGACTTTGCCATATCTTGGTTTGGCTCAGTCTATAATCAAAAATGATCGCATGGTACAAGCTCTTGACATGGCAACGCAAATAGGGGTGACAGAAATATTCCCTATAATATCCAAACGCTCTCAATCCCAAAAAATTAATAGCGACAGAATTGAGAGGTGCTTAATAGAGGCTGCAGAGCAATCAGAAAGGCTTTGCCTGCCTTCGCTTAAAAAGACTATTTCTTTGGAGTATTTTTTAGAGAGTGAGAATCTTGCCAAGAGTTTTGACATGATTATCTACGCCAACGAACAGGAAGGCAGAAATCACACTGTTGCTAATATAAAAACAATACCCGATAGAGTTCTAGTGGTAATAGGGCCGGAAGGTGGATTTACAGATGCGGAGCTTGAGATTTTAAAAGCTTGCTCCAATGCGGTTTCAGTAAGCCTTGGCTCTACCATACTAAGATCGGAGACGGCAGCAATAGCATTGCTTTCACAAATACAACTACTGAGAAACGTAGAAAAATAGGCAAATATCCCATCTTTCTCTAATAGAGAGAATAATTTGGCATGTATCATGCTTATAATGCTACGAATCATAGAAAAAAATTATGTCTGAAATTTTTACCAATCTTATCAACCATCAAACATTCTCGAGTTCTACAAGGTCAACTTCAGACTTTAAGAGTGCAGAGGATAAGGGCTTCAGCGGGGTGCTCGAAGCAGCGTTAGAAGCTCCTGCAAAGCCACGCCCCAAACAAGAGGAGGGGTATGAGGATGGTCATAAGAAAGAGGAGCTAGACGAAATAATAGAAGCACCTCTACAAAACGTAAGCCCCACTCAAGAGGTCTCTCTGGATAATCCCATCATTCGGATATCCCCTCATGCGCCTAATGAGGTATCTACTCCAGAGCTTCCTGCGATGGAATATTCTAATGTAAATGATGCAGAGCCACATAAAGTCTTGAGCCCGTTATCAAAATCACCAAAAAATCCTACTGTAACTAGCGCAATATCGCAAGCTGAAATGCCAGAGGAGACAAAGGCTGCACAAGATAAGGAGACCCAAGAGATACAAGACTTCCCTGAGGGTGATAAAAAAAATGAGCAGCATGTTCAAGTGATGATACCTATCACGATGAATGCCTTGCCTATACAAGATACACAAGTCTTTGAAGGTGCTCAAATAGAGGTAGGGCTTACACCAGAAGGGCTTAGATTATCTAATACACAAGAATTATTAGGGCAAAGTTCTGACCGTAATCCGGCTAATTCTCCTGAAGAAAGAGATGTGGAGTTTACGTCTTCCCCAGAAGCGACAGAAAAAAATCTCGTGCTCAACTCTTCATTAGATTCTTCGTTAACTTCATCCATTGATAATATGCCATCTGAGGAGAGAGTAGTTTCGCAAGAAGCTCACATGCAAACTCCTACACAAATTCCCATTAGCGCTTTTAATGAAAGCTTTAAGCTGGAGCTCAAAGGGGATAAAAAAAGTGAATCTTATGATACCTCAGATGATGCATCGGATGCATTTGGACTAGTTGATGGAAAGGTCAAAAACCCAGCTTCTTCAAATATTGGCTCTCAAATTACTCCTCAAAAATCTATAGGTGTAGGTACTACGCTAGAAGCACCGAGCCTAAATAAAGCATTTAATGATAACAATATATTGCAAGAAGTAGAGCGAGTTCAGGTGTCTCAATTAGAGGCTCTGCCCCTTGATAATAAAGTCGATACAGCGCATTTATATACAGCGCCAAGGGCAACATATACATATGAAGCTCCAAGAAATAGCGATTTATCTCCCGTAGATCAAGTATCTGTCGCAGTAGAAAGGTACGCCGGACGCGAAGGAGATAGCCGTATCAGCATTAATCTCTATCCAGCTGAGCTTGGAAAAGTAGAGGTAGACATCACTGTGCAGTCAGGAGTGATTAAAGAGATTAAACTTTATGCATCAAGAGACACTCTAGATGTTTTAATGAAGGATTCTGTATTTCTCGAAAAAGCTTTACAAGAAGTGACTAAAGGGGAGGGGGCTTCGCTTAGTTTCAACCTCAAAGATGGCAATCAAAATGAAAGCCATAAAGAAAAACCTGAATCTCTGCATACCAATTTTAATATAGACTTAGAAGTCCTAGAAGAACAACGACGCGTAGGCTATAGCGCTCTGAAGCTTCCCGAAGGTAGAACTCTTTATACGATGGCGTAAAATGACAGAGACATTATCTAGTAAATTTCCATCAGCTTCTACTCTGCGTGCTTCGAGTAAGTACCAATCTGATATCATTAAAGATCAGCCCGATTTCACAACTCACATATCATCTTCTAAGAGTGAAGACTCAAGTGCAGAAGCTATAAGCAAAAAGATTGCTGAGACCGAAAATCTTGTCACTCAAATGATGATCGCTCGTAGTAAGAACATGAATCCACTTAGTGAAAAGAATGAGGATGCCGCTGGAGAAATGGCAAAAATGCAGTTATCTTTGGCGCAAACTAAAGCATCGCTGATGGGGGCTCAATCTACTGCAAAACTTGCCGAGAGCATGACTAAATCTGCCCTCATGCAGGCGAAAGAATTTCAAGGTCAAAATATCGGATATGACGATTCCGTACGCAGCAATTCGGGTGGACCTGTAACGTTTAATTACGACCTAAGGTATAAGCAGTCAGATCTCCAAGGCTCAACACGTGGTGTATCTGCAAATATCACAATCCTCAACGAAGAAGGAGTTGCTGTCTTTCGTAAAAAAGCCCGAGATC
>JAZKAD010000061.1:0-32710 GCA_040389305.1 Pseudomonadota bacterium | reverse complement strand
AAAATAGTTTCCTGTGGGATGGTAGGAATGATAGCGGTGAAGAAGTAGGTAAGGGTAAATATTCCATCAAAGTAGAAGCGCAATACGAAGTATTAGGCGCCAAGGGCAAACTGCATCAAGTTCCTATAGAGGCAAGTACATCTTTAAGAGCTACAGTAGTTTCTGTAGAATTAAAGGGAGATAAAGCTCAGCTTGTTTTAGATAATAAAGTTAGAATAGATCCGTCTCAAGTCAGAGAAATACTAGGTAAAGATACCACTAGCGATTCTGAGGCGGTTTCTAATATTCCGGATTATATATCATATCTTGGCAAGAAGGCAGAGGTGACTTTAGAGCGTATGAACATGAGTGCTAGCGGTGCAGATGTCAGATTCATCGCCGATAAAGACGTTACTCGCATTAAGATGCATGTTTATGATGAAAGCGGAAAGCGCATCCAAGGCGTCGCCGAAATCGAAGGTGAGTTTAGCCAGGGATATAATAGCTTTGCATGGGATGGAAAAGCAGCCTCATCATTTGAAGAGTTTGCGAATGCAAGAGAGAAAAAAATCTCCTTAGATAAACTTCCAGAGGGCAAGTACAAATATGAGATATACGCAGTTGAAAAGGATAACAAAGGCAAAGAGCAGTTAAGAAAGTTCGCAAACTCTAAAGAGATTACCATAACTAGTGTAGACGGCTCTTTTGTATTTGAGGGCATAGAGAAATACGATGTATGGCAAATTTCGAAAGTTAAGAATGTAGCTGAAATTGAAACAACTCCCATCTCTGAAGCTTTTCAGTATATAGGTAAGATGGTGAGTTTTGATGATAATATGCTAGATCTCAAAGATGGTGAAGTTACCATATATGCATCTCTTGATGATCCACCCGCCGGCTTTACTTTAGGTGATCTTACAATGAATGTGTATAATAGTAAGGCTTTAGTGGGTACGGTGAATGTTTCGGCTGCCGATGCGTATTATATGACAGAGGTACCTGTTCCGATATACGACGATCTCAATATAGCTTCTCAGGCTAAAGTAAACGCATTTTTAGATAAAGCATTCTCACCAAGAGACGATACTAATCCCGATCAAATAAGGCAAAAAGCTGCCTACATTGAGCAGGAGTTTAGAAAAGGTAATCTAGTCACTACTATATTTGATACACTAAGCGCTGACGGTAAACAAGCTATGCTTCTCAAGAATCAAGGTTTAGTCAGAGTGAAGTGGGATGGAAAAGATGCAAATGGTCTTCAGTTAGATGATGGTAAATATCGCTACGAGATAATAACGAGAACAGTAAGAACGGCGGATAACTCTATTAATGCAGAGAGCCTAAACCTAGAAAAATCAGTGCTTGTCACGGGAACTCATATGATTGGCGACAGCTTCGAACTTGAATTACAGAGTGGCGAAGTAATCAAACCAGAGGCGGTGAAGTCGGTTGGAATATTGCGTAGATAGAGAATTTTATATTATATACAAATATAATTTGAGTAAAATTGCGATAAAATGCAAAAAATACTAGACCTTTCAACTTAGATTTGGTATATAACTAATCACCTCAAGTATATTGATGGTATTCGTTCCTCGGTAGCTCAGTGGTAGAGCAAACGGCTGTTAACCGTTCGGTCGCTGGTTCGAGCCCGGCCCGGGGAGCCACTTTCATTTAGAGTTTTCATGACAAAAGAAGAGTTGATTGAATTTGCTGGCGTAGTAATAGAATTACTCCCAAATGCGAATTTTCGCGTCAAGCTTGAGAATGGTCATATGATCTTAGCTCATACCTCCGGCAAAATGCGCAAAAACAGAATCCGTATCTTAGCCGGTGATAACGTCACCGTTGAAATGACGCCATATGACCTGACAAAAGGTCGAGTCATCCACAGGCATAAGTAATATCCCATCATTCTGCGCCAAAGTTCTCCAGCCCCCTTATCATCGCATAGCGAAGTCAGTGTTATTGAGTTTTGTCATTTTGAAAAGCGTAACGATCCGCGCAATTCAAGAGTGCTAAGCCTTAGGGGCTTTCAGGTGCTGTATTAAAATGAGAATTGGTATAATTCGAAAGTGACGCTTTCCTTGGGCATTCTCGAAAATCCTATCCAAAATATTAGCATCAGAAGTGTGCCTTGAAGTGGAATCTAGCGGATAGGAAAAATAATCCTATTCCTCTTTCGTTCTTATCTCTTCTTGCAGCATGCGTAAGACTTCCTTGACTCCATCACCGGTATGACTAGAGATAGAGTGAACCTTGTCTTTAGTCGCTTTCTCTAAAGCTTTAATTTTCGCTTTAATTTCTTCTTCGGTGAGGGCATCGCATTTATTAAGAGCGACTATTTCTTTTGTAGAGGCAAGAGCTTCGGAGTAAGATTCAAGCTCCTTTCTGATTACAAGATAATTGCTGACCACATCTTCGTCTGTTCCATCTATCAAATGGAGTATCACCCCAGCGCGTTCTATATGTTTTAAGAATTTATCCCCAAGGCCTTGTCCTAAATGCGCACCTTCTATAAGGCCTGGAATATCCGCAAGTACAAATTCCTCTTCGTCCTGACGCACAACCCCAAGACCAGGGGTTAGGGTAGTGAAGGGATAATCTGCTATTTTAGGCTTTGCAGCGGTAACACGAGACAAGAATGTAGATTTACCTGCGTTAGGAAGGCCCACAAGCCCAGCATCAGAGATGATTTTGAGCTTGAGTAAAACCCAGAGCTCCTGTCCTTCTTCTCCGTTTGTAGTTCTGCGCGGAGCCTGGTTGACAGAGGATTTGAAGTGGGTGTTACCAAGTCCACCAGAGCCACCTTTTAAGATGGTGTAACTTTGACCATCAGAGGTAAAGTCATGCATTAAATGCTCGTCTTCTGAAAAAACTTGTGTACCAATTGGAACTTTGAGAACAAGATCCTCGCGCGAGGCGCCGGTACAATTACTGCCCTTGCCGCCTTCGCCATTTTTAGCTTTAAAAACTTGTTTATATCGAAAATGCAGTAACGTATTGATGCTGGAATCAGCCTCTATAACAATGCTTCCTCCGCGTCCACCATCGCCACCGTTAGGTCCGCCCATGTCGACATATTTCTCGCGACGAAAACTGACGCAGCCATTGCCTCCGTTGCCACTTTTTATGAAAATTCTTGCTTCATCTATAAATTGCATATGTCTCTATATTCTTAAGAAGATGGCTTTGTCTTTGCCCTTGTTTTAGCTGGGGCTTTGACTTCGGGTATAATTTCTTCGTCTATATGATCAAGATGTTGTCCTGCTAATAGATTTTTAATCTGAAACCCCGATAAAGTTTCGCGCTCTATTAGAGTAGCAGCTAGCAAATGGAGTTGATCTAAATGCTTCGTCAGAATTTTTTTAGCGACATTATATCCAGTGTCTATAATATTTTTAACCTCAGTATCAATGATTTCAGAGGTGTATTCTGAGCGAGCAGCATTTGATTTTCCAGTGTACATATCATCGCCACTAGTTCCATGATAAATAGTGCCAATTTTCGTGCTAAGGCCCCATTCTGTAACCATAGCTCTTGCCATTTTAGTAGCCATTTGTATATCAGAAGATGCACCGGAAGTGACTTTATCATGCCCGAATATCAGCTCTTCAGCAACCCTGCCGGCCATAGCAACTGCGATATCAGCTTCCATTCTATCACGAGCCATAGAAAATCTATCATTTTCTGGAAGGCGCATTACCATACCAAGAGCTCTACCACGAGGTATAATAGTTGCTTTATGGATAGGATCGGATGCGGGAAGATGAATTCCAACAAGAGCATGTCCGCCTTCGTGATAAGCTGTGAGTTTTTTCTCTTCATCTGACATACCAATTGAGCGACGCTCAGGTCCCATCATGACCTTGTCTTTGGCCTCTTCAAGATCAGACATATCCACTTCTTTTTTACCCTTACGAGCCGCAAGAAGAGCGGCTTCATTTACGAGGTTCGCAAGCTCTGCTCCTGAAAAGCCGGGCGTGCCTCTAGCTATCACTCTAGCATCAATTTTATTAGCATGCTTAATTTTGGTAAGGTGAACAGTTAGTACTTTTTCGCGGCCATTTAAATCGGGGTTTGGTACTGTGATTTGGCGATCAAAACGTCCTGGGCGAAGAAGAGCCTGATCCAATACATCTGGACGGTTAGTTGCTGCAATAATTACAACACCTTCATTGGATTCAAAGCCATCCATTTCCACAAGCATTTGATTAAGCGTTTGTTCGCGCTCATCATTCCCGCCTCCCATGCCAATACCTCTATGTCTTCCAACGGCATCTATTTCATCGATAAAGATGATGCAAGGAGCGTTGCGTTTACCTTGTTCGAACATATCGCGCACCCTGCTTGCGCCAACGCCTACGAACATTTCAACGAAATCAGATCCAGAGATACTAAAGAATGGTACGTTAGCTTCCCCTGCAATTGCTCTTGCAAGCAGAGTTTTACCGGTCCCTGGGGGGCCAATAAGGAGGCAGCCCTTTGGTATTTTGCCACCAAGTTTTTGATATTTGCTAGGATCACGAAGAAAATCTACTATTTCTTGAAGTTCTTCTTTTGCCTCGTCAATGCCAGCTACGTCATTAAAAGTGACTTTGGGGCCTTTAGTAGAAAGAAGTTTAGCTTTAGATTTTCCGAATCCCATAGCGCCGCCACGTCCGCCACCACCCATCTGGCGCATGAAAAAAACCCATACTCCTATTAAAAGAAGCATAGGGAACCAAGAAATCAAAATACTAAATAAAGAATTCATTTTAGTATCAGGAGGCATTACATCGATACGTATATCTTTGTCGCTTAATCTATCAACAAGACCGTGATAATCTCCGATGTATGTCGTAAAGCTTGTACCATCATTTAGCTCGCCATCTAAACTACGTCCTTGAATTTTGATACTACTTACTTGCTTTTCTTCGGCTTTAGTTAAAAATTCAGAGAGAGGAATATTATTCTTGCTGCCACCAAGGCCATCCCATTGCATGCTGTTGAAAAGGAGAACTAGGCCTAAAACAACTCCAGCCCAAATTAAGATATTCCTTGTCTGATTATTCATAGTAAAGTCCTTGTAAAATTCGTGAGGCGAGATATATAATTCGCCTCAAAAGAAAAAGTGATATGTTCTAAATGCTTATCAGTATAGTAAGCTATATGTGGTATGGCTATAAGTTTTTCAAGATCGCGGATCACTGGAATAGTAAATAAAGCATTTTTAGGTACTGATTGTAGTAACTTCTCTATATCCGGATTGGTTTTAAGCTTTATGTATTCTTCCATAGATAAGCAGTCAACGAAAAAACCATCCATACTATGCGAGCATTTCCACCGCGAGTCCCACTTGATGTCTATATGAAGAGGCGTTGATTTAGGCTTAGTTCTTCCGAATTCGCGATATATGGTCAGTATGTTGCTATTATTACTGAGAATGCATCCATGAAGCGTAGTTTTCGTAGCGCTCACTGCCCGCTTCACTGCATCGCTCCTTGGCTGGATGACTTGGCCACTGATTGTAGTGAGTAGATGCGATAACACCATATGCTTAAGTAAAGCATGATTCTCTGGATCTACTTTATATTTAGCGTAGCCTTCTTTGTATATTGTCGTATTTTTTTTGAGTAATTCAACGAAATCTTCCTGTATGTAATCAGCGGCAAGGCTTAAGTACTCTATGCTTTGCAGTATTCTTTGTTTTTCTAGAGCTTCCGGCTTTTTAGCGATCCATTCTCTAATTTGGCTGCGCAGATACTTGGCATCATTATTGGAAGGATCTTCGCGCCACTCTACCTTTTGGGCAAGAAGATGGGATTTGAGTTCCTCTTTATATATCCCAAACAAAGGCCCGAGTAATGGTCTTATAATCATAATATCGTTTATAACATTCATCTTCCCAGAGCTAAGCCCAAAAATCCCACTAGCCTTCCCTAGGCGAATGAAAAAATTCTCTATTTGGTCATCTGCATGATGAGCTGTAAGCAAATAGCTAATATTATTTTCTTTGCACCATGAAGTCATAAGCTGATATCTAGCATCTCTTGCTGCCCCTTGAATATTGCTACTGATATCCTCGTGCTCCCAGGCTAAGGTGTGATGATCTATTTGGCGCTCCTCGCATATGGATTTCACGTAATCAGCTTCCTCAGCCGCCTCGTACCTTAGATTATGATTTACAGTAATAGCTGTAATTTGAGTATTCCAAGGCGCCTCTTTTAGTAGAAGAAGCAGGGCAACAGAATCTGCCCCCCCGGAAACTGCTACGGCAATTCGGGCATTAGATGGCAAGTTGAAGGATTCCATATTTTGATGGACTTTAGAAGATAATGATATCATGTATATATATAAAAAAAATCCCCCGCTAATTATAAGCGGGGGATGACCTCGGTAAAAGTAAATACTTAGGGCAAGTATTTTAGAGCAAATATTTTAGGAGTGGTTTAGAAATCCATTCCGCCCATTCCGCCCATACCGCCCATTCCACCAGGCATACCACCGCGCCCACCAGCGCCTTGAGCTTCATCCGCAGGCTCATCTGTGATTATGGCTTCTGTTGTAATGATCAGAGATGCAACAGATGCAGCATCTTGAAGAGCAGTACGTACAACTTTAGTAGGATCGATAATACCAGCTTTAAACATGTCGGTATATTCCATAGTTTGCGCATTGAATCCTAGAGCAAAATCTTTGCTTTCAGACAATTTACCAACAACTATAGCACCGTCCATGCCAGCATTTTCTACGATCTGACGAAGAGGAGCTTGTAACGCGCGCTTCACGATATTAATACCAGCTTTCTGATCTTCATTATCGTATTTAAGATTATCTAAAGCTCTTGCTGCGTAGAATAATGTAACGCCGCCACCAGCGACAATTCCTTCTTCAACAGCCGCTCTTGTAGCATGCAAAGCATCATGCACACGGTCCTTGCGCTCTTTGACTTCAACCTCTGTTGCGCCGCCAACTTTCAGTACAGCTACGCCGCCTGCAAGCTTCGCAAGACGCTCATTAAGTTTTTCTTTGTCATAATCAGAAGAAGTTTCTTCGATTTGATGACGTAGTTGGTTGCAACGAGATTCAATGTCAACTTTAGAACCATTGCCATCGATGATAGTAGTATTGTCTTTGGTGATTACTACTTTCTTAGCGCTGCCAAGCATTTGAGCATTAACATTTTCAAGCTTCATTCCAAGATCATCACTGATCAGTTGGCCCGCTGTAAGAATTGCGATATCTTCAAGCATAGCTTTTCTTCTATCACCAAAACCAGGAGCTTTCACAGCAGCAACTTTCAGGCCGCCACGTAGTTTATTAACTACTAGAGTTGCAAGCGCTTCACCTTCTACATCTTCTGCGATGATAAGAAGAGGGCGAGACGATTGAACGACTGATTCAAGCAAGGGAAGGATTTGCTGAAGTCCTGATAATTTTTTTTCAAAAATTAAGATGAATGGGTTATCCAGTTCTGTAATCATTTTTTCAGAATTGGTGACAAAGTAAGGAGATAGATATCCGCGATCAAACATCATGCCTTCTACTACGTCCACTTCGAAGTTAAAGCTCTTTGCTTCTTCCACGGTGATCACGCCTTCCTTACCAACTTTTTCCATAGCTTCTGCAATTTTGTCGCCGATTTCTTTGTCGCCGTTTGCAGAAATCGTACCAACTTGCGCTATTTCGCTTTGGCTGCTAATTTTTTTACTAGAGCGTTTGACTTCTTCGAGAACCGCTGCGACTGCGAGGTCAATTCCACGCTTGATATCCATTGGATTCAAACCAGCTACAACTGATTTATGACCTTCTCTAGCTATTGCTTGAGTCAAAACGGTTGCAGTTGTTGTACCATCACCTGCAACATCCGCAGTTTTACTTGCCACTGATTTTACAAGCTGAGCGCCTAGATTACGTTTTTTGTTTTTAATTTCGATAGCTTTAGCAACAGTAACACCATCTTTAGTAACACGCGGGGCGCCAAAAGATTGTTCAATCGCAACATTTCTGCCTTTAGGCCCAAGGGTTACTTTTACAGTATTTGCCAGAATGTCTACTCCTCTTAGGATTTCTTCGCGAGCTTCTGTGCCATGGTCAATTATTTTAGCCATATTTTATTCTCCTTAAATTACAGTTATTTAGTAATGATTCCCATGATATCTGATTCTTTCATAATCATCAGAGTCTTACTATCGATCTTAACTTCTGTGCCAGCCCATTTGCCATATAAAACAACGTCGCCAACTTTTAGCTCTAGTGGCGTTACTTTACCATCATCGGAGCGAGTACCGCTGCCTACAGCGACGATTTTACCTTGCATAGGTTTTTCTTTTGCACTATCTGGGATTATGATACCACCAGCAGTTTTTTCTTCTTGTTCTAGCGGCTCTACGGCAACGCGATCATGTAGCGGTTTGAAGTTCATATATAATCTCCTTAAATAGGGTTTGTGTAATCTTGTCCATGCCTTACACTAACTTTCTAAATGTTAGTCTTGGTATCGACTTGTGCTATGTATATATGTGTTTCAAACGATAGTTCAAGAGAGAAACAAAAAAATATTGTTTATAGGCTGCGTCAGTAGAAGTATACAAATGTTTTTTAATAATACCCTCTAGACAACCGCTATATAAATGGTAGATTTATATATAAACCATACTAGGGTGCATGTGACGGCAGATAATAATTTGTTTCGGATTTTTCAATCAGGTAGATTCGCTCATTCCTGGATTATTGGAGGCGACGCCCCGCTTGCTCTAAAAAAAGTGAAAGATTTTGCGCAAGGCGTATTCGCGTCCAATCTTCCTATAGAGCATAATCCAAACTTTTATATTGTGGAGCTACAAGATAATGCCTCTGGTAACATAGCTAAGCATATAGGGGTTGATCAGATTAGGAAACTTCAGAGTTTTTTGAGTACTAAAAACGGCGAGGGCAGATATAAAATTGCCGTGATCTATAAAGCGGATTTGATGAATGTAAATGCCGCAAACTGCTGCCTCAAACTTCTTGAAGAGCCAGGAGAGGGAAATATTATTTTCCTTCTTACCTCCTCTCCTCATAGCATGCTTCCAACCATTAGATCTAGATGTCAAAAAATGGCTGTAAATGCCTCTATAGTTCAAGAAGACTATACAGAATTACTGAAATATATAAAAGATCATCAGCTTTTTATTCAAAAACTTTCAGGTAAAATAGATAAGGACTTTGTAGTGGATTTGGCCAGAAGCGCTATGGCGATGATAAGAGATGGAGTCACAAAGGGCGAGCAATCTTCGGTAGATTTATTGCATAAATTTGGAAGAATAACTAAAATTACGCATAATCTCACCCATTACGATCTTGACCCTAAAGCTAGTTTTATCATGCTCATAGAAGAGTTATCGTATTAACTATGGATATTTTGTTTCAAGCGATAGAGTCTCAAATTAGGCTTCAATCTCATACCAAAGATGCTTTGCATAGGCTAGGCATATTCTCAAATATAGATCTGCTTTTGCATAAGCCACATAGCTATATCACAAGAAACACCACCCCAAACCTCTCGCGTTTAAAGTCAGGAGAGCGCATCATCGCTGAGGTTACTATTAGGGAAATTGTCTTGCCCAAAAAACGTGGTACGCCTACTAAAATTTACGCAGACAATGCAACTGGCGACATTACTTTAGTATTTTTCAATAAAATTCCAGCTTGGATTTTTAATACATTGCGCGTTGGAGCTAAAAAAACTATCGAAGGCAAAGTTGAGTGGAATGACTTTTATTACCAAATTTCTCATCCAGATTTTATAGTAGATAGCAGTAGAGCTTATGGTATAGAGCCAGTATATCCCTTGACTTACGGCCTTCATAATAAGCAATTGCATGGATATATTCTAAGAGTTTTAGAGGCGGTGGAAGGTATAAACAATCTACACGCTAAGATACTACCCATACTTTCTTCCCTGCGTCATATACATTCTCCAGTGGACCTTTCTGAAATAGATAAGCATAATCGGATACTTGCATATTATGAACTACTTTCCAATCAATTGTCTCTTGCGTTTATCAGGCAAAATAATAAGACGGAGCGGGGTAGGGCTTTTTCTAAAGCAGAGGCTATGCAGAGACAGGTTTTGGATAACTTAGGGTTTGAGCTAAGCCAAGGTCAGAAAGACGTTATAAAGGAAATAGAGGATGAGCAAATCTCTCCCACTAGGATGAGTCAGATGCTACAAGGGGATGTCGGCTCCGGCAAAACATTAGTAGCCTTAATGACAATGCTCAATGCTGCAAATAAAGGCGTGCAGTCAGCTTTAATGGCGCCCACAGATTTGCTTTCCAATCAGCATTTTCTTTTTTTTGAAAAGGCCCTCCAAAACATGAATATCCCCATAGCGCTTCTGACGGGTAAAACTAAGGCGCGGGAGCGGAGGGAGATCTTAGAAAAACTCGCTAGCGGCGAGATTTTAATTCTGATAGGTACCCACGCCCTATTTCAGACTCAAGTAATTTTTAAAGACCTTGGCTATATCATCATTGATGAGCAGCATAAATTTGGTGTGAAGCAGCGCATGGAGCTGCTTGGTAAGGCAGAGCATCCGGATTTGCTCGTAATGACTGCAACGCCCATTCCAAGAAGCCTTACGATGACTGCATTCGGCGATATGTCGGTGTCGAAATTAACTGCTAAACCAACAAGCAGACCAGAAATTATCACGCTACTTAAAAGCCGCAGCAAGATGGGGGAGGTGATAGAGTCGCTTAGGCGGAAAGTAGAGTCGCATGAGCAAGTATATTGGGTTTGTCCTGCAATTGAACAAGCCGAAGATACGGAGTCCTCCATACATGATGTGGTGACTAGGTTCAATGCTCTTAATGAAATATTTCCGGGGAAAGTTGGGCTAATTCATGGAAAACTAGCGCCTGATGACAAAGACTCCGTGATGCAGGGATTTAAAGCGGGAGAGATGCAAATACTTGTTGCAACTACGGTGATTGAAGTGGGCATAGATGTACCAAATGCCACCCTCATGGTCGTGGAAAATGCAGAAAGATTTGGCCTTGCTCAGCTTCATCAGCTTCGTGGGCGCGTTGGTAGAGGAGATTTACAATCTTATTGTATATTGCTATATGAATACTTGGCTGGCATGGTTAAAACTAGGCTAGAAGTTATGCGCAGCAGTAACGATGGTTTTTATATTGCAGAACAGGATTTGCTTTTGCGGGGAGGAGGAGAGGTGCTAGGTACTAAGCAAAGTGGGCAGATAGAATTTAAATTTGCTGACCTTGCTCGAGATACGGATTTGCTCATAAAATGCCATGACATTGCAAAGAGTAAAAGTGACAATGATGGCGACAACCAATGGATAATTAGGCTTTTCAACAATGACTTTGCAGAACTAGACCCAAGGGCTTAGATGAGTTGCTTTCACCCATGCCTACTCTTTGTTATACCAAGTTCCATTTTTAAATTATACCAAGTTCCATTTTTAAATGATCTAATCGATTTTTTAACTCGGCTTTGCGCACCTATTACTTATAGGCTTACGCAGTCTTCGCAAAAAAAATCAATTATCTAATTTAATCTGGGAAATGGTATTAGATAAGGCTTAACAATTTTTCCACTGCTTCCTCTGGAGAGATATGAGTAGTATCTAGAACAATCGCATCCGGGGCCTTTAAAAGAGGAGCTACTTCGCGCTCGCTATCTCTTTGATCGCGCTTCTCGAGTTTTTGCATAACATCAGAAAGAATAGCCCGATTACCCGAAGAGATAAGTTGATTATATCTTCGCTCTGCGCGAGTTTTTAGATTCGCTGTTACATAAATTTTGATGTGAGCATCCGGAGCTATAACAGTTCCGATATCTCGGCCATCCATAACTACGCGCAGGTGTTTTGTTAAAAAACCTCTCTGAGCTTGGTAAAGATTTTGACGAACTTCGGGTATAGCAGAGATAATGGATGTAACCTCTGTTACATGTTCGGTATATAATTCAGGAGAGTCGGTGGCGCCTCTGCATGCCTTTGAGAGTTCTATCAAGGCTTTTTTATCATCAAGGATATTTTGCTCTATAGCGCATGCTGCTAAATATCTATAGAAGACGCTACTTTGACAATGCACAAGCCCGAAGCGCTTTGCGATTATGAATGCCAGAGTTCCTTTGCCAGATGCAGATGTACCATCAATAGCGATAACGCATTTCTGACTTATATCGCGGAGCTTAGAAGGTGCATCCATGGTGATCTCACCTTCATCTATCTATTGGACTTTAGGAACCAAAATCATTAACATTTGCTTGCCTTCCATCTTGGGTTCTAACTCAGTTTTAGCGATATCTTCTAGCTCTACTAAAATGCGTTGAAAGACTTGCATTCCGAGTTCATTATGCACAATTTCACGCCCTCTAAACCACAGAGAAATACGAACTTTATCGCCTTCCTCTAAGAATTTTCTGATATTGCGTACTTTGATATTAAAATCCCCCTGCCCAATATTAGGACGGAATTTGATCTCTTTGATAGAAATAGTTTTCTGTTTTTTTCTAGAGTCTTGGAGGCGCTTTTTGCTCTCGTACTTGTACTTACCGAAATCCATTATTTTGCATACTGGAGGTTCGGCCTGTGGAGAAATTTCAACAAGATCTAGTGATACTTTTGCTGCTGCTAGAAGTGCCTCATCTAGCCTGACAATGCCTAGCATTTCACCTTGTTCATCAACAAGGCGGACTTGAGCCGCTCTAATTTCTTTATTTGCGCGCGGAAATTGATGATTACGAGACGAAGAAATAGACTTACTCCACAATTATTTTGCTGAGCATTCTAGCATTTATAAAATGCGTAGTCAAAGTATAACATTACCTCGGGCTCTTTTAAATGTAACAATAACTTGAGCTTGTTACAATATTAAGTTAATATGATTAATGCATTAATATATAGAGGTTTTATGGCGGCGATCAGCGAAGTAACGAAGGGGCTATTGGAAATGCATATCAAGGTGCGAGATATTGCTGAGATAATTGATGGCATAGAGGATGCGAAATCTAGAAACGATACAGAATACGAAACAAGCTTCAAAAAAGTTCTATGCTCTAACCCTGAAGCCTTTGCAGACATTATGGAAGAGGTTTTAAAAGAAGAAGAGGTGAGCGCGAGGACGTTCATGTTAGAAGCTGCTGCGCAAAATAGTAGCGACCGTATGATGGCTCAAGTACTACCGACCCTAAGAGATTGTGGAGACCTTGACGGCATAAAATATCTGATAAATGATTCACGTAGCTCGCAATGCGCAAAATCTGCGTTAACTCAAGGTGACTCCGCTACCGTAGAAGAAATAGACTTACTACTCAAAGCCAATCCTTTGGAATCAGCGCAACGTCTCGTAAGCGATATGCTGAATTCGGATAATACTAAACGCCGGGCTTTGGCCGCAGAGGTGGTAGTAAAATACGGGACCGAGGAAGAGATCCGAAGCTTAGCTAGTGGCGTGTTTAAATCAGAGGATCCAGAAACAAAATTAGCGTTTTGCCAGAAAGTTGCTAAATCTCATAAACTAGGCAACATTACACCAGAAGAATTTCAATCTGTTATCAAAGGGCAAGAAGATTCGCAAGAGATACGTCATTTAGCGCAGGAATATATTGCTCAAAATCTTGCTACAATGATAAGTGCGAGCAAAATAAGCGAAGAGGATAAAAAGGGGATGAAGGATACGGTAACCACTGTTCTTATCGCCTTTTCTGATAACAAAGAGGCCGCCGAAAAAACCGCTGATCACATGATGCGCAAATCTCTAGATATCGCTGGCAAGAATCTCGGATTCAAGGAGAGATGTAATTTGATTAAGGATAAAATTAAAGACCTATGTCCTAAGCTTTTTTATAGCAAAGAAGAAAGAAAATTGCATCAAATAGTGAAAGAGTCTCCTGAGATCATGGTGTTTAAAAATGCTCAAACAAAGCTCGGAGAATTGGCTAAAAAAACTCTTCCTCCTAATACTTCAAAATCTACTTCCCAAAGAAGTTTGTAGAGTTCAGCGTCTTCCCCGCATAGACGCGGGGATCCACTACTGAATCAATGTTATGTCAATGCTGCTTATGCGCTAGGATCGGAGCTATGCGCATCTACTCCGGTCATTGTAGTGTCTATCTCTTCTGGTGCTATCAGGTCTGGTGGTATCAGGGTTTGTATAAATTTTGGTTTTCCTTCTGGGCCCAACCAAGTGACCATTGTATGCATAGTTTCGGGAGTTTTCTGCTCGTCAGCTAAAGCAAGGTAATATCGCGCTAATGTAGAGGGATCTCTAGGCCAATTAGTTGAATCTAAAGCTTCTGGAGCTTGGATAGATGCGGAGGGTACATTGGATGGAGGCAAAGTGAGTTCTTCTAAGTCCGCCTCTTCTTCTGCGTGCATTAGCTCGGTGGCATTAGTAGAAAGCGAAGAAGGGGTGTTCTGAGAAGCGGGTGTTTGAGATGTGAGCTGAGGGTTGAGAGTTGTAGGTTGATCACCTCCTATTGCAACAGCCGCAGGCGGTGGAGTTGTTTGCGTAGTTGCTTGTGAATCTCTAAACCCAACTGCCTCGCCCCAAGTCTGTACAGCTTCTTTATGCCCTAGAGAATCTGGATTTAATACATGCGAGATCTGATGCCCACCAACAGCAGTAGCTTTATCCAACTTGCGTGCTGCTTTATCGAGCGCTCCACCTTTTCCAAATATTCCTGGCATAATCTACCTCAAATTAAAATTTAATTACTGATATGTTACTATAGTTGAGCTTTTTGTCAAGTCATACCGAATTCCAGATTAAAAGTTAACGCAGCTGAGTCTTCCCAAAACTCTGGTTTTATTTAAGAATGGGGTGCGTGATATTATACATAATCTCTACCATCTTCACATCATGCGCAGCTTCTGTATTATCCTCGAGGCACCAAGCAAGGCTGAGAACTGATTGGCAAAAACACCATTCAGTAAGATAGAAAGGAGATATATCGAAATACTCCGAACATTGAACTATTCTGCGGGCTATTATATCTGAAGCATTAGGGGTGGCTGCGAGTTCTGTAATAGGGTTACGTATGAAAGCAGTAGCTTCATATACTGGATCTCCAATGATACCTTTGGGGTCTATTGCACTCCATCCCTCTGCATCTTTTAATATATTATCTTGATGCAGATCTCCATGAAGAAAAACTTGCTCTACTGACATCGCGAGTAGCTTGTCCCGCAGCTGCCTCGCTTTCAAAAGATATCGATCCTCAATACCTAAGTCCTTATCAAGTGTTTTGAATAAAGATCTTAAATCAGGAAAATCAGATATTAAAGACATAGATTGATGTAGGCGACTCATTACATCGCAAGCAATTTTAATGCATTCCTCATCATCACTTGGAAAGTTTTTTTGCAAGGAGTAACCGGGCATAACTCTCTTAAGTAGAAGTGCATCATCTGTATATGATATAATTTCTACTCCGCCATGACCTTGAAAAACCCCTAGCGCTATTTTTTCTCGCAGCAATGCATTGCTATCTGGGCTTAGCTTCAAAATAACATCATTACCGTTTTGAAGGCCAGATAATACATAGTTATACGAAAGATTTTTGACGGGCTCTAGGTTAGTGAGGTTCCAAGTATTAGAATATTTAGCAATAATTTGAGGGAGGTCCTTGAGCCAAATTTTACCAAATTCCCCATAGATACCTAAGATATTTCGCTCGAATATATTCACACTACACAGACCTTGCAAGGCGCTCAGCTTTAAGTTTTATAAAATCATCACCAGCGTGATATGACGAGCGGGTGAGGGGACTAGATGATACCATCAAGAATCCTTTGGTTTTCGCTACTCTTCCAAGATAATCAAACTCATCCGGAGAAACGTAGCGTTGCAAAGAGGCGTGGCGCTCTGTTGGCTGCAGATATTGCCCAATCGTTAGGAAATCTACTTCCGCAGCGCGAAGATCATCCATTACCTGTGTAACTTCTTCGTTTGTCTCACCAAGGCCAAGCATAATACCGGATTTAGTAAAGATTTCAGGGTCGCGCTTTTTTACGCTGTGTAGAAGACTTAAGGAGTTGTAATAACGAGCACCTGGCCTGATGCTGTGATATAGAGATGGTACAGTTTCTATGTTGTGATTATATACATCGGGTTTTGCATCTATCACGATTTCGGGGGCATTTTTCTTGCGAAGAAAATCAGGGGTTAATACCTCAATAGTCGTATTTGGAGTAAGTTTACGTATATTCAGGATGCATTCAGCAAAATGAGCAGCGCCGCCATCTTCTAAATCATCCCGATCTACAGAAGTTATAACAACATGAGTAAGGCCCAGCTTCAAAACGGCCTCTGCCAGCCTTTCTGGCTCATGAGGATCGAGCAAATCTGGCCGCCCTGTTTTGATATTGCAAAAACTACAAGCTCTTGTGCAAGTAGACCCAAGAATCATCATTGTAGCATGTTTCTTAGACCAGCATTCGCCTATATTAGGACAGGCAGCCTCTTCGCAAACGGTGTTTAGTTTAAGGCTACGCGCAATATCTCTTGTAGATAGGTAAACGGGGGAGGTGGGAGCTTTAACCTTGATCCAATCCGGCCTCAGCAATTTATCGGTATTTTTACGTAAGGGTACAAGATTTGTCATAAATTCGCCTATCGTGAGCGGGGGCTTTAAGTAATACTACTTAGAAACCAATCTGGATCTTGGTTCTGTATATTTTTTGTAAAAGTCCATTCTTCGCTAAAATTAGGAGTCGTAGTAAAAAGGATTTTGACGAAGACATTATGCCCAAACATATAAAGCTCAGATACCTTAGCATCCAAGGAAGTATTTTCTGTAAAAGCTTCGTATTTGCCAGACATAGTCTCAAAGGACTTGATAAATCTTTTGTCTACAAATTGCTCTAAGGTCTTTTTATCGCTTGCTTGAAGCGCTCCTATAAGCATCCTGCAAGCAGTACGTGCATTGCCGACAAATCTTGTAAGTTCAAAGCTAGGCATGCGGCTTCTTACTGTATGTAAGTTTTCTAAAATAGAAACTTTGTTTTCGGAGACTACTACGCCTTCATCCAAATTTTCTTGTACAAGCTTAATCTCTTCTGACTTAGATGTGACATCTTTTAATGCACTAGGTTCCCCAAAGATAGAGTCCTTAAACCTTGCTTGCTCTTCTTTCGTTGTGGTGCCTAGTATAGACATCAACTTGTTTATTAAAAAAAACGCAACAGCTGCGAAAAGTAAAAGCTCAATGATTTGAGGAGACATGGATTACCTGTTACTTGGATGAATTTATACTAACTCAAATAATGACCTTTTCCAAGTCGTTTTTCAGCATTGCTCTTTTATCTAGTTATCATTTAGAAAATTCATGCTACGAATGTATAAAATTCACAGTGACACTGTAGATTTTACAGAGTAGATTTTGCTTTAGAAAGATTATCAACGATAAATATTATGAACATTTTACTAGAGTTCTTACCAGAATCAATATTAGATAACGCATTGCCCCTTATTGTCTTCGGAGTGCTTGCCGTCTTATTATACATTATCGCAAGCCTTAGAATGCATCTTAAACTCACAGTAGCAGAGAATGTTAGTCAAAAAGCTTTGATAGATACTCTGTCTCGGGATCAAATAGAGCATTTAAGGCAAATTCAAGATCTTACAAGTCAAATAGAGTATCTCACTAAAGCTAGCAATGATCAAGATAGAGCTAGGAAAGAAGCTTTTGATTCTGCTAAAGCATCGCTTGTAGATCTCGGAGGGCTTTTGTCAAAGCAGCTTATAGAAATGCATAAACAGGAAAGTCAAGAGTCTAGGCAGATGGCTGAGAAAAATATCTCAACCACTACAGAGAAGTTTCACACCGAGTTCGAAAAGTTAGTAGTCATGGTATCTGCCCTGAATAAGGAAGTTGATCAATCTAAATCTACAGTGGATGTTATCAGACGATCTTTACTGTCGCCAGCTGGCGCCGGAAAACTTGCTGAAATTACTCTGGAAAATATTCTTAAATCTTCGGGCCTTAGATCTAGCTTAGATTTTAGTATGCAACATACATTGACTGGTCGGGGGGAAGAAAAATTCCGCCCCGATGCTATAATTTTTTTGCCTAGCAATAATTTAATGGTAATAGACGCTAAGGCGTCAAAGTTCCTATGTGAGATGGAGGGCGCTGCCGATGATGACGCTAAGTCTGCCCTCTCAAGCCAACTTATGAAGACTATGAATTCTCATCTTAAAAGTCTTATATCTAAAGAATATGCAGATAATACATTGTCGCATTATCATTTAAAATCTCAACATTTTAGTAATGTCATAACCCTGATGTTCTTGCCTACAGAATCTGCGTTAGAGCATATTTCTGCGGTCGATCCACAGTTCATTCAAAAGGCTTGGTCTCATAACATTTTCCCAGTAGGTCCGGCGGGGCTTATGAATATGCTGTCTTTTGCAAAATTTCAGATTAACGATCACTTACGCACCGAAAACCATAAACTTATTATAGAAGAGGTAAGGAAGTTACTTGGTTCAATAGCGGTTCTTGCGGATCATTCGCAAAAGCTAGGATCAAATATTCAATCTCTTGTGAATAATTACGACAAATTTTCTGGATCTTTTAACCGCAATTTCCTACCAAAAGCTAGAAATATCCAGTCTCTTGGAGTTGATGTAGGAAAAGATGCGATAAAACCGCTTGAGAGATTCAAAGAAGAAGAGTGATTGTAGATATTTAAGAAGTAGAGCCAAACACAGCAACTACAGGCGCATGATCCGAGGGCTTTTCTAAGGTTCTATAATACTTAGCAATATAGCAATTGAGTAGCATATCAGCAGAATGAGGCGAAGCTAAAATCATATCTATCCTTAGCCCAAGATCCTTAGCAAAAGCTCCGGCTCTATAGTCCCACCAGCTGAATTCCTGCGCGTGAGGCGCATATAACCTGTATAAATCTTCAAAGCCACTATTTAATAAGCTGCGGAATTTGTTCTTTTCGATTCCACTAAAGCAAAGAGTATTTGCACAATCTTGAGGGGAATATACATCTATATCAAAAGGAGATACGTTAAAATCCCCGCCTATGATAAGATGTTCATCTGAGCGCTTGATAGACGTCAGATAATTTGTTAGAGCATCGTAAAATTGAAGTTTAATGGCAAATTTATCGCTACCAATACTTCCTCCATTTGGAACATATACTGAAATAATCCTAGTATAGCCAATACTAGTTTGGCATGTGATTTCTATAAATCTTGCTTGATCTTCGCAGGGGTTACCAGGAAAATTTGTTTTTATTTCATCCACAGGCATTTTGGATAAAACGGCCACGCCATTATAGCTTTTTTGTCCGAATTTAGAGATGTTATAAGGGTGACCTAAAAAAGATTCCTCTGGAAATCCTACATCCTCGCACTTGGTCTCTTGAAGAAGTAGGATATCTGGGTCTTCCTTATTTAAAAACAATAAAACATGCTCGATACGTGATCTTATAGAGTTTACGTTCCAAGAAGCGAGTTTTAAAGCCATACCATTCCTAGTCTTTTTTAGCAGACTTAATTGCCCCAAAAATTCCAAGCGCCTGAGCTATAGCCGAACCCGCATCCCCAACATTAGAGGGGACGATGATAGTGTTGCTTTGTTTAGCCAGCTGCGAAAATGCCGCAACATATTGTTCTGCAACCTTAAGGGACGCCGCGTCAGAACCTCCAGCTTGCTTCAGAGATTTAGCGACTATTTCGATACCTTTTGCATTTGCATCAGCGACTAGCAGTATTGCCTCGGCTTCGCCCCTTGCTCTATTGACTTGGCCTATATAAGAGGCCTCTGATGCAAGTACAGTTTCTGCTTTTTCAGCTTCTGCATGGTTAATAGTAGCTTGCTTTTGGCCCTCTGATTCTAGAACATTCGCGCGCTTTTGACGTTCCGCAGCAACTTGAAGTTCCATTGCTTTCAAAATTGTTTGAGGGGGCTGGATATCTTTAATTTCATAGCGCATACATTGTATGCCCCAAGCTTTTGCCGCTTGATTTATAGCAGTCACGATCGCTGCATTTAAAGTATCGCGCTCTTCGAATGTTTGATCAAGGGCAAGTTTTCCGATTTCTGATCTCATCGTAGTTTGCGCAAGTTGCGTGATGGCGTAATATGGGTTGCTTACCCCGTAAGAAGCGGCTTTGGCGTCAATAATTTTCACATATAAAACACCGTCAATTAGCAACGTAACATTGTCGCCAGAGATAGCGGTTTGAGCATGAACATCCATGGCTTGTTCCTTTAGGGTATGCTTATAAGCTACGCGCTGTATTAGTGGCACTAAAAAAGTAAGGCCTGGTTCTAGTACCGCGTCAAATCTACCGAGTCTTTCAACTACCCAAGCCTCTTGTTGTGGCACTATTTTAATCATTTGCCAAAGAGCAATAACAACCACTATTGCCAGTATTATAAAAACTTCCATTATTTATACCTCTTTAAGGATTAGATGCTAAATGCATTGTATTATCATTACTCGCGAATTTCTGCTTAGATGTAGTAACCCAAGCATCAAACTCTTCATTAGAAACCACTTCTATGGCAATGGGCATAAAGCCATGGTTCACACCGCATAGCTCAGAACATTGTCCATAGTATACTCCGGGCTTATCCACTTTAATCCAAGCCTCGTTTACTCTGCCAGGTATTGCATCCGTTTTTAACCCAAAAGCTGGCACTCCAAAACTATGTATTACATCCGCAGCAGTGATTAAAAATCTTACAACCTTACCAGCTGGAATCACCATCCTATTATCAACATCCAAAAGCCTTTTTTGCCCAGGGAGTAATTTCTCTTGCGGTATAAGATAGCTATCAAATTCAAAAGCACCATTATCGGGATAAGAGTAGGTCCAATACCATTGTTTGCCAACAACCTTGATTGTAAGATCTACAGGAGGCATAGTTTCAGCAAAGCTTAAGGTGCGAAACGAAGGTATGGCGATAATTACAAGCAAGATCGCGGGTACCACAGTCCAGATAATTTCTATAACTACATTATGAGAAAACTTATTTGGTATAGGATTTGCCTTAGCATTAAATCTAAGACATACATATATCAGCAACCCCAAAACTACGACTACTACGCCTCCCATGATGATCATAAGAAAGTGATGCAGATGCTCTATTTCTTGCATGATAGGAGTGGCTGCTGGTTGAAAACCCATTTGCCAAGGAAGGGGCTCAGAAGCGCAAACGCTTCCAGCCACAAAAATTAGCGCAAGGCCTATAAATGCGCGTATCATTTGTCTGCTCCAATATTTATATCGTTTACTATATAATATTTCGAGGCGAGGGCAAAAGAAAAACCTCAATAAGTTTCAAAGTTTCTTTATCCTGTGAGCTCTAAAGCTATTGTACTTGACAAAAATATTCAAAGCTGAAAAACTCCGGCAGTTTAAAATCTACGCTACAATTAAATACTCCCCTGCTGAGATAAGATATTTCATGAAAAAAGCCTTGATCATATTGCAGCAGTTATTCTCATTTCTTGCTCTCGCACTTAAGGCTCTCTTTGTCGCTTCGATGATTGCTCTGATTATCCTGTCCTATCCAAGAGTACGTATGCTTTTGGATGAAGAGCAATCTTCAAAAATACCAGCCCTTGACGTCTTGAATCAGGATCTGTTAGAGCGTGGCAAAGTAGAGATGTCCAAGCATAAAATTGTTATTTGCGCGATTACAAGAGACAATGCGGTTTTTTTTGAGACTATGAAAAAGCACCTTCAGGCTATAGGAGAAGAATTTGCTGATTATAGAATACTGCTTTTTGAAAACGACTCAAAAGATGGCGCGAAAGATCTTCTTAAGAAATGGTCTTTAGATAATGCTAAAGTCACTATTATTACAAAAGATTTTCATAATAAAAAGCGCCCTAGTATAAAATTTATGGCAGAGGCCAGGAACCACTATCTCAAGGAGCTTAACACCCCTAAGTATAAGGACTTTGACATGTTAAGGGTAGTTGATATGGATATGCCTTATGGCTTTGATTTGCGTGGGATTAGGCATTCATTTTCAGAGATAGGTCGCTGGGATGCAGTTTGCTCTAATGGATTAAATAGAGGGGGTCGTATGTATGATGCCTTTGCTTTTCGCAGTAAAGATTTTCCTTATACTCAATATGAAGTAGGAGAAGAAAAATATTGGCAGGTAATTATACCAGAAATGCAACAAGTTATTCCAGCAACTCAAGATTTAATGCCAGTTGATTCTTGTTTTGGGGGGCTCGCATTTTATAAGCGCGATAAAATCAAGGATTGTTTATATGATTCTTTGCAGGAGGATTGCGAGCACGTCGCCTTTCACAAATGCATTAAAGATCACGGGGGGAAAATGTTTATGAATCCTGCTCAGATGATACATTGTAACGCTTATGATTTGTTAAAATTAATGCTATACGTATCCATCGTGAAGACGAAAGAAGTTTGGCGTGATCTCATGCATTAACCTTTGAGGCATTTATAGTGGAAGCATTAATAAGAGCTTTAAACATACCTTTGTCAAGTTCAGTTGCTCCATATTCCGGATGCCATTCGACGCCTAGCACAAACTCTTCTCCTTCAAGCTCTACTGCCTCTACTAGACTGTCTGGAGCATAAGCTGACACGACGAGGCCTTGTCCAAGATCATCTATAGCTTGATGATGCGTGGAAGTTACCATCCAATCGGCTCGATCATTTGCTATCTCAAATAGCTTAGTATTTGGTTTAACGGCAATTGGGTGATAAGGTATATTTTTGGGAGATGGCTGCATATGAGAAATGCTTCCGGGCCTTAATTCCTCAATATCTTGAATGAGAGTTCCACCAAGAGCAACATTTAAAACTTGAAGCCCATTGCATATTCCTAAGAATGGAATTTGCATCTCCAAGGCGCGAAGCGTAAGCTCTATCTCATACATTGCACGCTCTTTTCCTTCGCGAAGCTTAGAGTATTTAATCTCATGACCATAGAGTTTTGGTGGTATAGCGAAATCACCCCCAGAAATGATCAAGCCATCGATTACAGGTAATATATCCTGCGGCGAAGTATCGTAAGATAGAAATACAGGTATACCGCCGCTTGCACTAACTATCTGAGAATAATCCTGCCTTAATGCGTACCATGGGCGCGGGGCATAAGCGAATCCTTCTTCGTCTATGTGATGGTCTAAAGTAATGCCTATGATTGGTTTCGCCATTTTAAAGTATATCCATTGAAATTACCCTGGGGCCAATATATAATAAACCAAAATTCCAGTATTGAAAATGATAGAATTCTTCAAAATGCATGGCCTTGGGAATGATTTTGTCCTCCTGCATAAATCGCAGCTTCCGCCAAATGTCGATGTCTCTGCTTTTGCAAAGGAAATCTCCAACAGGCGCACAGGCATAGGCTGCGATCAGCTTATTTTATATAGCGAGCTAGGCTCTGATGAATATGAGATGTTTATCTATAACCAAGATGGTTCTAGTGCGGGGGCTTGCGGCAATGGCACAAGATGCCTTACGAAGCTTATAGGGAAAAAACATATTATCATTAATGTGCAAGGTAGAAAACTTCCAGCTGCTTTAAATAACGATGGAAGTGTCACGGTCAATATGGGATCCGTTAGCTTTAATGAATCATGGATGCCGAGTGAATCTACATTATGGGAATTATCAGCATTTTATAAGCTAGACCCGAGAGAAGCTATCTGCGCTTTTGTAGGCAATCCGCATCTAGTAATCTTTAAATCTGATCTGTCTGATGCAGACCAAGCATTAATCGGCCAGGCTCTAGAGCATCATCCATTGTTCCCCGGGGGAATAAATGTCAACTTCGCCAAGGTAGAAAATGGTAAAATTGATTTAAAAGTCTGGGAGCGTGGTGATGGTTTTACTCTTGCATGCGGAAGTGGAGCATCGGCAAGCTATGCAGCTGCTAAAAAACTTGGCTTTGTAGGAAATGAAGGAGTGGTAAAATTCGAACTAGGCGAGCTTAATATGTCTATGCAGAATGACGATGTCTTGATGACGGGCCCTGCAGTTTTTGTGGCTAAGGGAGCTTATGAATATGGTACATCTAATGTTTGATTCCGTCATCGCTTTTTGGCCCAAAATATGGTTCATAATGCAAGGTTCAATAATTACCTTAAAATACAGTATTATTGCTGTATTTTGTGGATTATGTATCGGCATTATCCTGGCTATATTCAAGACTAGTAAATATAAATCTCTTGGATGCTTTGCGGATTTTTATACCTCAATTTTTCGCGGCACACCCTTGCTTATCCAGTTAATGATAGTTTATAACGGATTCCCTATTTTACTTGGGATCAAGATGTCGGTATTTGTTGCGGGCACTATTGCATTTTCTTTGAATTCAGGAGCTTATGTTTCTGAAATTATCAGGGCGGGAATCGGGGCAATTGATCCTGGGCAATTTGAAGCCGCAAAGGTTTTGGGGATTTCGGATAAAGTAGCTATGCGGGATATTATTCTGCCACAAGCATTGCGCAAGGTTCTTCCGCCTCTAATAAATGAACTTATTAACTTACTTAAGGAATCAGCTCTGATTTCAGTGCTTGGGGAGGAGGATTTGATGCGCCGGGCACAAATGATTTCGGCCGAGAGCTTCTCATTCTTCGCGCCCATGATCACGGCGGCTATATGCTATTATATCCTCGTTACATTCTTTAGCATGCTTGCAAGAGTTTTAGAAAAAAGGCTCGCACTATGATTAGAATAGAAAATTTGACGAAAAAATATGCAGGAGAATATGTATTAAAAGATGCAAATTTTAATATTAATAAAAATGAGACCTTGGCGATTATAGGACCTTCTGGAAGCGGAAAGACAACGCTTTTGCGTCTTATTAACACCTTGGATAAGCCAAGTAGAGGCGCCATCTATATCGATGATCACAAACTAACTATGCGTAGTAGCAAGGCGCTTAGACTCAAGATTGGAATGGTATTCCAGCATTGTCATCTTTTCCCTCACATGAATGCAATCCAGAATCTTACTTACGCGCCTTTGAAGGTATTGCATCAAGACCCAGCTGAAGCATTTAATAGAGCTTTGGAGCTTCTTTCGTATTTTGGCCTAAAAAGTAAAGCAGAGGCTATGCCCAATGATTTGTCTGGTGGGCAGAAACAAAGAGTCGCCATAGCAAGGGCTCTGATGATGAGACCCGAAGTCATGTTTTTTGATGAACCTACATCAGCCCTAGATCCAGAAGTAATTAAAGATGTTTGCGACGCAATATTAAACTTAAAAAAGGATATGACGGTAGTTGTGGTGACGCATCACTTAAAGTTCGCTCATAAAGTAGCGGACCGGATTATTTTTATGGACGCTGGGCAGATTTTATGCGATCAAAAGACCGAAGATTTTTTTTTAAAACCTAAATCTCATAGAGCAAGGCTGTTTTTGGAGAATGTCGGTGATTTTATGTGATACCAAGTTCCATTTTTAAATGATCTAATCGATTTTTAACTCGGCTTTGCGCACCTATTATTTATAGGCTTGCGCAGCCTTCATAAAAAATCAATTATCTAATTTAATCTGGAATTTGGTATAATATCCGCAGGAGCTAGATCATCATCCACAGCTCTTCTATCGTCAAATACAAAGCACTCACCTCTCCATTTGCCATTTTGATTTCCCGTATCTTCTAGATACTGCAAAATGCCACCCTTGAGATGATATACTTCGTTGTATCCAAGAGACTTCATATAGGCTGTAGATTTCTCGCATCTAACGCCACCCGTGCAGCACATAGCAATTTTTTTGTCCTTAAACAAATCACTATTTGCTTTAGCCCACTCAGGGAACTGTTTAAAAGTTTCAGTCTTAGGATCGATAGCTTTCTCGAAAGTCCCAACTTCAACTTCATAGTCATTACGCGTATCTACTAATATCACATCATCACGACTGATAAATTCATCCCAGTCTTTGGTTTCGATATATTCTCCGGTATTTCCTGCCACCTCAAACTGATCAATCCCCATAGATATAATCTCTGGCTTTAGTTTGACTTTGAGTTTGTGGAACGGATGTTCTTTTGAGTAATTAATTTTTACATTAACATCAGATGCATTTGTCAGATTAGTGATAGCTTCCAAAAGGATTTCAGTTTTATCTAGGGGCCCAGAAATGGATCCATTAAACCCTTCTTTCGCTATCAAAATAGTACCACGCAATGACTTCTTTTTGCCCACCAAAAGAATCTTAGGAATAAGCATTTCTGGCTCTTCGATTTTGACAAAAGAATAGAAGCTTACTATCGCGATCTCTGGCGCGATTTCTGGAGAAATTTCTGAGATAATTTGGCTCTCTGTCATGGTCTTAAATATGATGAATTATGCGTATAGAATATAGCTAAGATATTAAAAAAAGTCCAGTAGTTATAGTGCTGTATAAGTTAATACTACTTGAGACTATTCACGCTACCTCTAGAAGTTCTTGTTGATTTGATAGGGAATGGCATTTCTTTTATTACTTTACGGAGGAACTTAGCTGCCGCTTTAGATGTAGCGTTACTACTGACATCAGATGCCATTACTTTTGTTTTAGGATCTAGGACGTTGAATTCTTTCATATGCGTCCGGACTTTTACAAAATTTGATGTTTTTATTTGAATAGTATTTTTTCTTTAAATTATGTTATACTCTGTATATTTATACAGATAAATACAATCATGGGTTGCATAAAATGCCAAAATTTAAACTCAAATTGCCTTTTGGGTCAACAAGAGATCTAGATCCTACTGATCCTTCTTATATCGCGTGCAAAGTAGTTGTGGATGAAGTAAGTAAAGGATCAATCACTCCAAGAACGCTACAATCTGTTACTCTGATCGCAGATGATCCTAGCGGCCTTACCTCTGTAAGGTCATTAGAAGAATATGAGTACTGTGGTAATAGAGTGCTAAGGTTTAAAATCAATGCAGAGATGATAGGACCAGGTCATGCCGCTTTAGCTGCAATGACAACAGCGCCCAAAGCAGCCTCTACCGCTAGTACCACAAATTATCTATCAACCGCTTCTAGCGCTGCTGTATTAGATACTCTAGAGAAAACTATCATTACTGAGGCTATTGAGCATTTATGTGGCACAAGTGGAGGAGGGGGAGCTCAAACAGTTCTGGTTGATATTTTTGAGAGAACTAGTGGCGAGACTATTAATGTAGATCCATCATCAGGTCATCCTATCACTCACACCGTAGTGTCGTATAGAGGTACTAGCGAAATACTAGTCGTTGACCCAAGTAACTTTTTGTACAGCAGTCATCTTGCAAATACAGACTTTAATAATGAACTAGCTGCACATACTCCGGCCTTGCCACGGGTCAAGACATTACATGGAAAAATAGAGATATACAAACCATATGCTCCTCCTAAAATCAAAACTCAAACTGGATACGCATTTGATAAGTACAGAGATTGCACTGATGTAGCAGTTAAGTTAGCTTTTGGATTTCTGCATATTCCAATTACAACTTTTGATAAAAAAAGCATCGAAAAACATCCGGTTGTTGTAAGAGTGACAAATATGGATACCATAGATCAAGCTATTGTTGAAGCAAAAATGCCATTGCGTATTAAGCAGACATCTAGTCTTTTAGCTCAGGAAGATTTTGCTAAAATCCAAGCAGCCGTAGATCAAAAACTGAAGATGTTTGAAAAAACTGATCCCGCTCTACGTGCAGTACTCAAGCAACAATATTTAGCAGCAGTTGATGATTCTACATTATCACTTATTGATACTTTACGAGCTTTAGTGCAATTGGACGATGACATCAATGGGCAATTGATGAGTAAATTAACGCTAGCTCACCAAGACTTGCAAACGCAACATGACGATTACGAAGCTGAACTTGCTGGTTTAATACCTTAATTTATAGATTCAGGAATATTATGTTTTCAGATTTACGCACTTACTGTAGGTGGAATTGTCCAAAAGAAGTCAAGGACTTACTAGATGACAATCCTGGTAAGGATATTACGAAAGATGACGATGGTCTTATGTGCATACGCCTTGCTATTTCCCGTGATTCACCAGAAATGCTAGATGCTTTATTGAAGTACTTCAGAGCATCACTACCAGAAGATAGAGGATCGGAGGCGTACAATATATCAGTACACTCTATGCTCTCTACATTCCGAGAACATGTCGATCTTGAGGACCTATCTCCAGCAATGAAGTCAGTGGTTCACGCGTATCTTCCGGAAGTAATGGTGCAAGGCTTGATTGATGCAATAGCTAATGGCGATACACAGTCAGTACAAGAATTGTATTTATCTACTCCTATCGCTGTAACACAAGATATCCTAGAAGCAGTTACATCTTATGAACAAGATACAATAATAGACGTGATAGCAGGCATGGCAGACTCTCGCAGAAAAACATCAATGATTTTCTGTGATACTGCTGATCTGTATAGCAAATCTGGAAAACTAGAGAAAGCACAAAGTTTTTATGAAAAAGCAATAACTGCAGATCCTTCTCATATTACATCATATCTCCATCTTGCAAATATGATAGCATCGCATCTTTATAGTACTGGTGATTTTGCTCATGGCGGCGTTGAAAAAGCTGAAGGTTATTATAAAAAAGTACTCGAATATAACTTCAAATATTCTTGTGCTCATAAGAAGCTTGGTATTTTGTATCAAAAATGGAGTCAGTCTGATTCAGGAAATAAACAAGAACTTGAGATAAAGGCACTGGAGTCATATGTAAGAGCCGTAGAGTTCAAAAATCCAAAACTTCAGTATGATGCTTTATATCACGAGATAACCCATCTTGCGCGTACTAATATACATCATCCTAAGGTGCAAGGAATAATTTCAAAAAGTAGCACCTATCATGACTCAAGGCTACAAGAAGAGCTAGCTTCACTAGAACGAGTATCTAGGCAAAGTGTTGTTGCTTCAGATATTACGTATAGTGCTAATGGCAGTGAAGATGGAGGGGTGTCTAGTTTACTAGATGAAGATATTGAATATGAAGAATGGGATATGGATAGAGATCTTGATTCTTCTAACGCAAGTGAGTCGGGTTTGGTGGGCCACACAGATTCTTGTGTTGATACTATATAGAGTATAATTAGTATATCTATAATACTCAAATGATTCATGAGAATACTAATTCACGCCTTTTTTATCATCATTGTTCCCATTTAATAGCCAATTGGAGCTTAACTTGATGCGTATGGTTCCCTGACACTCCGCCTAATGTGCGCTAGCCAGATCTATTTTTCCCTCGCGGAAAGTTTCATATGTGTTTGGGCTTTTACAACTTATACCATTATCTGGTATAATGATATGACTCTTACGCCAAACTCACGTTAAGTCTAGTTTAACTCAGCGGAATGTCGGACTCCTGCATGCGCAAGGATAATGCGCATCTACAACTTAAAAATCAGCACCTTCTGCAAGTTTTGTAGCTTCGTCATCTGCGATTAATGCATTTATAAATTCGTCGAGATTGCCGTTTTTAACGACGTCCTCTATTTTATATAAAGTCATATTGATCCTATGATCACTTACTCTACCTTGAGGGAAATTATAGGTGCGGATACGCTCAGACCTATCTCCTGAACCTACCTGAGTTTTACGCGAAGCATCACGCTCTTTCTGGAGTTTTTCACGTTCTGCATCATATATTCTTGAACGCAAGATTTTCAAAGCCTTCGCTTTGTTTTTATGCTGAGATTTTTCATCTTGTTGTGTAACAACTATGCCCGTGGGAATATGCGTAATCCTTACTGCAGAATCTGTAGTGTTCACGTGCTGTCCGCCAGCGCCAGAGGCTCTATATGTATCAATCCTAATATCTTTATCTTCTATTTTAACATCTACTTCTTCGGCCTCGGGAAGAACTGCTACTGTCGCCGCAGATGTATGAATCCGTCCACTAGACTCAGTGTCAGGAACGCGCTGCACCCTATGCACGCCCGATTCAAATTTAAGGCGCATAAAAACACCATTCCCAGCAATAGAAGCGGAGGCTTCTTTGTATCCTCCAATTCCAGTGTCAGAAATAGATAAAATCTCAAAACGCCACCCCTTAGAATCTGCATATCTTTGATACATTTCAAATAATGTTGCGGCAAATAACGCAGCTTCTTCTCCGCCGGTGCCAGCCCTGATCTCCAAGATCGCATTCTTCATATCGGCTTCATCGCGTGGCAAGAGGGCGACCTTAATATCGCGCTCAAGAAAAGGCAATTTGTTCTGCGCTTCGCGAAGATCCTCTTCAGCCATAGTAGCCATCTCTGGGTCATCACTAGTCGCAATTTCTTTAAGGTCTAGAATTTCTTGTTTTAGTGAGTTGTATAAATTAATAGTATCTACTACAGCGCTAAGTTCAGAAAATTCCTTAGAGCATTTAACAAACTCCTCTCCCATTACGCCGGATGCTAACCTATTTGATAGCTCATCATGCCTTACTAAAATTTTTGCTAAATTATCTTCAAAGCTCATTATATGCCAATTTCTATATATTTTGTTATTACTCAGTAGATTCCTTGAGTTTCACGTAGTTTACTACCTTTTCAACTCCAGCCGTTTCAGCGGCAATACGAGATATTTCTTCCATTTCTTCTTCCGAGCGGCCAATGCCGAAGATGTATACGATACTACTAGAGGTTACTACTGTATAATTTACGAATTTTATAGCCCTATGCATTATACTCTTGGCTTTGATTTGCGAAGTAATCCAAGTATCTTTTACATATTGTACGCTATTGAATGTCCCGCTATTTTCATCCACTGTGAGTTCATTAATCACTTCTACCACTCCGTTTTGGGCCCATGCGATTTCCACAGCTTTTATTATATCTTCTTCAGTTTGCACCCTTCCTGTGTAAAGCACTCTGCCCTTGATAACTTCAACTGATATCTTGGTATAAAGCTCTCTAAAACCCGACGAAATAAACTCTTTTTGGATTTTTGCAGCTATAGTAATGTCATCTACGGCGCTTGAGATTGTTCCGTCACGCGCTGCTTTAAATGTAGTATCAGTCGCCGCGCTAAATGCTATTGGAAGACATCCTGATAAAAGAACTAATAAGGATACTAAAATACTAGCTTGTTTGATCTCTTGTTTCATAAAGACGCCATAATAAATTTGATAAGGAGTATACCACTCTACTATCCGGAATGCATCTTGAATTATAACTGATTTTTAATAAAATAGAATATTTAGGTGAGTAACTATAAAAATCTTGGTGGGACCGAGAGGATTCGAACCTCCGACCTAGTGATTAGGAATCACTCGCTCTATCCTGCTGAGCTACGGCCCCAAAACAGCATGGCATGATAAAGCTTTGAGTGCCAGACATCAAGATGTTTCTCTTTTTTTATAGACATCTAGCTCACGAGAAAGTCCTTTTTACTTCCAAATCTATGCAATATTTGATCGGCCTTTGACTCGGCGTTAAAGATGGTATAGTTTAAAATATACATAGATAAGGGATTAAAAATGGACGAAGTACTTAAATTAAAAGTTCGGATTATTAGCCTATCCGAAGTCAAGCATGTCTTTGATGCGGATATGGTGGTGATACCTGGCGCAGAAGGTGAGCTTGGTGTCTTACCGCTTCATGCTCCTATGATAGTAGAGTTAAAAGCTGGTGATTTGCGCATATATAATGACAAAGAAATAGAGCCGTTACATATTTCAGGTGGGGTAGCTAGAATTACCTCAACTTCTGTAGATATTTTGCAAGGGGAGTAGTAGATGAGTCGTATAAGTTGTACTAGAAAAATAGAATTTGATGCGGGACACAGGGTTATCGGGCATGAGAATAAATGTAAATACTTGCATGGTCATCGTTATGTTCTTGAAGTTCAGGCTGAATCCGAGGAGTTAAACGAGCTAGGTTTTGTTGTAGATTTCGGCGAAATCAAAAGCTTGGTGAAGGGCTGGATCGATGAATACTTTGATCATAACGTCATCCTTCACGAAGAAGATCGCGCTTTGGGTGAAGAGATTGCAAAAGCTACAAATCAAACCCCTTATTATCTTCCAAATAACCCTTCGGCTGAGAATATTGCCACCTACCTAATGGATAAGATTATGCCAAAATTATTCGCAGGAAAGCCATTCTGGATTACAAAATTAAAGCTATATGAAACACCTAATTGCTTTGTTGAAGTGGTAAAATAGCAATTTATGAAACATTCGAAAAAACTACATTCTTTTTGGGGCTTGACTCATTATTTATGGCCAAGCGATACTGCAATTCGTCTTCGCGTCGCTGGCTCTCTTGTATGCCTAATTCTTGGCAAAGCAATCGCTATGCTAATACCCATAACTTATAAACATGCCGTAGATGGAGTATCTGGAGATTTGGCATCTTTGGTTCTAATTGGAATCCTCCTGTCTTATGGAGGGGCTAGGGTAGTATCGCAAATATTTAATGAACTCAGGGGAGTTATATTTTCAAGGGTTGGTCAAAGAGCGATCAGAACAGTCTCGCTTAACGTCTTCAGGCACTTGCATGATCTTAGCATGAGATTTCATATCACTAGGAAGACTGGAGGTCTCAGTAGATCAATAGAGAGGGGAACAAAGGGTATAGAGTCTATTCTATGGTATTCTTTACATAATATTATACCGACTATATTTGAAATGGCGATGGTGTCTGGCTTTCTATGGTACGAATATGGCGCCTTTTTTGCGTTAGTTACTCTAGGCACTATGGTATCTTATGTAGCATACACTCTACTTATTAGCGAGTGGAGGATTAGTTTTGTCAAAAAAATGAA
>JAZKAD010000060.1:0-10758 GCA_040389305.1 Pseudomonadota bacterium | reverse complement strand
TTGATGCTTTGGTTGCATTTTTCCAAATCCCTACTTCAAACTAATTTACTATAGTACCTATAAACAGTACCTTGTTGTGGCATAGGAGTAGATCCATGAACAGTGACATCCATACTAGTAATACCCGCAAGAGATAACGTGGTATAGTTTTTTACTCTAACACTACCGCCTCCAACAACAGCTCCATCAGTTCCTCCTGTCACCGAGCCATTGGTAGTATTTACAGTGCCGCCTATAATAACTCTATCCCCCCTTGTATCTCCAGCAATTGCATTGGCATTTGCATAGGTGTTTACAGGTGTTGCGGATAGCGAGTTTGGGTTAAAATATGTCTCTACCTTGAGAGGACCAGAGAAGGTTAACGTCCATGCATTATCCGTGGTTAAGCCAGCGGGATATGTAGCCGTACTATCTTCATAACCAAGAATCAAGGTTGGAGAAGCTGCTGTGGTATTTGCCCCGCCCGCATTTATGCTCCGCTTTACGTTTATAACTCCACCACTTCCAGTAAAGTAGTTCGTAGTATCTGGAACGTTTATTGTTGAACCATTTGGAGCAGTAATAGGTTTCATAACTATAGAGCCATCGGAATTTTTCTTATACTGATATCCCATTAAATTAAATGAGTAACCAAAGGTTACTGTTTTAGTACTATCGCTTATGTCAAAAGTAAGATTACCGATGTAAGCATGTCCGCCTTGTGCAGCCCCGCCGGCAGTACTTCCAGCTCCGCCAGCACCAGAAGCTTTGTTGTAATTATCGCCCAAGTTGCCATCTTTACCTTGCTTAGTATTCATAGCTACTGAATTAGCGCCAGCAAGGGTCAGTGTTCCAATCTCGATAGAACCGCCGCCGCCGCCTTTGACAGCCCCATCTGCGCCACCATTTTCACCGTAGATATTTATGAAGTGATTAATCGAACTTCCCTCGCCTAACTTAAAGTTTGCGATGTAGAGAAGTCCGCCAGAACCGCCGGTGCCCGCGCCAGCGCCAGCGCCACCTCCAAAGCCAAAACCGCCGGTGCTCTTGCCACCACTACCATTACTAAGGTCTGCCACACTAAGCGAAGAGATATTTAGATTATTGACATATAAAACGCCGCCAGATCCGCCATTGCCATTAACGCCGCGGCCACCACCAAAGCCAGCACCACCACGGCTAGTAGCATTACCACTTATGAATGTTACGCCTCCACCCGTTGCCGTTAAAGAGATTGTGCCAGCTGCAAGAGTGCCGCCAGCGCCACCATTGCTGAGAAAACTACTGCCACCACCAAAGCCAGCACCAGCATGGTCAGTAGTATTACCACTTATAAACGTTACGGTTGCTTTGCTTAATGTGATTCCGTTTGTTACAGTAAGAGAGCCGCCAGATCCGCCATCACTGGAATTTTCACCACAGCCGCCCCCTAAATCTGTTCCATTTTCTCCGGTAGAGTCTGCGGTGAAGAATTGATTACCAGTGATAGATTTTAGTGTTACAGCTTTACCAGAGCCTCCGAAGGCTTTTCCTCCACCAAGGGTGAAGTTCATTGGGGACTGTACGTCAAGAGTGGCATTGCTAGAGTTTGTGATGGCTCCAGTAAAAGTCAGGACATTGCTTCCGCCTTGTAAACTTAACGTGGATGCAAAGCTACCAAAGTCTATTGTATTTACATTTGTGTTTGCGCTGATATCGGCTATTAGCTTTACTCCGCCAGTAGTAAACTGAATACTATCGTTATTAGAAAAACCCAAGCTCACGAAGCTACTATCAGCAGAGACAGTGATTGTGTTCGCAAGGGAAGTCTCAGAACAAAGACTTGCTGTCACTATAGCTGTGCTTGCTAAAAGGTTCTTGAGCGCTGTTTTGCCATGCCTTACTCCATTGTCTTTTTTCTTACGAAGCATCGTATAATTAACTAACCTAATTCTACTATTGTTCATTTTATCTAAATCCATTGCCAAATCCATTGATATAATATAATTATGCTAAAAGTATATGAGGGTATTAACAAAGCCACAAGAAGGGGGGGGGTAGAGATCTGTGGTATTATAGCTTTATAAAAGAGGAGAGCGCCCTAAATACAACTATCTGTTTAATCCAAATTTAGCGCTTATTTAGCGCTTATTTGGCACTTTGGGGGGTAAAAAAACCACAGTTGTTTTCAATAAACACTCTACGCACTTTGTATTCTGCGCACTTTGTATAGCGAAAGCTCTCCGCGTATTTTTTGCTCACGGCGACCATGAATTAGTGATTTTGTATGAATTCAATGGGCAATCCTCCCATAAAATAATTCTTCTCACAATCTAAAACAAGAAGATTCTATATGTATGAAGTTCACACAACTTGTTATGTTGCTCACCAAATGTTTTATGCTACAGTAGAAATTCCAACCCGTACCGATATTAGAGCGAAGTTGGTGCGTTAATTTTGTAAGTGACTCTTTTATTTAGGAATTATTTGGACTAGAGGGGGCTTGTATGATAGCATGCTTGCGATATAAATGAGAAGAATTATGGCGCTAGATATCATAGTACCAACTAAAGATCTGATAAGGGCTTTAAGTTTAGCAAGTTCAGTAATTGAAAAGAGGGGTACTCTGCCTATCCTTGGGCATTTTAAGATCGAGACCAAGGGGACTAATATAGCAATAACAGCTACAGATTCTGATTTAGAACTAGTACAAGAAGTGCCCGCTCACATTAAAGAAGCAGGAGCTCTTACGGTCCCAGCTATCACCTTTAGCGAAATAATACGAAAAATCCCAGATGCCGAAGTATCTCTTCAATTTCTTGAGGCAGAGTCTAGGCTAAATATTCATAGCAAGAATTGCAGCTTCAATATATCAACTCTAGATGCCGAAGATTTTCCAATTATGGAAGACATAGGCTCTTCTTCGTGTATTGATCTTTCGGCGAGTGCCTTATCAGCTTTGCTTGAGCATACGAAATATGCTATGTCTACCGAAGAGACCAGATATAACCTCACGGGTATCTATCTACATTCTGATGCAAATGATCCTAATGCACTAATAGCTGCTGCAACTGATTGTCATAGACTGGCTATGGCTTCAGCAAAAATAGAGCAAAACCTACCTCAATTCGGCATCATCCTTCCTTCTAAAACTGTACATGAGCTCATCAAAATTGTTAAAGATCCGAATATATCCAATGGCAATTTAGAGATGCATATAGGGTCAAATAAAGTAAGATTTGCTCTGGGCGCTATTACATTCACTTCTAAAATTATAGATGGATCTTTTCCAGAATATCATGCCTTTATACCCGTGGGTAATGAACGTAAGATTCGTATACAAGCTAAAGAGCTCGCAGATGCGATCGACCGGGTCGCTACTGTTACTGTTGAAAAATTTCGAGCAGTAAAAATAGTATGCACAAGCACTTCTATCGAAATACATGCATCTGGGGCTGCTAAAGGGGAGGCTCATGAAGTTATAATGATGAATTCCACTGGAGGCGAGCCATCCTATTCTGGTCCAGACATGTCGATTGGATTTAATCCCAGGTATATCCTAGATGCCTTGCATTCTATTTCTAGCAGTGTGATAACTTTGGAGCTTAACGATGCTTCTTCTCCGATATTAATTAGAGCCGATGATGCTCCTTCCGTACATTTTGTAGTTATGCCAGTAAATGTGTGATAGTATGCAATTAATAAATTAACTTACATCTAAAGTTCATGCGGAAATTACAGGTCTTAGCAGTGTTAATACTGGCACTATTTTCTCCCCAGGTATTTGCGGTCAAAAAAATCCTAAAATGCGATAATTGGGATGTCATACTGCCTTTAATTGAAAGGCTTACTCCGAAGTCCATAGTTGTTTTAAATATTGATGATGTAATTCTTCGGCCTGATGATCAAATTTTACAATCACGCTACAGGGCTAGCATGGAAAGCTTAATACAGAAATTAAACATGGTTCCTTCTGATACGAGCACAGAAGATTTAATGGGCATTCAATTGCAATCTAGGAAGTCTTCCTTAGTAGATTCTAAAGTTCTTGATGTCATAAGTATACTAAAGGACAAGGGTGTAAACGTCATAGCTATATCTAGTGACTGGGCAGATAATTATAGAGTTATACCGTCTTTTGAAAATTGGCAAGTGAGTGAATTAGCAAGTCTCGGAATAGATTTGTCATGGGTATTCCCCAATACCTTGCCGATCATTTTCAATGATTATCTAGCTGCAATAGATGGCAGATTTCCGTCTTATAGAAGGGGATTATTATTTACCCACAGCATGTCAAAAGGGGAAGTTCTAGAAGCTTTTCTTAATCATATAAACTTCAAACCCGATCAGATTCTTTCCGTAGATATCTTGATGAATCATATTAATTCCGTCAAATCCTTTTGTGCAAGAGGTGACATAGAGTTTACGGGCGTAATTTACGATGCCGCCTTAACCAAGCCCCGTCCTGATCTTAATATGGAAAGGGCGGAGTTACAATTTAATACCCTGGTCAAAGAAAAGAAGTGGCTCAGCGATAGCGAAGCAGAAGTTGTATTAAAACAGAATGCAGTAAGTCCATGATAGAATCCAAAATCTCGACGATAGAAACAAAATGCCGGGAGTTGATACGGGGCTTCGAGAGTAAAAAAGGGGCTAAACTTTTTATCGTTAAAATTTGTAACTACGAAGTGCTATCTATGCTCTTAAATAGCTCGGAGCTAGAAAGTCTTATGTCCGAGGTAGATGCTCTGCTTTTATCGCAAATACAAACGTTAGGATATCAAGAGACTACGGACATAGTTAGAGAAGGTTGTTACATCTCTTTTGCAATATCGCCTAGCAAGACTTTTCAGCTAGATGAATTTACTTATTTCATATACAAAGCCCTGCAGACATATCTTTCTGAGGTGCATAGAGACATCATATTGCAATGCAGATTATCAAGCTCAGATATTGTGGATGACGAACATCTTGTCACCAATCTATTACACGGCTTGATTAACTCAGAGGTGCCGGGTTATTACGTGGCATTCGACCCCGAGGCTCGCTTAAAAATAAGAGAAGACTATAGTAAACTTAGGGAATTCCAGACTGCTATAAATAACAAACATCTATCTTTTGCATATCAGCCCATTATCGAGCGTGCTACTGGATTTATTCCATATTATGAATGCCTCCTTAGAATAACCAATCATAATGCGGAGGTGCTTTCTGTTGGACCTTTTATGCCTATTGCAGAAAAATCTGGCCTTAATAACGTTATAGATCAGACTGTTCTTAAAATGGCAGTAAGTGAATTGCATGCCGCTCATAACATCAGCCTCTCAGTGAACATTTCAAACTCCGGGATTGCAGATCCAAATTTACTGCGTATAGCGCGTGAGCTTCTGTCTGATAGATCTGTTGCTAAGCGTTTGATTATAGAAATTACTGAAACATCAATGAATATGGATTTTGAATATACTAAATATTTTACGGAAACACTTAGATCCATGGGTTGTAAAATTGCCTTAGACGATTTTGGTACAGGTTTTACGTCTTTTAAGCAATTACAAAGCTTACCTATAGATGTCATTAAAATAGATGGCAGTTTTATCAGAGACATTGCCGATAACCAGCGTAATCAACATTTAGTACTAGCTTTAATCGATATTGCCGAACATTTAGGAGCTAAAACGGTTGCAGAATTCGTTGAAACCGGTGAAATAGCAAAGTTTTTACTTGATGCTAAGATCGATTACATGCAAGGCAATTTTTTCTCTCCTGCTCTTAATTATCGCTCCTGGGATGCAAATTAATGGATTTATTAAGCGCCATAGAATCTTTAAATCAGCAAGTAAGCAACATAAAGCCTGTTCGTGTTTTTGGTAGAGTAATATCAATTAAAGGCATGATCATAGAATCTTTGGGTATTGCAGATTTTGTAAAGATCGGAACTAGATGCGAGATAGAAACCTCTATTCATGATAGCGAAAACGTTATGTGTGAAGTAGTGGGATTCAACGACAAGACTGTTTTACTTATGCCCTTCAGCGAAGTTGACGGTATTGGCGCTGGCGCTCTTGTTGAGGTATGCGATTCTGACAATATGATTATGCCGGATGAATCTTGGATGGGGAGGGTGATGAATAGCTTTTGCAAGCCCATAGATGATTTAGGTCCGTTAAAGCATGGATTCAAAAGTTATCCTATTAAAGCGCCGCCACCAAGCTCTGGATAGCGTAATAAAATCGGCGGAAAAATAGACCTTGGGGTGAGGGCAATCGATACTTTTGTTAGCTGTTGTTTTGGACAGCGTATGGGTATTTTTGCGGGCAGTGGAGTCGGGAAATCGGTGTTGATTTCTATGCTTACAAAATATGCAGACACTGACGTTAAGGTCATTGGCTTGGTAGGTGAAAGAAGTAGAGAAGTAAAAGAATTTATCGAGGAATATTTAGGCGCCGAGGGCTTAAAAAAAGCGGTAATTATAGTCGCTACAGGAGATGAGCCCGCTCTGCTTCGTAAACGCGCAGCTTACGTCACTATTTGCGTTGCAGAATATTTCAGAGATCTTGGTAAAGAAGTCCTTTGTATTATAGATTCTATGACGAGATTTGCTATGGCTCAGCGTGAAATCGGGCTTGCTATAGGGGAGCCTCCTACATCTAAGGGTTATACACCTTCTGTGTTTAGTGAATTGCCTAAACTCCTTGAGCGCGCGGGCCCTGGGACGGGGAAGGGTAATATTACCGGGTTATTTACAGTTTTAGTAGAAGGTGACGATCAAAATGAGCCAGTTAGTGATGCTGTGCGTGGTATTTTGGATGGTCATATAGTCCTTGATCGTACTATTGCAGAACGCGGGCGCTTCCCAGCTGTGGACGTACTCCGAAGCGTGTCTAGGGCGATGCCTAAATGTAATAGTGATCTTGAGAATGATATTGTTGTCTTTGCGCGTAAAATGCTCTCTATTTATAGTGACATGGCTGAAATGATAAGGCTAGGCGCATATAAAAAAGGTACAGATCCTGAGGTAGATATGGCTATATCATACTACTCAGAGCTTGAGAAATTTTTGAGCCAAAAACCCACAGAAAATATGCCAATGCAAGAGAGTTATGCGGCGCTTTCTAAAATATTAGATATTAAGAAGTAGCTTGAGCAAGAAGCGTAATTGTGAACGGCAGAGCGAGCGACCAATAATGAGCGTAGCAATCCAAAAATACGACATGTAGCTGGATTGCTTTGCCGCCATGAAACGACCGCACGCCTTAGTCTCTGCGCACTTCTATGAATGGATGTTTTCTGTGTTTAAGATATGTATCGTAGATATCTACACTAGACTTAACGCCAAGATGTTCAAAATTTAGTTTAAGCCATTTTTCTGCAGATTTCCTCCCGAGCTCTTTCAGATGCTCCAAAAACTCCCAGCTAGTATTGACCTTACTAGATGCATTAAGTTCAAGCATGGAATCTGGAGCTTCTACAAGATGTATATGCAATTTACGATATCTATCAGTCGAGACATGTTTCTTCTCTATCAGTGTATTGATCAGATGAATGGATCTTATCTCAGAGATGAGGCTAGCATTGAATGCTATCTCGTTTACGCGATTTGCAACATCATTTCCATTCATTGGAAGTGTTTCGCGTTTGACGGGATTAATCTCTACTACGACAATGTCAGAGGTATCGGAATGATAAGTAAGGGGCCATATAGATGGGTTTCCTGCATATCCCCCATCCCAATAATGGTCATCTCCAATTTTTACGGCTTGGAACATAGACGGTAGGCAGGCGGAGCCCATTATAGTATCTATTGTAATTTCTTTGTGATGAAATACATGAGGTTGGCCAGTGGTGACACTTGTAGCTGTTACAAATAAGTCTATCATGTTCGATTTTTGTAGGGCATCAAAATCTATCAAATTTTCCACAATGTTTTTCAGTGGATTGATATTCATGGGATTTATTTGATATGGTGAGAATAGGCGCGTAAAGATATCAAACATAACAAATGCAGGAGACGAGTCTAGATTCCAGTTATTAGGAGTACCTGGAAACGGAGAGTTATGCATGGGGCTATATTGCCCCATTCGACTCACTTCGCTCCAAAAATTTCTAAGCCCTTCTTTTGCTCCTGGTCTGCCATTTTTTATATAGCCGTCTACCATTACAGCGGCGTTCATAGCTCCAGCGCTAGTGCCGCTAATTCCTTCTATCTCAAGATTTTCCTCTTCAAGCAATCTATCTAACACCCCCCAAGTATATGCTCCATGCGATCCACCGCCTTGTAGAGCAAGGCTCACTAGCCGCGTATCTTTGGCAGAGCCTTTCGAGGGGGTGGTGCGAGGAGGGGTTTTTGCTGCATGGTCATGTAAATAAGAATGCAGATTGATTTTCTCAGAAACCTTAGTTTGGTCTTTATCGACTATCTTTTTATCTGAGATTGTTTTTTTTGGTCCCATATTTATTCCTTTAAATAATCATGTATAATTCGGCCGTAGGGCAGGGTTAAATCGGCAATGATATGCTTACCTCCTATAATGCGCTTTACAGGGAAATCTGCAACAGGAGCATTGACGTGAGGTATTAAATGAAGTCTGGCCGGGCCATACCAACAACCTTTAACGGTAATTTCGGTTAAATTGTAAGCTACCAACTGCGCTATGCAAGGCGTGCCATCTACTCCGGGTATAAGCTTCAGATTTACTTGAGTTTTTTCGAGCATTTGTAGAGTTTTATCATGCTCCATACTTAAATTTTCATGCTTATATCCCATAGTTCCAATGGCAACTGGTTGACCCGCATAATGCAAAGTGCCAGTCAATGTATCTTTAGTGATTTCGAGTTTAGGATGAGCATATTTTTTGGGAAAGCCCCAGATCTCTCGTCCCGCTGCGATAGGAGCTTCATCGTCTAAGTACATCTGAACTACAAAATTGCACGCCTCTCCTTTATAAGTGCAAGGTATGATGCAGCCACTTTCAGTATAACTCCCAAAACCACTACTATCTGGCATATTGATCCATTCAAAGCAAATCAAATTATCTATATTAGGCTCAAGAGGTTCTGGTACTGCCGCTCTTAGCATAGCGCCGTCGGTTTCGTAAGTAATCACAAGGAATTCACGATCAACAAAGCGGTATGGTCCTTTAGGAAAGCTAGGACTCATAATTGGCATGGATGCGGCTTTTAGTATATCTTCTTTTTTCATGACTTTTTACGCTTATTGTAAGTGGATAAAATGTGGCGGTTATTGAGCTGTCCATCCACCATCTATAGATAAAATTTCTCCAGTCATAGGCTTTCCATAGTCGCTGCACAAGAATACTACTAGTCCACCAATATCTTCGGGTCTTGCGAAGCGTTTATTTGGTTGTTTTTCTCCAAGTAGATCATTCGTTGCTTGCTCTACTGAAATTCCAGCAGCCTTTGCATTGTCTTCAATTTGTTTTTGTACTAATGGAGTATGTACCCAGCCAGGGCAAATCGCATTACAAGTAATATTTGATTCTGCAGTCTCAAGAGCTACTACTTTAGTAAGGCCAACGAGGCCATGTTTAGCAGCGACATATGCAGCTTTGCCTCGTGATGCTACAAGACCATGAGCAGAAGCTATATTAATAATGCGTCCAAAGTTATTTGCTCTCATGCCAGGGACCGCGGCTTTAATTGAATGAAAAGCCGAAGATAGATTTATTGCTAATATTGCATCCCATTTTGCTTCCAAGAAATTTTCAATTGGGGCAACAAACTGTATTCCCGCGTTATTTACTAAAATATCTGCACTACCTAATGTTCTGATACAATATTCTACCATTTGGGAGATATCCTCTGGTTTACTCATATCAGCTGGTGAATATTCAACCTTAATCCCGTAGGTTTTTGGTAATTCTATGAGCAATGCATCAATTGCAGCTTTTTCGCCGAAGCCATTTAGCATTATATTGCATCCTTCCGCAGCCAAGCTATGCGCAATTGCAAGTCCGATTCCACTAGTAGAGCCAGTTACTATTGCATTCTTACCTTTGATAGTCATATTTAATCCTCCAAAATTTGTTCAAGTGTAATGGAATATATACGAAATGAGTAAGAAAGCCTTGTAAAACGGGGAAAAACATGGGGATTTTTATGTTTATTGCAACTTTTATGCAAAAGATCGATTTTTTTTCAAAATTGTCGTTGACAGGTGGGATCAAGATCGTTATAACTACCCCTACCACAACGCGAAGCACAACATCGCAGCTGTTTAAGACAAGTAAATAATTAGATAAAGGTAGTGACAGCGTACAAAACTTATCACGTAAGTGATATTAAACCTGTCAAAATTTTGAACAACAAAAATAAGACAGAATCAAACTTAAGAGTTTGATCCTGGCTCAGAACGAACGCTGGCGGTATGCTTAACACATGCAAGTCGAACGGACTTATTGGGGCTTGCTCCGATAAGTTAGTGGCAAACGGGTGAGTAACGCGTGGGAATCTACCCATCAGTACGGAACAACATTTGGAAACAGATGCTAATACCGTATATTCTCTACGGAGGAAAGATTTAGATTTTGTATTTATAGCGGTAGTTTTTGAGAGATTTTTAGGAAAAACGAAGGTGAGCATCGGAACGTACTTAGGTACTTGAGAAGCGCAGACGAGTTTTGACAACAAAATCACCAAAAAGTACTGGTATAAATACAAAATCTTATCGCTGATGGATGAGCCCGCGTTAGATTAGCTAGTTGGTAAGGTAATGGCTTACCAAGGCTACGATCTATAGCTGGTCTGAGAGGATGATCAGCCACACTGGGACTGAGACACGGC
>JAZKAD010000059.1:0-2132 GCA_040389305.1 Pseudomonadota bacterium | reverse complement strand
AAATGGTCTGCCAGAGGATTTACGTAAATAAATTGCGTCTTCTTCGGAAAGGGGGTGGAAGGCTGAAATGGGTTTTCTTAAAAGTGATCCACTCTTAAGGCTTCTAATAACCTGTTCATGATGATTCTCATCCTCAAGATTTTTGTGTTCATAGCTTGATACCGAATCACTTTGTAAGTTTCTTTGAGTCATTATTGATGACTCTTCCATTATTTTCATGGGCTCTTGTTGTGGAATTATCTGACCTTGATCATCCAAAATTGACTCATTGGAGGATGCCATAGTATTTATTTCTGATTCCGATGATGGCTGTAAATTCCCACCTTCTAAAATTTTATTTGCACAAAAATTAGATATATCAGATCTAGATATATTCTTAAAGTTAGTCTTATCTTCTATATAGTCCCCTATAATTTGTGGAGAGGGGGTATGAGATTTGTGGTCTGAAGTGCAAATTTTTTTGTTGTCGGATCCTGTCAAAAGCTGCAATTGTTTGCTATTTAGATGGATGAAAAGGACATTATTATACCTTTGCCCAAACTTACCAACAGTTCTTAGTTCTCTATGAGCCAAACCTAGTTGCTCAAGTTTGACAAAGATACGCCTTATTGTCTCCCTGTTATAGCTGAATTTTCTTTCGAAGTGTTCGTACGAGGTTTGCCAGGCATCTCCCTGAAACTTAGAGACCCCTGCCCTATTTGGTCTGTACCAGTAGACTATTTCAGATAAGATCGAAATAGTAGCAGTATCAGGTCGTCCTGTTTTTGTTGTAATGCTTTGATACCAAGAGTTTGGTATAAGATTACCTGTGAAGTGGTTAGAGTAAGTGGTTACTGTGACACTATCGCAACAGTTTATGGTAGCATTTATCATATTCCCTCCTTGAATTGAGGAGCAAACATCAATACTTGACACCAAACAAAAAATATACTATCATCATACTCGTAAGAATACGGATAGGCGAAAAGATCAACCGGGCAGGTTTAAAATTTTTCTTTTATCTGTTTTAGGGTGCTAAGTGTCAGATGCTTTGCGCCCTTTCTTATTACAACATACTCATTTGTTTTTCCGTATCTGTTGTTAACTTGGCCAATATATCTTCTTTGCTCTTCATCCTCTCGTGCTCAAGCAAGGTTCGTGCAGCTTTAACGAGCCATGAAGTGCGAGAAACACAATTAACAGCACAAATTTGGTCTATTTCTTCTATTAAACTTTTGGGAAAATTTACACTAAAAGCCTGTTTATCTTCCTTTTTTGTTGCCATTCTAATTACACCATGCTGATTATTATGTAACTTTACCTTACCAATTTTTTTGGCAAAGTAAAGTACTAATGTGAAAAAAAGTGTATTGATGTAGAAAAAAGTGCAAATATGTGCAAAAGTGTTGTTTATAGTGTTGCTAAAACGCAACAGGTGAGATTTTGTACTAAAATATTTAGCCTCCAGTAAAGGCTATCATCGCACACAGTAGCAAGCTATACGTCAATTGTTGAGTATATTTCAAGTGAGCATCTTCCCCGACACAACAAATCTTTGATCAAAAATTATTAAACCCATAGATAGGCGTAATTTGTAATTGTAAAAGTAGTTATATCTTACCTTGTTGACCTTTTATCAACTAGCCAATCATCTTTTATAATTTTAAACCCAAAATCTTTGAGTGCCCTCAATACGATAGTTTTTTCCGTCTCTCCTTTATGCTTTTTAACATAATCTTGTATTTCGGTCTTTAGCGACAAAGGCATACGCACTGTCAGTATTCCCATTTCCTCAATGTGAGTTTTTGAAGGTTTGATGCTTACTGGTGCTAATTTGTATATCTCTTTTACTTCAAGTGCTTTTATCTGTCCTACTGCAGTTGCCGCAGGATATTTATCTAAAATTGATCCAAGTTGTTTAGGACTCATAACCCCCCTCCCCTTTTTGAGTTACAATAGTTTATTGATTTCTTGTACTATAGCGCTGATATCTCTGGATGCCGGACTATCGGGCTCAGTAATACATGGTGATAATCCCTTAATTGCAGCCTCAGGATAAGCTACTCTATGATACATTTCTGCGTTTAATAACATAAATCCAACCTGTTGAAGATCAGTACGTACCTGTTTAGCAATAATAGTGTTTTGCTGAC
>JAZKAD010000058.1:642-3155 GCA_040389305.1 Pseudomonadota bacterium | reverse complement strand
GCATAAGGAGTCAAGCTCAGCGCCAAAATGACTGGTGGCGGAGAGCATCCTGGCAAGTTTTCCGTCTATTGCATCTATGACAGATGCAATAACTATACAGGTTACAGCGAGTTCCCATCTACTATCCAGAGCAAAGCGTATAGAGCTTAGCCCAATACAAAGCCCTAGCATGGTCATCAAATTCGGAAGAAGTTTGATAAAAGGCAGGGGTTTGTGGAGCTTAGGTTTTCTAATATGTAGCACAGGCTACTCATTTTGAGTTGATATTACCGTATAGCAAACTTAGGTTCAGATATTTTTGAAGAATTAAGATTAGCAAGTATCGTCTCTCCTCCAACGCATCTTTGTCCTTTGGCAACTAAAGGTACTATTTTACGAGGCAGATATACGTCTACGCGACTACCAAATCTGATTATACCATATCTTTGTCCCGCAAGTACCTCATCTCCATCCTCAAGATCGCAAACTATGCGTCTTGCAATGAGTCCAGCAATTTGAACGCAAACGAGTTTAACGCCTTTAGGTGTTTCAATAACTACAGATTGGCGTTCATTGTGAATACTAGCTTTATCTAAAGAAGCATTAAAAAACTTACCAGGATGATAATGCAGAGCTGCAATTTTACCATCGACTGGGATGCGGTTTACATGCACATCAATGACATTTAGGAAAATGCTGATTTTTAGCATCTCCTCATCACCTAAATTAAGCTCCGCAGGAGGAGGGGTGAGTGTAACAGAAGTTATTATACCATCTGCCGGACCAACGACGAGTCCTTCGGTAATTGGTGTGCAGCGCTCTGGATTCCGGAAGAAAAATATGCACCAACAGGTTGCGATAAATCCTATCCAACCTAGACTTGAGCTAAAAGTCGAAAATAAAAATGTGGCCGCAGCAAAGAGGACAACAAAAATATAACCCTCACGGTGAATAATTTTAGAATAATCTCTGAATTGTTGCATTTGACGTCTTACCTTAAAGGAGTTGGAAGGTGTAGAATAAATTTCTAATAGTATAAGGTCAAGCTAAAACGTCTTTTGAGCATAAACGCCTCTTGAACTAAACCCAGTATATCTTATAATCGTCTCATTATATGAAGGATATGTCTATGAATATTACAGAAATCGAACAAAAATGGCAAAAAACTTGGGAAGAAAAAGGGGTTTTTGCGGCTCACGTGTCACAAGATAAGCCTAAATATTATGTACTTGAGATGCTCCCATATCCTTCGGGTAAAATCCATGTTGGGCATCTTAGAAACTACTCCATAGGAGATGTCCTTAGTAGATACCTACGGGCTAAGGGGTATAACGTCCTATATCCTATGGGTTTTGATGCCTTTGGGCTTCCAGCTGAGAATGCCGCTATAGCTAATAACACGCATCCTGCAGATTGGACATATAGTAATATTGACGCCATGACGGAGCAATTAAAGCGCCTAGGTCTCTCGTATGATTGGTCGCGAAAGGTCAATACCTGTGATCCAGATTATTATAAACATGAGCAAAAATTTTTCCTAGAACTCCTCGAAAAAGGCCTTGCTTATCAAAAAGAATCTATAGTTTCATGGGATCCTGTAGATCAGACAGTGCTTGCGAATGAGCAGGTTATAGATGGACGCGGCTGGCGCTCTGGCGCTCTCGTTGAGCGTAAAAGTCTAAAGCAATGGTTTTTAAAAATAACAGATTATGCGGAGGAGTTACTTTCTGAGATTAAAAATCTTGATGGCTGGCCGGGTAGTGTAAAAACTATGCAGGAAAAATGGATTGGCAAATCCGAGGGAGCAAACGTAAAATTTAAAATAGCTGGAAGGGAAGAAGCGGAAATATCTGTATACACCACTTGCCCTGACACTCTTTTTGGGGCGAGCTTTGTAGCTATTGCATATAACCATCCTATTGCTTCTAAATATGTACAAAAAACACCGGAAATACAAGGGTTTATAGAGAAATGCTCGCAGAGTAGTACTACTACAGCTGATGTTGAGAAGGCGGGAAAAGAAGGCGTTGACACTGGGCTTAAAGTTTTGCATCCATTCGATAATAGCACCGAGCTTCCTGTAATTATTGCGAATTTTGTGCTTATGGAGTATGGCACTGGGGCTGTATATGGTTGCCCGGGACATGATGAGCGCGATCACGAACTTTCCCTTAAAATGGGCCTCCCTATAACCTGCGTAATAGAGAATAAAGAAGCTGAAATAGACGTTCTTAAAGCTGCTTATACAGGCGATGGTGTTATTATTAACTCAGGATTTTTAAATGGGCTTGATAGAAAGGCTGCAAAGCAAGCTGCTATAGCTAAGCTACAAGATTTAGGGTATGGGGCGGGGGTGGTTAATTACCGCCTTAAGGACTGGGGTGTATCTCGTCAAAGGTTCTGGGGTTGCCCTATCCCTATTATATATTGCGATTCTTGTGGAGCCGTTCCTGTACCATCCAGCGACCTACCCGTGACATTGCCTAGGGATGTTATCTTTACGGGGAAGGGGAATCCGCTTCTTAGCCACCCTA
>JAZKAD010000058.1:0-632 GCA_040389305.1 Pseudomonadota bacterium | reverse complement strand
TGGAAAAATACGAAATGCCCGAAATGTCAAAGGGATGCAACTAGAGAAACAGACACATTTGATACGTTTTTTGAATCTTCGTGGTATTTTGCAAGAAATTGCACCAGCAATGCAGAAGGCATGACGGATAGAGAAGAATGTGACTATTGGATGCCTGTGGATCAATATATTGGGGGCGTTGAGCATGCAGTAATGCATCTTCTATATGCGAGATTTTTTACGAAAGTGATGCAGGAAGCTGGTCATCTTAATGTTCGTGAGCCTTTCAAAAACCTCCTTACTCAAGGGATGGTGCTTCATGCTACCTATAAAGATGAGCAAGGAAATTGGTTGTATCCAGCCGATGCTCTGACGCGTCAACAACGTGGAGAGAAGGTTGTTGTTGGCAGCGTTGAGAAAATGAGTAAATCCAAGAATAATGTTATAGACCTTGAATCTATGCTACGTGAATACGGGGCAGACACAGCGCGTATGTTCGTTCTCTCAGACAGCCCTCCGGAGAAAGACTTGGAATGGTCTGACAGCGGAATTGAGGGGTGCAATAAATTCATAAACAGACTTTTTGTTATGGTGGAGAAAGTCCGGTCAGTAAAACCATGCTCAGAGGCAGAGTATGAGTGGAATGAGGTTAT